>NZ_DASZJJ010000044.1:0-6797 GCF_035948235.1 Paraburkholderia sp. | reverse complement strand
CCAAGTACATCTACAGATAGAACTGGCTGCCGCGGTTGTCCAGCTCGCCGGTCTTCGGCGACGGGCCCTTGTTGTTGTCGAGCAGCTTGCCGGTTGCGGCGTCGAGCGTCTTCGCGAGCAGCTTGGCGCGCGCGTTGTTCGTCTTGATGCCGAGGTCTTCCAGCGACACCGCCAGCGCGAGGAATTCGCCGAGCGAGTCCCAGCGCAGGTGGTCTTCCTGCACCAGCTGCTGCACGTGCTTCGGAGCCGAACCGCCTGCGCCCGTTTCGTACATGCCGCCACCGGCCATCAGCGGAACGATCGACAGCATCTTCGCCGACGTGCCCAGTTCCATGATCGGGAACAGGTCGGTCAGGTAGTCGCGCAGGATGTTGCCCGTGACGGAAATCGTGTCCAGACCGCGGATCACGCGCTCGAGCGTGTAACGCATCGCGCGCACTTGCGACATGATCTGGATGTCCAGGCCGTTCGTGTCGTAATCCTTCAGGTACTCTTCGACCTTCTTGATCACTTCGTTTTCGTGCGGACGATACGGGTCGAGCCAGAACACGGCCGGCGTGTTCGAGTTCTTTGCGCGCGTGACGGCAAGCTTCACCCAGTCGCGGATCGGCGCGTCCTTCACGAGGCACATGCGCCAGATGTCGCCTTGCTCGACTTCCTGCGTGAGCGACTCGAGCACTTCGTTGGTTGCGTTGTCAACGATGCGTGCCGTACCGTTCTGCGGGACTTCGAAGGTCTTGTCGTGCGAGCCGTACTCTTCAGCCTTTTGCGCCATCAGGCCGACGTTCGGCACTGTGCCCATGGTCTTCGGGTCGAATGCGCCGTTGGTCTTGCAGAAGTTGATGATTTCCTGGTAGATGCGCGCGAACGTGCTTTCCGGAATCAGGCACTTCGTGTCGGCCGGGCGGCCGTCGGCGCCCCACATCTTGCCGCCTGCGCGGATCATGGCGGGCATCGATGCGTCGACGATCACGTCGTTCGGTGCGTGCAGGTTCGAGATGCCCTTGGCCGAATCGACCATCGCCAGCGCCGGACGGTGCTCGTGGCACGCGTGCATGTCGCGGATAACTTCTTCGCGCTGCGATTCCGGCAGCGTTTCGATCTTCGTGTACAGATCGACGAGGCCGTTGTTGACGTTCACGCCCAGTTGTTCGAACAGCTTGGCGTGCTTGGCGAACGCGTCCTTGTAGAACGTGCGCACAGCGTGGCCGAACACGATCGGGTGCGAAACCTTCATCATGGTCGCCTTGACGTGCAGCGAGAGCATGATGCCGGTCTTGCGCGCGTCTTCCATCTGGTCTTCGTAGAAAGCCAGCAGGGCCTTCTTGCTCATGAACATGCTGTCCACGATTTCGCCGGCTTGCAGCTTGACCTTCGGCTTGAGCACGATGGTTTCGCCACTCTTCGTGACGAGCTCCATGCGAACTTCACGATCCTTGTCGTTCGTGATCGACTTTTCGCCGTGATAGAAGTCGCCGTGCTTCATGTGCGCGACGTGGGTGCGCGAAGCCATGCTCCACTCGCCCATGCTGTGCGGGTGCTTCTTCGCGTAGTTCTTGACGGCCAGCGGTGCGCGGCGGTCCGAGTTGCCTTCGCGCAGGACCGGATTCACGGCCGAGCCGAGGCACTTCGAATAGCGCTTCTGAATGGACTTTTCGTCGTCGGTCTTCGGATCTTCCGGGAAATCGGGGATCTTGTAGCCCTTGCCCTGGAGTTCCTTGATGGCTGCGACGAGCTGCGGCACCGATGCGCTGATGTTCGGCAGCTTGATGATGTTGGTTTCCGGCAGCTGGGTAAGACGACCCAGTTCAGCCAGGTTGTCCGGCACGCGTTGTTCTTCGGTCAGGAATTCGGGGAATTCACCGAGGATGCGGCCCGCCACGGAGATATCGCTGGTCTCGACGTTCACGCCGGCCGGCGCAGCGAAGGTGCGGATGATCGGCAGAAACGCGCTGGTGGCAAGCAGCGGCGCTTCATCGGTCAGGGTATAGATGATGGTGGGTTGCTGGGTACTCATCGGCTTCTTGGCGGGATCGTTAAACGAGGTGGTAACACCACCGGCTGCGCGCAGTCGGCGAAACACCTGGATTTTGCCTCAATTTCCGATGGGCCGGGGCCGAGATCGACATGAATTTCATATTGTGGAATTGCGTTGCGCGGTGGAGTTCGGCGCAAAAAACGGCGTCCTGGCCCCAATCGTCCGACTAAGCGCTGAAAACGTTATCGCGCCAAAGTCCTGTTGTATAAGGGGTTTTGCGCTGAATCCGGTAATCTGTCCCCGTGATGGATGTTTTTAATTTTTATCTATTCATTATTTGTCAAGCTAGTGAAGACCCTTGTCTGATACGAGGTTAATCGGCCACTCTTATAGAAGAATTTATTGCCGCAGACCTTGGATGCGCGGTCTCATTTCCTGGTCGTTTAGTGGGATATTGACGTGCGCAAGGTGCGTCTGGGCACAGGCAAATCTGACCGGCCGCGATCGGACCGCAGAGGGAGGAAGGGCGGCCGCCGCCGGCAGGGTGCGCTTCGAGACGGCGGCGTCGCGTTTGGCTTACTTGCGGTTCAGAAACTCGAGCAGATCGGCGTTGACCTTGTCGGCCTCGGTCGTGCACATGCCGTGCGGCGCGCCCGGATAGATCTTGAGCGTGGCGTCCTTGACGATTTTGGCGGAGAGCTTGCCTGCATCGTCGATCGGCACGATCTGGTCGTCGTCGCCGTGCAGGATCAGCGTGGGCACGTCGAACTTCTTCAGGTCCTCGGTGTAATCGACTTCCGAGAATTCGTGTACGCATTCATAGAGCGCGAGGACGCCGCCCCACATGCCCTGCTGCCAGAACGAGTCAATCGTGCCCTGCGAGGTCTTCGCGCCGCTGCGGTTGAAACCGTAGAACGGCACCGCCAGATCCTTGAAGAACTGCGAGCGGTTATCGACGACACCTTTGCGAATGTTGTCGAACACTTCCTTGGGCAGGCCGCCCGGATTCTGCTCGCTCTTGATCATGATGGGTGGCACCGCGCCGATCAGGACCGCGCCCGCCACGCGCTTCGTGCCGTGGCGCCCGATATAGCGCGCGACTTCGCCACCGCCCGTCGAGTGGCCGACGAGCGTGGCGTCCTTTACGTCGAGCTTGTCGAGCAACTCGGCCAGATCGTCGGCCCAGGTGTTCATGTCGTTGCCTTTGGCCGGCTGTTCCGAGCGGCCGTGGCCGCGACGGTCGTGCGCGATCACGCGAAAGCCTTTCTGCAGCAGAAACAGCATCTGCGCGTCCCAGGCGTCGGCGGACAACGGCCAGCCGTGGCTGAAGACGACCGGGCGACCGCTGCCCCAATCCTTGTAATAGATCGACGTGCCATCGCGGGTGGTGAACGTGCTCATCAGTAGCGCTCCTGGTTGAGGCTGGAGGGGAATCACGCTGGGAGACGAATGTCACTATGTGGACACGGCAAGCGCGTCACATGAAATGTGGCATCCGGGATTCGAGGCAATGCGGGCGAGACTGGGCGGAACGTGTGCGAGGCGCCGCGCGCGGCACGTTGCACACGCGCACGAGTATAGAGAGGAACGCGAAGCGATGATGCGAAGCTGCGCGATGCTTCGAAGTCCAGCGATGTATGGAAACGAATCGCGTTTTACAGCGGATACGTCAGTTTTTTGTCGAGTTAGATGTTCGCGTTCGACTTCACGCCCGCACCGGCGAATACCCATGCGCGTCGAGCCAATGCCGAACGAGCCGCGCCTGATCGGCGTCGAGCGAACGCAGCACGTGTTCGGCGGGCTGCTTGCGCAGCGCCTCGACGATGGGCGCGAGCGGCACGCCTTGCAAATGCCACACGCCGAGCGGCTGATCTGGGCTCACGACCACATCGGCTTCTGCGATCAGGTTTCCGTCGATCACCGGCGCGCGCTCGATATTGAGCTGGTTGAAGTCGGCGCTGACGTGCAGCGGCGCGTCGTCGGGCCAGAGGCGTCGCGCCTCCCAGAACGGCCGTGCGGCCCAGCGCTGTTCGAGCGCGTAAAAGTCGCGGCCGGTGCGGGCGAAACGCATGAAGAGCTGCTCGATACGCTGCTGGTGAAAGCGCAGCGCGAGCGACGCGCGTTCCGGGCAACTGAGCAGCGTATGAATCACCGCGGGTGCTTGAAGCGCCGACGAAAGCGACTGAAAAATGCCGTTGCCCGAGAGCGGATCGACGGCCATGGCCGCATCGCCCACGCGCAGCCAGTTGCGCGCGCCCGTGCGCCCGCACAGCGTGGGGGTGCTGCTGCGGGCGTGCAGGCGCACGTTCGTATCGGCATCGTGTGCGAAGAAGTTGCTGGCCAGCGGCGCGCGGCGCATGCGCGCGCAGAAGGCGGGCAGTTCGTCGCGCTGCGGGAGTTCGGCGCTGGCGACGTCAAGCGTCATCTGCCAGTAACAGCGGCCATCGGGTAGGCGCGCCATCCACGCCCAGCCGTCCTGGAGACTTTCCACGGCGGAAGCCGCCGCGCCGCGCTCGCCTTGCCAGACGTTAAGGAGACTTAAGGTTTGCGGTCCGCGCGTGGCGTCGCGCATGAGCGGCGCGAGACGGCCGCGCGCTTCCACCAGAAAATCCGCGCGCAAGGACAGAGGGCCGTCACTGGTCTCGATCATGAGGTCATGACCGGACGGCGAGGTCTGTACGCTGCGTACATTGGCCTCGACGATTTCGACGCCCGCGTTGTGCAGATCCTCGCGCAGCGCGGCGTCGAACACGCGGCGGTCCACCAGATATTCCGCGTTGAGCGTTTGCAGCACGCCGTTCCAGAGCGTCGTGCGCGCGCTCGGCCCTGTGACCGCATTGGCGGCGCGATGCAGGCCCGCATGGCGAAGGCCTTCTATGACGCGCGGCGACATGCCTTCGACGGCGTCGAAGCGCCGCCAGTCGCTCACCACCTGCACGGCGTAGCCCAGGCCCGCGAGCGCACGCGCCACGGCTGCGCCCGCCGGGCCTGCACCGAGGACGACGATGCGCGCGGCGCTCATGATGCGTGTGTGCGTCTTTCGACGCCGATAAAGGCCGCGTGCGCGCGCAGCCAGGCGAGCAGGGCGTCGCGGTCGGCGTCGCGATGACGCATGAGCCACGCGGCGGCGTGCCCGCTCAAGGCTGCCGTGGCGATGCTGGCGCCGGCTTGCGTAGCGCCGTTACCGCGTACCTGCGCGCCGAATTCGGCCTGTGTGCTATCAAGCCACGACCACTGCGCGGCATCGCAGCGCGCGTCGCCCGTCACGCGCACGACGCCGGGATAGCGCGATGGAAACACGGGGTCGCCCTGCGCGGGACTCGCCGCGCAAACCACCACGCCCGCGTCCACGGCGAACGCGCAGGCTTCGCGCAGCGCGGCGCGATCGGCACGCACGCCCAGGCTCAGGTTGATGATGCGCACGCCCTGACCGACGAGCCAGCGTATCGCTTCGGCGATCTGCAACGGTGTCGTCGCCGCGCGTTCGCGGAACACCTGCGCGACGCAAAAGCGTGCTTCGGGTGCGTTAAAGGCGATGCGCTCCAGCACGGCGCTGCCATGACCGAGCCGGTCGGCTATCGCGTCGCGCCGATGCACCTGCATATCGACGTCGAGTACAAAAGCCGCTGCCGCATGCACGCGCGTGCTTTGATCGGCGCGATATCCGCTGTCGACAATGCCTACGCGAAATTCAGTGCTCATGCGCGGCTCCCTGCGCTTCGCGCATCACCAGTCGCCCATCGATCAGATCGAAATGCAGATCGGCATGCGCGAGCGTGGCTGCGCGATGGCTGATGAGAATGCGCGTGCGCGTGGCGAATAGCGTGTCGATCTGGGCAATCACCTCGCGTTCGGTGGCTTCGTCGACGGCGGAGGTGGCTTCGTCGAGCACGAGAATCGACGGCTCCTGCAACAGCGCCCGCGCGATTGCGATACGCTGTTTCTGGCCACCGGAAAGTTGCTGGCCGCGCTCGCCGATCTGGCTGTCGAGGCCTTCCGGCAGCGTCGCCACCAGCGCATCGAGCTGCGCCGCGTGCGCGGCCAGCGCGATCTGCTCGCGGCTTGCGTGCGGCGCGCCATAACGGATGTTGTCGGCCAGGCTGCCGCGAAACAGCACGATATCCTGGCTCACCACGGCCACGCGGCGGCGCAGGTCGTCCAGTTGCAGGTCGCGCAGATCGATGCCGCCCAGGCGCAGCGAACCATGCTGCGGGTCGTAGAAGCGCTGCACGAGGTCGATCAGTGTGGACTTGCCCGCGCCTGAGGCTCCCGCCAGCGCGATCTTGCGACCCGCAGGCAGCACGGCGCTCGCGCCGCGCAAAACGCCGTGCGCGCGCTCCTCGTGCGAGAACCAGACGTCGTCGAATTCGAGCGTGCTGTTTTCCGGTGCGGTGGCCGGTATTTCGGGTTCCTGAACGATGACGGGTTCGCGCTGAAGTTCGACCACGCGCGTGAGGCTCACCGTCATGCGCTGGAGCGCGACATACAGGCCTAGCAGGCTTTTTACCGGGCCCACGGCCATACCCAGGTAAGTGGTGAACGCGATCAGCGCACCCAGTTTCCATTCGCCTTGCACGACCCAATAGCCGCCGACCAGGAACGCGCAGGCGCGCGAGATCGACGTGAAGAGACCCGGCACCGACTGCGTGAAGAATTCCGTGACCTGGAGCTTGAGCAGGCGATCCATATAGCGGTCGCCGAAGCGTTCGAGTCGCGCACGCTCCGCATCCTGCTGGCCGCTGGCCTGGATGAACTTCATCGCTGGCAGCGTCTCCACGAGGAACGAGGAGAGATCGGCGGCACTTTCGCGCAGGCCGCG
>NZ_DASZJJ010000043.1:0-5524 GCF_035948235.1 Paraburkholderia sp. | reverse complement strand
GCCCTCGCCGCCATGCTGCTCGCGGTTGCCTGCACGACCGGCAAGCCGGCGCAGACGGCTGCCGCGCCACGCGTCGTCGCGGACATCGGCACGCCGCTCAGTGCAGCCGCGATCGCGCCCTGGAACATCGACGTCGCGCCGGACGGCCGCGGCCTGCCGCCCGGCAGCGGCGACGTCAAGACCGGCGCGCGGGTGTTCGCGCAAAAATGTGCGGCCTGTCACGGCGCGCAGGGCGAAGGGCTGATCGGCGACCCGCTGGTGGGCGGCGCGGGAACGCTCAGGAGCGCCGCGCCCAAACGCACGGTCGGCAGCTACTGGCCTTATGCGACCACGCTGTTCGACTATATCCGCCGCGCGATGCCCTACAACGCGCCGCAGTCGTTGAGCGCGGACGAGGTCTATGCGTTGAGCGCCTGGATCCTCAATCGCAACGGCATCGTGCCGGACAATGCAAAGCTGGATGCACGCACGCTTGCGGCCGTGCGCATGCCCAACCGCGACGGCTTCGTGCCCGACCCGCGCCCCGGCAAGCTCTAGTGCGATATGACGCTTGCGTGTGCGCGCGGCGCCTTCGCCATGCCTTTGTCGCTAAAATTGATCGAATCATGGAGATCTTCTTATGCAGTCCTTGTCGTTAGCGCCAGCCGGTGAATTTTCCGGCGTCCAGTTCGTTCTCACCGACATGGACGAGACGCTGACGTATCAGGGCCGCCTCGCTGCGAGCACCTACGATGCACTCGAACGCTTGCAGGCAGCCGGTGTGCGCGTGATGCCCGTCACCGCCGCGCCCGCGGGCTGGGGCGACCAGATGGCGCGCATGTGGCCGGTGGACGGCGTGATTGCCGAAAACGGCGGCATTTTCATGCGGCGCTGCGCGCAGGGACACGGCATCGAGCGCTCGTGGTGGGCCGATGAAGCAGACGTGACGGCGATGCGCAACAGACTCGCGTCGATCGCGGCACAGGTGGCGGATGCCGTGCCCGATGCGTGCGTCGCGGACGACCAGGTGTTCCGTCTCGCCAGCCTCGCCTGGCAACGCACCGGCACCTCGCGCGACGGGCAGATTGTCGCGGCGTTGCGCGCCGCGGGCGCCGACACCACGGTCAACAACCTGTGGGTGCTGGGTTGGCTGGGCGGCTATGACAAGCTGTCGATGTCGCTGCGGGTGCTGACCGATGCCTATGGCGTCGCGCCCGCCACGGCCGCCGAAGTCGTGGCGTATTCGGGCGACTCGACCAACGATGCGCCGATGTTCGGCTATTTCCGGCACACCGTGGGCGTGAGTACGGTGGTCGATTGCCTGCCGCAACTTCCCGTCGCGCCGCGCTGGGTCACGGCAGGACCGGGCGGCGCGGGCTTCGTCGAATTCGCCAACGCGATCCTGCGCGCGCGAGGCGTCTGAAGCGAACCTCACGCGCATCACGCGCGCCAGACCGGCGAACCGCAATGCCGCAATTCGCCGGACACCACACGATATCGTGCCGGCCTGTCGCGCCGATGAATGCCGCTCGGCGATTCTGCGTAACGTGCTCTATGCGCGCTCTATGCCCGCACTATCGCCTGCCCGATTAGCGCCCCGCGCTAACGGCGCTTTCCAGCGTCCACGAATTTCATCGATCAAAAGATCGGTTCCCTAGCATCTGCGTGTCGTCTAGTCTCTGTGATGGCTGCGCCAGAGATGCATCGGGCGACCCGGTAACGCAACACTGAAAAGGATATCGTATGGCTCTCATCAACACCCAGGTCAAGCCGTTCCAGGCAACCGCCTATCACGCCGGTAAATTCGTGCCGGTCAGCGAAGAAAACTTCAAGGGCAAGTGGTCGGTGGTGGTGTTCTACCCCGCCGATTTCACCTTCGTATGCCCGACCGAACTGGGCGACCTGGCCGATCACTACGGCGAATTCCAGAAACTCGGCGTGGAACTCTATGGCGTGTCCACGGATACGCATTTCACCCACAAGGCCTGGCACGATACGTCGGAGACGATCGCCAAAGTGCAGTACCCGCTCGTCGGCGATCCTACCGCTACGCTTGCGCGTAACTTCGATGTCCTGATCGAAGAGGAAGGTCTGGCGCTGCGCGGCACGTTCCTGATCGACCCGCAAGGCAAGATCAAGCTCTACGAGATCCACGACAACGGCATTGGCCGCGATGCGAACGAACTGCTGCGCAAGGTGCAGGCCGCGCAATACGTTGCTTCTCATCCGGGCGAAGTCTGCCCCGCCAAATGGACGCCAGGTGCACAAACCCTCACCCCTTCGCTCGATCTGGTGGGCAAGATCTGAGGCCTGGCACGCGCGGCACGCGTCGCGCGTCAATGTCCGCCGGGCGCAGTAGCCGGCCTGGCTCGTCCGGGCGTGAGGATTACGCCCATTGCGCGTAGTTTTTGCATGGGCGACGCATCCCTTCAACGCCTGATAACGATATGACGTTTCATTCTTTTCCAAATCGCCTCGCGGGCGCTAGCGTGAATCATCATGAGTGAACTTTCCCCCTCTTCCGCGCCGCTTGCCTGGATTGTCGGCGTCGGCGCAAGCGCCGGACTCGGCGCCGCGCTCGCACGCCGTTTTGCCAACGAAGGCTATACGGTCGTGCTTACCGGACGCACGGCGTCGCGTATCGAGGCGATTGCCGCTGAAATACGCGCGCAAGGCGGCCACGCCGTTGCGGCGGCCGCCGACGTGACCGACGAGGCGCAGATCGCGCAGATCGCCGCACAGGTGCGCGGGCAAGGTACGCTGCGTAGCGCGATCTTCAACGCGGGCAATGCCGTGCGCGCCCCCACGCTGGAACTGGAGACCGCGCAATTCGAACAGGCGTGGCGCACCAATGTGCTCGGTGGCTTCGTTTTCGCGCGGGCGGCCCTGCCGCTGCTACTCGCCGCCCCCGACGCCACGACCAGCGCCACCGGCGCGGGCAGCCTGATCTTCACGGGCGCGACCGCCTCGTTGCGCGGGCGGCCTCCGTTTGCCGCATTCGCATCGGCCAAAGCCGGTTTGCGCTCGCTTTCGCAAAGCCTCGCGCGTGAGTTCTCACCGCGCGGCGTGCATGTCGCGCATGTCGTGATCGACGGCGGCATCGACGGCGAGCGGCTGCGCAGCGCGGCACCGCAACGCGCGAACGACGCGGGCCCGGACGGGCTGCTCAACATCGACGCCATCGCCGGGAGCTACTGGCAGTTGCATCAACAGAATCGCAGCGCGTGGACCCAGGAAATCGATCTGCGGCCCTGGCGCGAACCGTTTTGATCGGAGCCCTCATGAGCACTGTGCTATCGGAACTGGAATCGTCCGCTGTTTCGGCCTCATCGACTGTGCCGGCTGTTTCGAACAATCACGCGGTCGAGGCCGAACTCAACTATCTCGCGCCCGGCACGTCCAGGCCGGTGAACTACACCTTTGAGCCGCCCGAAGGCACACCGTGGCAAACGGGCGTACTCGAAGCGCGCCGCGTGACGATTCACGATGCGCGCCCGCTCGCGCAAAGCGGTGAACTCAAGCTCGACCGCCAGGGCTTTCAGCTCGTCGCGCACCGCAGCGCGCTGGACGACTTCAGCGATGACGCGCGGATCCGCAACGTCTATTACCCAGAGGCCGAAGCCTTGCTGCGTGCGGCCACGGGCGCCGCCAAAGCCGTCATCTTCGATCACACGCTGCGCGACAGCGCACAAGGCTCGCGCGCCAATGCGGCATTGCGCGAGCCGGTACGGCGCGTGCATAACGATCAGACCTTCGTTTCTGGGCCGCGGCGGGTGCGCGATCATCTCGACGCCGACGACGCCCATCAGCGCCTCCAACGCCGTTTCGCCATCATCAACCTGTGGCGGCCCTTGAGCGAGGTCGAACAATTGCCGCTGGCGCTCTGCGATGCACGCTCGATCGCGCCCGAGGACCTGATTGCCTCCGATCTCGTGTATCGCGACAAGGTAGGCGAGACCTATTCGTTCCTCCAGAATCCGCTTCATCGGTGGTTCTACTTTCCGCGCTTGCGCCCCGACGAAGCGCTGCTGCTGAAAATCTACGACTCGTTGCAGGACGGCACGGCGCGGCTCACCGCCCACACCGCCTTCGAAGACCCGCAAACGCCCGAAAACGCGGCGCCCAGACGCAGCATCGAATTGCGGGCGCTGGTGTTCTGGGCGTAAGGAAAACCGGCAGGGGAAACCGGCACTGAGCCGCCGCGCGGCTCAGTGCGGGCGCCTCACATCACCACGGTCAGTCGCGCATAGTAATACGCGCCGTTGATGCCATACGGCGAGAGATGCGGGTACAGATCGTAGTTTGGCCGCGCGTTGGGATTGGTCTGGTTCGGATACTTGTTGAACAGATTGTTCGCGCCGAGGGCGATCGTCGTGTGCGGTGTGATGCGATACGCCACGTCCAGATCGGTAATGAAGGCCGGGTTGATATTGTCGGCATAAAAGCCGCTATAGTCGGTCGCCCATTGGGTCTGCGACGACTTCCCATAGTACGTCTCGCGCAGCGTCACATGCCAGGGGCCATAGGTATAGGCGCCCGTTCCCGAAATCACGATGCGCGGCGTCGCCGTGGTGAGATTCGAGACCTGGATCGCATCGAGCACCGCCACGCCCGCCGCCGCCAGCGATGCCGGGGTATTGACCGAGAGGATCGTGGTGCGATTGTAGGTGGCGTTCAGATTCCAGTCGACGCGGCCAAAACGGCCAAAGTCCGAACGATAGTCCAGCGCGGCATCGACGCCGTGCGTGCGGGTATTCGCGCCATTAGTGAAGAACTGCGCGTAGGTGTTGTCGATGGCGTCCGCGGGCACCACCGTGCCGTTGGCCGCGATGGCGGCTGCGGCCAGCGAGCCGGAAATCTGCCCTGAATCGACGATGCGGTTGTTCACGTCGATCTGATAGGCGTCCACGCTCACATGCAGCCCCGTGAGCGGTTGTGCGACAAAACCAATACTGAACTGCTTCGAGGTCTCGTTTTTGAGCGCCGGCGCGCCGAGTACCCGTGCGCCCGCCGAATCGAGCGGAATCTGGATGGTCGCGCCACCGGTGGTGACGTTGGTCGCCGAGTAGTATTGCTGCACCAGCGTCGGCGCGTGCGTGCCCGTGCCGGCCGAACCGCGCAGCCCCAGCGCGGGGCTGAAGTCATAGCGGGTCGACAGCGTGCCGTCGACCGACGCCCCAAGCTGCTGATAGTCCTCGCCGCGCACGGCGGCATCGACCTGCCATTGGGGCAGGATATGCGTGGATACATCCGTGTAGGCGGCAATACTGTTGCGGTGGGCATTGGCCGCATCGGTGGGCCGATAGCCCGGAAACGCCACGGCGCCGCTCTCGTAGTACGACGCGGCATCGCCCGCATCGAGTGCAAAGGTTTCGTAGCGATGTTCGAGGCCCACCGCGACGTTGACCGGCGAAGCCCAGTGCGGCACCGTAAAACTGCGCTTCAGATCGAGGTTGGTCGTGAGTTCCGACGAGGTATAGCTGCCCACCTTGAACTGGGTCGGCGTCGATCCGGTGTCGGTCAGCAGGCTGTAGTTGCCCGTATT
>NZ_DASZJJ010000042.1:0-6516 GCF_035948235.1 Paraburkholderia sp. | reverse complement strand
TATCGCGTCGCAGATGCCCTTCTTCGATCGCCTGCGCAATGGCTCGCAACAGTGCCGCACGCCACATCGTCACGCTCGCCACCAGTTGCTCGCGCACCTGGCTGTCCGCGCGGTCGTCGTACTCGACCGCGCCGCTGATGTAGATGCAGCCGGTCGTGACTTCGTGGATGCGCTTCTCGAACCATCGCGACAGCATCGCACGCAGACGAGGCAAACCGCGTGGTTCGCGCAAGCTCGGAAAGAAGACTTCTTCCTCGAATCTGCGATGGTACTCACGCACCACCTCGACCTGCAGGTCTTCGCGCGAACCGAAGTGCGCGAAGACGCCGCTCTTGCTCATCTGCATGCGCTCGGCCAGCAGTCCAATGGTCAGACCTTCCAGTCCGTCCCGGCTCGCGAGGTCGAGTGCTGCATCCAGAATGGCGGCTCGTGTCTGTTCGCCTTTACGCATAGCTTTATTTACCGTGACGATGTGGCCGCGATGTTGGCTTGATCTGCTCGCATCTCGGCTTGAATTAAATCGAACGGCCGTACTATTGTTGAGGACAGCCGCCCGCGAAACAAGGACTTTATTAGAAACCGTTTTCTACCCGGTACTCTAATTTTCGGGGATCGCAAGAAGCGCACAAGCGAGCATTTCTCGATTGCACGCGGGGGGTTTCGTGTGGCAGGCGCAAGGTTTGTGTCGGGTTGGCCACGCCGTGTTGCGACGCATTAGAAAACTAGTCGTAGCCGCCCACGGTGAGCAGCTTCATCACCACCCGATAGGAATTCCACGCCAGCCAGTTCACGGCCCGTACGTGCCACGGACGCGCCTCGTAGCGGGCGCGGTCGATCTTCGGGGATTCGTCGAAAGCGCTCAGGATCGCGTCGCGCAATTGCTCGATCTGCGGATGCTGCACCAGCAACACATTGGCCTCGTTGTTGAGCACGAGACTCAGCGCATCCAGATTCGACGATCCGACCGTGCCCCAGGCGCAATCCACCACCGCCACCTTGCCGTGCAGCATGGTCTTTTCGTATTCCGCAATCTGCACGCCCGCGCTGAGCAACTGGTGATAGAGAAACGGCGTGCCGTAGTCGAGCACCTTGAACTCTTTTCGTCCGATCAGAAGCTTGACTGTCACGCCGCGCGAGGCCGCTTCCAGCAGCGCGCGCCGCAGCCGCCGTCCCGGCATGAAGTACGGGTTGGCGAGCAGCACTTCCTTGCGCGCCTCGCCGATGGCGTCCAGATAGGCTTTTTCGATCGCGCGCCGGTTCACGACGTTGTCGCGCGCAACGAACGCCACGCAGGGCACCCGCGCCGTGCGCGGATCGGGCACGCCCGCGCGCAGGCGCTCGCGCAGCCGCGCGATGATGCGCTGCGCGCGCCCCGTGCGGACCACAGGCGCAAGTTCGCGCAGCACTTCGTTGACGGCCTTGGCGGGCTGCATCACCGTGTGTCCCGTGGGATGCGGCGCGAGAAAGCCAGCGCTGGCCGGCACGCCCGGTGACAGCACAGGCAGGTCGGGCGCGCCCGCACCCGCGAGCGGCGGCCGGTGCCCCAGGCGAATACGCCGCCACTGCATCTCGATCGCCTCGCGCACGTCCACCACCACCGGTCCGGCCAGTTCCACCGCGAAATCCCAGCGCGCGAACGGCAGCGGCTTGCCGTCGTTCTCCATATCGTCGACGACGTTGATGCCGCCGCAATAGGCGTACTGATCATCGATCACGGCGAGCTTGCGGTGCGTACGCGAAAAGCCGAAGCGCCCAAAGATGTGCGGGTTATAGATGCGATGCTCGATGCCAGCAGCAGGCCACGCATCGAACAGATCGAGACGCGCGGTGCCCACGCCATCGGTGATGACGCGCACGCGCACGCCGCGGCGCGCCGCGCGCATCAGTGCGTCCGAAAGCGCCTGGCCCGTGGCGTCGCGGCAGAAGATATAGGTTTCGAGCGCAACGTCGCGCCGGGCGGCGTCGATACGCTCGATCATCGCCGAAAAGAGGCCCTCGCCCGAATGGAACAGGCGCACCTCGTTGCCGCTTGTGAAGCGGTAACGCGAGCGATAGCGCCGCCCCAGCAGCGCCTCGCGCAGCCGCATGACGCGGCGCGGTTCGAGTTCCGCTTCAGGATCGGCGCGGGTGTCGCTCACTTAACGCTCTCCGGCAAGGCGCGCGGGCAGTTGCAGGATCGCCTCGCGATTGGACGACGAGAAGCACTTTGCCGCCGCTTCTTCGTAGGGCAGCCACAGATACGCGGTGTGCTCGCGCGGTGCTAGCGTGACCGGCGTGCCGGCGGGCACTTCCAGACTAAACCAGTGCTCGGTGTTGCGTGTGACGCCCGGGGCGTAGCGATGGCGCCAGACCGGATAGATCTCGTATTCGATCTCGTGATGCCAGTCGCGCAGCGCCTGCGCGGGTACGACAATGCCGGTTTCCTCAGCCACCTCGCGCACGGCGGTCTCCAGAAACGGCTCGTCGATGCGGTCCTTCGAGCCCGTGACCGACTGCCAGAAGCCGGCGCGGTCGGCGCGCTCGATGATCAGCACATCCATCTGCCCCGCCAGCGGCGGCGTATGGATGACGACAAGTACGGATTCTGGAATCTTCGGCGGCTTTTGCATGGCGATAAAACGTGTGGGGGCCGCGGGAATGGCGACTTGTTTGCGACTGTCTTGTCAGGAATTTAACGCAAAAGGGGCCAAACGCGTATGACGCGCCGGTTTGAGGCTCAGCGCGCGGGCGGTTGCAGATCGGCATCGCTGCAGGTGGGCTCGAAGTCGGCGTCGAAGTGCTGGGACAGATGCACCAGCGTTTTGTCGTCGCCTACGCGTTTGCCGAGGTAATGCACGCCCTCGCTCGACGTGCAGGTCGAGAGCCGCACTTTCAGGCCGCCTGCCAGCGTGGCGTCCGAGGAGGTCGCACCCACATGCGCAAAATGCGCCTCGCCGATCACGCCGAACCCGGAAACGTCCTTGTCGAGCGCGGGCGGCAGCTTGATTGTGTAAGCCGTCACGGCGCGATCGCGCAGTTCATCGGACACCATGGGATTGGCGCGCGCGCGGCCGCTGATGGTCGCGCAGCATTGCACGGCGGGATGCGCTACGTCGGGCACGATTTGCAGCGTCGCGCCATCGGCCAGTTGTGGATTCACCGAATAGTAGACGCCGTTCGACACGAAGCCGACCTGCTGCGCGTTCGCAAACGCCGCCACCGCAAGCGAGACAACGAACAACAGGGCGTGAAGCACACGTCGCGGCATCAATGGCATGGCGAAAGTCTCTGATGATCGTCGGCCGCGCAGTCTAGCAAATGGGCGTGAATCGAACGCGCGGGCGCGTGGCGAAAAAAAAGAGGCGCTCGCGCGCCTCTTCTTCATGCCACCCTAAAACGGCTTATTGCGCCGTCTTCTGCTCGGGCTGACGCAGACGGATGTGCAGTTCCTTCAGTTGACGCTCGTCAACTTCGCTCGGCGCCTGCGTGAGCAGACACTGTGCGCGTTGCGTCTTCGGGAACGCGATCACGTCACGGATCGAGTCGGCGCCGGCCATCATCGTCACGATGCGGTCCAGACCGAATGCGATACCGCCGTGCGGCGGCGCGCCGTACTGCAGCGCGTCGAGCAGGAAGCCGAACTTCGCACGCGCTTCTTCCGGACCGATCTTGAGCGCACGGAACACCTTGCTCTGCACGTCTTCCTGATAGATACGCACCGAGCCACCGCCGATTTCCCAGCCGTTGAGCACCATGTCGTAAGCCTTCGCGAGGCAGCGGCCCGGGTCCGTTTCCAGATATTCCAGGTGCTCGTCCTTCGGGCTCGTGAACGGGTGGTGCGCGGCCACGTAGCGGTTTTCTTCCTCGTCGTACTCGAACATCGGGAAGTCGATCACCCACAGCGGCTTCCAGCCCTTCTCGACCAGACCGTTGGCCTTGCCGAATTCCGAATGACCGACCTTCAGGCGCAGCGCGCCCAGGCTGTCATTCACCACCTTCGCGCGGTCGGCCGCGAAGAAGATGATGTCGCCGTCTTGCGCGCCGGTGCGCTCGATGATCGCAGCGATCGACGCGTCGTGCAGGTTCTTGACGATCGGGCTTTGCAGACCGTCACGGCCCTTCGCGACTTCGTTGACCTTGATCCAGGCGAGGCCCTTCGCGCCATAGATGCGCACGAATTCCGTGTAGCCGTCGATGTCGCCACGCGAGAGTTCCGCGCCCTTCGGCACGCGCAGGGCGGCAACGCGGCCGTCCTTGCTGTTGGCCGGCGTGCTGAACACCTTGAAGTCCACGTCCTTCATGGCGTCCGTCAGTTCCGTGAATTCGAGCTTCACGCGCAGGTCCGGCTTGTCCGAACCGAAGCGGCTCATGGCTTCCGAGTACGGCATGACCGGGAACTTCGCGTCCAGTTCGACGCCGATCGTTTCCTTGAACACGTGACGCGCCATGTCTTCGAACAGGTCACGGATTTCCTGCTCGCCGAGGAACGACGTTTCGCAGTCGATCTGCGTGAATTCCGGCTGACGGTCGGCGCGCAGGTCTTCGTCGCGGAAGCACTTGACGATCTGGTAGTAGCGATCGAAGTTCGCCACCATCAAGAGCTGCTTGAAGAGCTGCGGCGACTGCGGCAGCGCGAAGAACTGCCCCGGGTTCGTACGCGACGGCACGAGGTAGTCGCGCGCGCCTTCCGGCGTGCTCTTGGTGAGCATCGGCGTTTCGATGTCGATAAAGCCGAGCGCGTCCAGATACTTGCGCGTTTCCATCGCCACGCGATAACGCAGGCGCAGGTTGTGCTGCATTTGCGGGCGGCGCAGGTCCAGCACGCGATGCGTGAGGCGCGTGGTTTCCGAGAGGTTGTCGTCGTCGAGCTGGAACGGCGGCGTGACCGACGCGTTGAGCACCACGAGTTCGTGGCACAGCACTTCGATCTTGCCGCTCTTCAGGTTGGCATTGGCCGTGCCTTCCGGACGATTGCGAACCACGCCCTTAACCTGCACGCAAAACTCGTTGCGCACGCCTTCGGCCACCTTGAACATCTCTGCGCGGTCCGGGTCGCACACGACCTGGACCAGGCCTTCGCGGTCGCGCAGGTCGATGAAGATAACGCCGCCATGGTCGCGGCGGCGCTGCACCCATCCGCACAGCGAAACGTTTTGGCCCAGCAGCTGTTCGGTCACCAGACCGCAGTATTCAGATCTCATCGACATGATGTTCGTCTTTCGTTATGCGTAAATTAAACAGGAAGCTCGCGCAGGTTGTAGCCGACGCGACATCCGGTATTTAAAGCGGGGGATCGATGGGGCGACGCGGGGTCGCGGCAGGCGCGACGACGCCCATCGAAACAATATACTTGAGCGCGGCATCGACCGTCATGTCGAGCTCGACGACTTCGCTCTTCGGCACCATCAGGAAAAAGCCCGAGGTGGGATTGGGCGTGGTCGGCACATACACGCTCACGTGATCTTCCTGCAGATGGTTCACCACGTCGCCGCCAGGGATGCCGGTGAGAAACGCGATGGTCCACGAGCCCTTGCGCGGGTACTCGATCAGGAGCGCCTTGCGAAAGGCATTGCCGTTGCTGGAAAGCAGTGTATCGGAAACCTGCTGGATGCTTCCATACAGCGGACCGATGATCGGGATGCGGCGCACCAGCGCATTCCACCACTCCACCAGCTTCTGGCCGATGAAATTGTGCGTGAGCAGCCCCACCACGAAGATGAACGCCAGCGTGAGCACCGCGCCCAGACCCGGCAGATGGAACGGCGGGCGCCACGACTCCGGCAGGAGCAGCAGCGTCTGATCCATCGTGCTGATGACGAGATTCAGGACCCACAACGTGATGGCCAGCGGCACCAGCACCAGCAGGCCGGTCAGGAACACCGATTTGAGCGTCGCTTTCTTGATCGTCATGTACACGCCATCCAGGCTGCGCGTGGCGCAGCGCTTGTGCGGCCTGGCCCCGGAAAACCGGACCCGGGCCGCTGGGTTTCAGGTCGAGCCTGCCGTGCTCGCGCTGCCTGCATTGCTTGCCGCCGGCGCTGCCGGCGCGCTCGCGGGAGCCGCTGCGGGCGCGCTATCGGCGGCCGGCTTGCTGGCTTCGGACGTCGATGCGCTGTCAGCCTTCGCAGTGGTCGCCGCGCCGCTGGCGCCGTTATTGCCGCCACGGAAGTCGGTGACGTACCAGCCCGAGCCCTTGAGCTGGAAGCCGGCCGCGGTAACCTGCTTGCGGAATGCGTCCGCGCCGCAGCTCGGGCACTGCGTCAGGGGCGCGTCGCTGATCTTCTGCAGGCAGTCCTTGTCGAAGCCGCACGACTCGCAGCGGTAAGCGTAGATCGGCATGATCTCTTTCCTGATGAAACGAGTGAAAGTCAGGCAAAAAAACCTGACAAATGCTTGCAAAGCCTTGAATTATAGCCGCAAACGCTCGCCTGGCCCGGGAATTGCCGGGACGGTGGAACGCAGGGCACCTGCGCGTAGTTGGGGACGGCTTGCGGCCGATCAAGTACTTTGGCTTGTTTTCAGGCGCACGACGCGATG
>NZ_DASZJJ010000041.1:0-17129 GCF_035948235.1 Paraburkholderia sp. | reverse complement strand
CATCACCTTCGCGCCCACCATGCCGACCAGCAGCGACGGTTTGCGCTTTTTCAGGTCTTCCGCGAAAAGTGCATCGGTGGGAAACGACGGCGTGCTCGTGTGGATGATGACGAGGTCATAGTCCATCGCGATCTTCAGCGTCTCTTCAACGCCGATGCCATCGGCGGGTGCGTCCAGCACGCGGCTCTCGGGCACCAGCGCAGCGGGCTGGGCAAGCCAGGTCGGATACCAGAACGAGCGGATCTCGCGCTTCGCCTGATAGCGCGAACCCGCGCCACCGTCAAAGCCATCGTAAGACGGGGCCTGCAAAAAGAGCGTTTTCATGTCGTCGATACTGCCGCGACAGTTCGCGGACTTACGCCAAAGTGTGGGTTCCGGATCGGAGTGTTGCGTGTTTTGTCGCATGCCCGAGTTGCAAACACAGGGCTGCGACTGCAAATACTTCCAATTGCATTTCAATCTGCATGCGATTTCTCATTCGATTTCGCATTCAAACGGGCATTTGCACCGCTGATTGAAAGCATTGGATAAAAGCAACGGCCTCCAGCCCCCGAGCCTACCGACGCCGCCTGAAGAGAACCTTAGCTGGCGGGGTCCAAATGCGCCAGGCGACCCGATATTCAGGAGCGAACCGTTACGGCGCGTTACGACATGGCGCTGGCTCACGTGCTAGAAGCCCGCACTTAGCGCCATTCGTCCCGCCGCTAACGTTCTAGTTTCTCCGATGAATATGACAAACACTCAAGCGCAACCGTATCACTGGCGCGCGCCTGCATTACCAGCCCGGGCCTTTGTCCTGGCAGGCAAGCAGACACCCGAGCGCCGACACCGTTCCCGCCACGCCGATGCCCGTTCCCAGTGCGATATTTTCAAGCGTTGTTGAACAGCCCTGCAGCGACATGGCGCCCGCAACAGCGAGTCCCAGCATCAAGCGATTGAATGCACGCTGAATGGATAAATGATGTTTTGACATGCTCCGGTCACCTCCCAGTACCTGTTACGGCTTATCAGGACGAGAGCATAACGATCGGACACGGACGCGATTCCCGGAGCTACGTCCGGCAAATCAAGGCCCTTACAAGCTATTTCACGAGGGTCGTGGGTGACGTATTTATCGCTGCGCCGTCCCTTGTTTTCATCGCCTTGTAATACGCCAAAACCTTTCAATTAACCTACGTTTCGAAATTAGCGCGCGAGTTGGTTAGACTGCAGGTCTCGGGCTCTGGCGTATCCGGCATGCATGCCGGATATGTGCAGCGCCTGCACACAACAACCATGAGAATTCGTATGCGAACCGACGACAACCGGCACGGCGCCTGCGCGGCCCGCCTGCCGCGCGCCCCCCACGGTCCCAGCTTGCGCGCGAGTGCGCGTGCAGCGCAATACGCTGGCACGAACGGCCCGGTCGGCGTCGCTGTTCATTTCGGGAGACTGGCATGAGCGACACGCCTAACCAACCGCCCGCTTCCTCCACGCCGCCCAGGCCGCCGGCCGTGGTGACGCCGCCCGCCTCAAACCCGCCGCCGCCCAGGCGCCGCGGTCGCGGCCGGTGGATCCTGCTTGCGTTGCTCGTGATCCTGATCGTCGTCGTAGCCGTTCACATCCTGCATCGCAAAAAGCCCACGCGCGGCGCGGCGCCTCAGGTCGTGACGGTCGCACCGGCCACCGTCGGTTCGATGCCGGTCACGCTCGATGCGCTCGGCACCGTCACGCCGATCGCCACCGTCACGGTGCTTCCGCAACTGAGCGGCTATCTAACCGAAGTTGGCTATCGCGAAGGCCAGGATGTCGTCAAAGGTCAGTTCCTCGCACAGATCGATCCGCGCCAGTATGAGATCAGCAAGGAACAGGCCGAGGCGCAGCTTGCCAAGGACCGCGCTTCGCTCGCCCAAGCTCGCGCCGATCTCGAGCGCTACGCGCAACTGAACGAGAAGAAGTCGATCGCCGAACAGACCTATAGCGACCAGAAGTTCCTCGTCGCGCAGGACGAGGCCGCCGTGAAGTCAGACCTCGCCAACATCAAGCAATACGAACTCGACCTGATCTATTGCCGCATCACCGCGCCCGTCTCCGGCCGCGTGGGCCTGCGTCTGGTCGATCCGGGCAATTACGTGACGGCGTCCAGCTCCACGGGCATCGCCGTGATCACCACAATCAAGCCCACCACCGTGCAGTTCACGGTGCCGCAGAACTCGCTATCCAATGTGCTGCAGCGCGTCAACGCAGGCGCGAAACTGCCTATCACCATCTTCAACAGCGAAAACACGAAGCAACTGGCAACCGGCACGCTCTACGCGATCAGCAACCAGATGGCCACGGCTACCGGCACGGTCACGCTGCGCGCAAGCGTCCCCAACGACGACGAAGCCCTGTTCCCCAACGAGTTCGTCAACGTGCGCCTGCTGGTGGACACGCTGCAGAATGCCGTGCTCGTGCCCACGCCCGCCGTGCAGTCGGGCGCGCCTGGCGACTACGTCTACCTCGTGAACGCCGACAACACCGTGTCGGTCCACAAGGTCACGCTCGGCCCGAGCGACGGGCAGCACACCGTCATCACGGCAGGGCTGCAGGCAGGCCAGCAGGTGGTGACCGACGGGCTCGACCGCCTCAACGACGGCACCAAAATCCAGCCGTCGACCGGCAAGCCCGCCGCCGCCAGCGCTGCCAGCGGCGCGGCACGCGTGCGCGGCGCCTCGCACGCGCAAGCGGCTTCCGCTGCAGCCGATGCCTCGGGCGCGCAAGCGGCCTCCGCGCCCGCTGCGGCCTCCTGATCCCACGCCTGAGCGTCGATGAATATCTCGCGTCTTTTCATTCTGCGGCCCGTCGCGACATCGTTGTTGATGATCGCGATGGTGCTGGTCGGGCTCGTGGCGATGAAGTTCCTGCCCGTGTCGTCGCTGCCCTCCGTCGATTACCCGACGATCCAGGTGCAGACCTTCTACCCCGGCGCCAGCCCGAGCGTCATGGCGACCACCGTAACCGCGCCGCTGGAAGTGCAGCTCGGCGAGATTCCGGGTCTGCAGCAGATGGTCTCTTACAGCTCCGAGGGCGCCTCGGTCATCACGCTGCAATTCGATCTCTCGCTCAATCTGGACGTGGCCGAGCAGAACGTGCAGCAGGCCATCAACGCCGCCAACAGCTTCCTGCCGAGCGGCCTGCCCGCGCCGCCGACCTACGCCAAGGTCAATCCCGCCGACCAGCCGATCCTCACGCTCGCGGTCACGTCGAATTCGATGTCGCTCACGCAGTTGCAGGACGCGGCCAATAACCGGCTTGCCACCAAGATTTCCGAAGTGCCGGGCGTGGGTCTGGTGAGTACGGCGGGCGGCAACGTGCCGGCCGTGCGCGTGGAAGCCGATCCGCAAAAGCTCGCGGCCTACGGCCTGAATCTGGACGATCTGCGCACGCTACTCGCCAACGTGAATGTGAGCGCGCCGAAGGGCAACTTCGACGGCCCCGAGCTCGACTACACGATCAACTCCAACGACCAGATTTCCGATCCCAAGGACTACGAAAATACGGTCATCGCCTATCAGAACGGCTCGCCGGTCTTTATGCGCGACGTCGCGCGCGTGTCCACGGCGGCGCAGGATGTCGAGCGCGGCGCGTGGTACAACAAGCAGCCCGCCATCGTGCTCAACGTGCAGCGCCAGCCGGGCGCCAACGTGATCGCCACCGTCAACCAGATCACGCGCGAGTTGCCGCAACTCGAAGCGACGCTGCCCGCCGGCATGAAGGTCACCGTGGTGTCGAACAGCGTGGGCGTCATCCAGGCCTCCGTGCACGACGCCGCGTTCGAACTCGTGCTCGCCGTCGCGCTGGTGGTGGCGGTGATCTTCGTGTTCCTGCGCAATCTGCCCGCCACCATCATCCCGAGCATCTCCGTGCCGGTCTCGCTGATCGGCACGCTGGCCGTGATGTACGAGCTGGGCTATTCGATCGACAATCTCTCGCTGATGGCGCTCATCATCGCCACGGGCTTCGTGGTGGACGACTCGATCGTGATGATCGAAAACGTCGTGCGCTATCTTGAGGAAGGCGAAAAGCCCTTGCAAGCGGCACTCAAGGGCGCGGGCCAGATCGGCTTCACGATTCTCTCGCTGACGATTTCGCTGATCGCCGTGCTGATTCCGCTGCTCTTCATGGGCGGCGTGATCGGGCGTCTCTTTAGCGAATTCGCCGTCACGCTCGCGGTGACTATCGTGCTGTCCGCCGTGGTATCGCTGACCGTCGTGCCGATGATGTGCGCGCGGATCCTGCGCGCCCAAGCTGAGCGCCACCCCAGCCGCTTCGAGCGCATCAGCGAAGGCCTGTTCGACAAGACGCTCAACGCCTATGAACGCGGTCTGCGCTGGGTGCTCGACCATCAGGTGCTCACGCTGATTGTTTTCGTAGTGACCGTCGCGCTGACGGGCCTGCTCTACGTGGTGATTCCCAAGGGCCTCTTCCCCGTGCAGGACGTGGGCGTGATCCAGGGGATCAGCGTGGCCGACAACTCCGTGTCGTACTCGGGAATGGTGCGGCGCCAGTCGGCGCTTGCCGAAGAAATTCTCAAGGACCCCGATGTGGAGTCGCTCACCTCTTACGTGGGCATCGACGGCATCAATAACACGCTCAACAACGGCCGCTTCCTGATCAACCTGAAAGCGCATGACGACCGTTCCGAAAGCGCCGAGGAAATCGCGCGGCGCATCCAGCAGTCGGTCGCGAAGGTCGCGGGCATTCGTCTTTATCTGCAGCCCGAACAGGATCTGACGCTCGACACCACCGTGTCGCCCAACCAGTACAACTTCGTGTTGCGCGGCCCGAACCAGCAGGCCTTCAATCAGTACGTGCCCGCGCTGATCGACAAGATGAAGCAGATTCCGTCGATCAGCGACGTCACGAGCGATCTGAACACCGACGGCCTTTCTGTCGATGTCGAAGTGAACCGCCAGCTTGCGGCGCGCTACGGCATCACCGCGGCGACCATCGACAACGCGCTCTACGACGCCCTGGGCCAGCGCATCGTCTCGACCATCTTCCAGCAGTCGGACCAGTACCGCGTGATCCTGGTGGCAAAGCCCGAGTCCCTGCCCACGGTCGATTCGATCGGCGACATCTATCTGCCGAGCCAGACGGCAAGCACGGGCCAGGTGCCGCTCAAGGGCATCGCGACGATCCGCATCACGCGCTCGCCGCTGACGATCAGCCATCTCGCGCAATTCCCCTCGGTGACGATCTCGTTCAATCTGGCCGATGGCGCGTCGCTGTCCGCCGCCGTGCGCGACGTGCGCAAGGCCGAAGCCGACGTGAAGCTGCCGCCGTCGATCACCTCGTCGTTCCAGGGCGCGGCGCAGGCTTTCGAGGACTCGCTCTCCTCCGAAGTCTACTTGCTGCTCGCGGCGCTGATCGCCGTCTATATCGTGCTGGGCGTGCTGTACGAAAGCTACGTGCATCCGGTGACGATTCTGTCTACGCTGCCTTCGGCGGGTATTGGCGCGCTGCTCGCGCTGATGATCGCGGGCAAGGATCTGGACGTGATCGGCATTATCGGCATCGTGCTGCTGATCGGCATCGTCAAGAAGAACGCCATCATGATGGTGGACTTCGCGCTGGAAGCCGAACGCGTGCACGGCAAGCCGCCGCGCGAGGCGATTTTCGAGGCGTCGCTGCTGCGCTTCCGCCCGATCCTGATGACCACGCTTGCGGCCATGCTGGGTGCGCTGCCGATGCTGCTGGGCAGCGGCACCGGCTCGGAATTGCGCCGCCCGCTGGGTCTGGCGATCATCGGCGGGCTCACGGTGTCGCAATTGCTCACGCTCTTCACGACGCCCGTGATCTATCTGTTCTTCGACCGCCTGGCGATCCGCTTTGGCCGCAAGCACAAGCCTGAAGACGATGGCGACGCCGATACCGATGGTACGGACGGCCGTGACGAGCCGCCGCGCACGCCCGCACCCGAGGGCACGCCGTGAACCTGTCGGCGCTCTTTATCCGCAGGCCGGTCGCGACTTCGCTGCTGGCGATCGCGATCCTGCTGGCCGGTACGCTGGCCTTTTTCCGGCTGCCGGTCGCGCCACTGCCCAACATCGCCTATCCGGTGATCGTGGTGCAGGCCAATATGGCGGGCGCAAGCCCCGACACCATGGCCTCGACCGTGGCCGAGCCGCTGGAGCGGCGTCTGGGCACCATCGCCGACGTCAGCCAGCTCACCTCGATCAACAACGTGGGGACGTCGACGATCGTGGTCGTGTTCGGCCTGAATCGCGACATCAACGGCGCCGCGCGCGACGTGGAAGCCGCCATCCAGGCCGCACGCGCGGACCTGCCCACCACGTTACGCAGTAACCCGACCTATCGCCAGTACAACCCCGCGAGCGCGCCGATCATGGTGCTCGCGCTCACCTCGGACACGCTCACCAAGGCGCAGCTCTACGATTCCGCCGATTCGGTGATCATGCAGCAGCTTTCGCAGGTGGACGGCGTGGGCCAGATCACGCTGGGCGGCGGCGCGCTGCCTTCGGTACGCGTGGAACTGGAGCCGGGCAAGCTCAACAGCTACGGCATTGGCCTTGAAGATGTGCGAGCGGCCATCGGCGCGGCCAATGCCGATAGCGCCAAGGGCCATCTCGATCAGGGCGACCAGCGCTTCGTAGTGACCTCGAACGACCAGATCACCAGCGCCGCGCCCTATCGCGACGTGGTGATCGCCTATCGCGACGGCGCGCCGGTCTATCTGCGCGACGTGGGCACGGTGCGCGACTCCAACGAAAACATCCGCAACGCCGGCCTCTATAACGGTAAGTCGGCCGTGCTCGTGATTGTCTATCCGATGCCGGGCAGCAACGTCGTGAAAACCGTGCAGCAGATCCAGGCGCGCCTGCCCAATATCGAGGCCGCGCTGCCCGCCACCATCAAGGTGAACGTGGCGGTGGACCGTTCGGAATCGGTGCGCGCGTCGGTGGCCGATACGGAGCGCACGCTCTTTATCGCCGTGTTGCTGGTGATTGGCGTGGTGTTCGTGTTCCTGCTCTCGCCGCGCGCCACGCTGATTCCCGCCGTGGCGCTGCCGCTGTCGATCATCGGCACGTTCGGGCCCATGTATCTGCTTGGCTACAGCATCGACAATCTATCGCTGATGGCGCTCACCATCGGCACCGGCTTCGTGGTGGACGATGCCGTGGTGGTGCTGGAAAACATCGTGCGCCATATGGAGGCCGGGCTCGATCCGAAGGAAGCGGCGCTGCGCGGCTCGGGCGAAGTGGGCTTCACGGTGCTGTCCATGAGCCTGTCGCTGATCGCCGTGTTCCTGCCGATCCTGCTGATGCCCGGCATCGTCGGCCTGCTGTTTCATGAGTTCGCGATGACGCTGTCGATCGCCATTGTGATCTCGCTGATCGTGTCGCTCACGGTCACGCCTACGATGTGCGCCTATGTGCTCAAGCGCGAGCGCGAAAAGAAAGCGCCGTCGCGCGTGGCCGCGTGGATCGACGCGCAATTCGAGCGCTTCAAGCAGTTCTATTCGCGCACGCTCGACGCCGTGCTCGATCATGCGGTGCTGGTGATCGTGCTGCTGTTCCTGCTGCTGATCGGCAACGTGTTTCTCGCGCGGCTGCTGTCGGGCACCTTCTTCCCCGAGCAGGACACGGGCATTCTGATCGGCCAGATCGTCGCCGACCAGAGCATTTCCTTCACGGCGATGGAGAAGAAACTCGCGCAGCTGCAGGACATCGTGCAGAAAGATCCTGCCGTGGCTTCGGTGGCGGGCTTCACCGGCGGGCGCGCGCTCAACACGGCGAACGTCTTTATCGAGCTTAAACCGCTCGCGCAGCGCAAGCTCTCCGCCACGGAGATCGTGAACCGTCTGCGACCGAAGCTCAATGCGGTCTCGGGCGCGCGCCTTTTCCTGGTGGCGCAACAGGATCTGCAGATTGGCGGGCGGCAGTCAGCGGCCGAGTATCAGTACACGCTCACCAGCGACGACGCCAACGCGCTGTTCGAATGGACACCCAAACTCGTCGATGCGCTGAACAAGTATCGCGGCACCATCATCGACGTGAATTCCGACCTGCAACAGAACGGCCTGCAGGCCTATGTGACGGTGAACCGCGCGACCGCCAAGCGCTATGGCTTCGATCCGAACCAGGTGGACAGCGTGCTTTACGACGCCTTCGGCCAGCGCACGGTATCGACCATTTACAACCCGATCAACCAGTATTTCGTGGTGATGGAAGTGGCGCCGCAATACTGGCAGTATCCGCAGTCGTTCAGCCGTATCTGGCTGAGCACGGCGGCGGGGAATGCGAGCGGGTCGGCGTCTACGCAGATGTCGGGCAGCACGGTCTCGGGCGTCACCGCCTATACCGCAGAGAGCACCACGACGACGAGCACAAGCAGCACGAACTCGCGCAACGCGAACGCCGTGGCCAACCAGCAGAACAACTCGATCGCCAACAGCAAGGGCGGCAGTTCGAGCGGCAGCGCGGACAGTACCGCCGCCGAGACCATGGTGCCCGTCAACGCGCTGATGACCTGGACCACCGGCCACACCGCTACCCAGGTCAATCACCAGAGCGGCCAGGTAGCGGGCACGATCTCGTTCAATCTGCCCCAGGGCGGCTCGCTTTCGGAGGCAAGCAAGATCATCGAGCAGGCGCAACGCGACATCGGCATGCCCGCCTCCGTCCATGGCGCGTTCGCGGGCGCGGCCCAGGCGTATGCGCAGTCGATGGGAACGGTGCCGCTGCTGATTATCGCGGCGCTGGTGGTGGTGTATATCGTGCTGGGCGTGCTGTATGAAAACACCATTCACCCGCTGACGATTCTCTCGACGTTGCCCTCGGCGGGCATTGGCGCGATCCTGGCGATGCTGATTTTCGGCACGCCGTTCTCGGTGATCGCGATGATCGGCATCATCCTGCTGATTGGTATCGTCAAGAAGAACGGCATCATGATGGTGGATGTGGCGATCCAGTTGCAGCGCAACGAAGGCCGCAACGCGCGCGATGCGATCCACGAAGCCGCCGTGGTGCGTCTGCGCCCGATCATGATGACGACCTTCGCCGCGGTGCTGGGCGCGGTGCCGCTCGCGATCGGCATTGGCCAGGGCGCGTCGCTGCGCCAGCCGCTGGGCGTGACGGTGATGGGCGGCCTGATCCTCAGCCAGTTCTTTACGCTGTACACCACGCCCGTGATTTATCTGTTCCTCGACCGTGGGCGCGCCCGCCTCGCCCGCTGGGCCGCACGCCTGCCCTGGAACCGTCAGGCCGATGAGAGCGCATCATGAAGATTCATCCAATCGATTTCACTCTGTCCATGAAAGCACGCTCGACCTTGCGCCCCTTGCGCCTATTGCCGTTGAGCCTCGCGCTGCTGATGGGCGGCTGCATGGTCGGTCCCGATTATCATCGCCCGCAGGTCGCCACGCCCGCGCAGTGGAAGGAGCTGCCGGGCTGGACCCAGGCCGATCCGTCCGCTGCGGCCGGCCCCAAGGGCGACTGGTGGACCGGCTTCCAGGACCCGCTGCTTGACGAGCTGGAGCCGCTCGTGGCCGTCTCGAATCAGACCGTGGCGCAGGACTACGCCAACTATCAGGAAGCGCTGGCCGAAGTGCGCGTCGCGCGCGCGAGCCTCTTTCCCACCATCGGCGTGACCGGGTCGGCCACGCGCGAGCGGGCGTCCACCAGCACGACCAGCAGCTTTAGCAGCGGCGGCGCGCGCATCGTCAATTCGGGTTCGCTTGAGGCGAATGTGAGCTGGACGATCGACTTCTGGGGCCAGGTGCGCCGCCAGATCGAGGAACAATCGGCCACCGCGCAGGCCAGCGAAGCGACGCTTGCCAATGCCAAACTTTCCGAGCAGATCGCGCTGGCCAATGCCGTGATCGATCTGCGCGTGACCGATGCCGATATCGATCTGCTCACCCAGACAGTTGAGGCGTACAAGAACTCGCTGCGCGTGGTGACCGACCAGGACACGGCGGGCACCGTGGCCCCTTCCGATCTCATCACGGCGCGCACGCAACTGGAAAACGCGCAAGCGAGCCTGATTGCGCTGGGCGTGTCGCGCGCGCAGTACGAGCATGCGATTGCGGTGCTGGTTGGTCGCAATCCCGAAGATATGACGATCCCGCACAGCGGCAAGCTGCCCATCCTGCCGGAAATCCCGGCTGGCGTGCCTTCGACGATCCTGCAACGGCGTCCCGATGTCGCCACGGCGGAACGGCAGATGGCTTCGGCGAATGCGGCGATCGGCGTCGCCATCGCTGCCTACTACCCGACGATTTCGCTTTCGGCGCTCGATGGATTTACGCAGGCGCCGCTCGCGGGGCTGCTGCACGTGAGCAATTACGTGTGGTCGCTGGGCGCGAGTGCCACCGAAACGATCTTCGACGGCGGCGAGCGCAGCGCCGAAGTCGCGGTGGCGCGCGCGAGCTATAACGCTGCGGTCGCGAACTATCGCGGCACGGTGCTCAGCGCATTCCAGAGCGTGGAAAACGATCTTTCGGGCCTGCGGATTCTGGCGCAGCAAAGCGACGCGCTGGACGCCGCCGTACGCGACTCGATACGCGGCGCACAGATCGCACAGAACGAATATCAGGCTGGCACAGTGGACTACACCACGGTAGCAACCGCTCAAGCCACTCAGTTGAGCACGCAACAAAGTGCGCTCACGGTGCAGCAATCCCGGTTGCTGGATGCGGCGGCATTGATCGGCGATCTGGGCGGCGGATGGACCGGTGCGCTTCACGATGCGAGCCATCCGCAGCAGGTGAGCATCGATCCGGATGCCGATGCGAGCACCAAGGCCGCTCCACCGGCGCAATAGGCCACTGCGTCCCTGGACTACAGGATTATTCGAACAAGCCCCTTTCCAGGGGCTTTTCTTTTGGCGATCAGGTGATTGACAGACGGAGTTGTAAAGAAGCGTTAACTCGCGCCAACCGCGTCAACGCCTTTCTCCGCCTGCCCGTTAGCCGTGCAGACGCAAATGGCGTCGGTCAATCAAGCTTGAGGAAGAATATGAAGAAGTCGTCCATCGCCGTTTTGATTTCCCTGTCCGCGTTTGCGGGTATCGCATCCGCGCAGGACGTGGATAACGGCATTCAGGTGAGCCGTGACCCGGCACGCGCCGCACAGATCGAAGCTCACGCTCGCAACGTTCAGGCACAGCCCTCGACCATGCAGTTCGACGAAGGCTCGGATGCCATGCGCGCGCCGGCTGCGCACACGCAAAGCCATTACGCACATGGCGCTTCGCATTCGAAGAACACCGCGAAGAAGCACGCCCACAAGCACGAGAAGCACCATAAGCATCACGCGGCTAAATAACGCATCGGCCAAAGCCGCAGAGGCAGCGCCTCTGTCGGCTTGCCGCGTTTGATACGAAGTTCGACAACATTCGTTCGCACTCCATTTGAAACGAGCGCAAACATTACACCGCTTCGCCTTGACGCAGACAGGGTTTCGCTCGACAAAGTGCACACTCTGCTTTCGATGCCTGGGACGTTTAGATATGCTGCATTGTCGGCTCTCTATTGCGGCGACGCTGCAATATCCCGTGGCGCAAACATCACGCTGCCTGCCGGCTCGCACCATCACAACATGCCGCGCCAAGCGATGCGCGGCACCCTACACTGTGTCCCGGAGTGCTCCATGAAACAGCTTGGCGTTGGTCTCCTGCTGGCGTTTTCGTCGCTGACGTTTGCGCAACAGCATCCCGCCGTGTATCCCGCACATGGCCAGTCTCCGCAGAAACAGCAACAGGACGAAGGCGCCTGTTATGCCTGGGCTAAACAGAACACCGGCATCGATCCCGCCGTCGCCGCGCAACCCGTCCCGCCCCCCACCCAGCCCACCGGAGCACGCGTGGGCGGCGCAGCACGCGGCGCCGCAGCCGGCGCGATCATCGGCGATGTGAGTGGCAATGACGCAGGTCACGGCGCAGCGGTGGGCGCGACGGCAGGCGCGCTTGCGGGCGGCGTGCGCGCGCGCCGCGAACATGCGGCCCAGGCCCAGGCGCAGCAGCAGGCACAAGGCGCCGAACTCGCTACCTACTGGAGGTCGTTCGGCGCGTGTATGCAGGGGCGTGGCTACTCGGTGCAGTAACGCTTGATCAGGATTGCAAACAAGTTAGCCGCGATCTGACAGGATTCGAGCCGTGACGATGCGACAGCTACGCTGTCAATTGCACGGCTCGGCCTGCGAATTGCGCGACGATCCTGACAACGGCATCGCCGAAGCCGGCAGCCCGAAAATCGCATCGAAGATCAGATTGAAGATATACGCGTAGACGAGGAAGAACACCGTGAGGCCGATGTCCATGACAAAGGCCTCGACCAGCGATACGCGCAGCGTCAGCGCGATCATCGGCACGAGAAAGACGACCAGGCCGCCCTCGAAACCAACCGCATGCATGATGCGTCGCAAGGGACTGCGCCCGCGTTTGGTCTGCCGCACTTCCCAGCGTTCGAAAAGCCAGTTGTAGACGGCGTTCCACGCAACCGCGACCAGCGAGGTAAAAATCGCCGCCGCGCCCGCGCGGTCCATGCCGCTACCGGCGACCGAGGCAAAGCTCGTGCCGGTAATGAGAATTCCGAACCCCTCGAACAGCGTGAGATAGACGATCCGGCGCTTGATGCCCTGCATACGCTGAACGCTCCGTTATGTCGTTTTGTAACGCGTCACTGGAAGCGCCGATGGTACACGAGCGCGAATAACCGCAGCGTTGCCGCGGTTATCGGCGAAATCAAGCGGCGAAATCAAGCGCTGAACCGCGCAACGCTGGTCGACGCTCAGAGTTCGGTAAAGACCGCCTGCGTCGTCAGACGCGACTTCGGCAGTTTGCCGTTGAAGTCGTCGGCGCTACGATAGCCCAGACCCACTACGACGATCGCCGTCAGGCCGCGCGCGGCCAGACCCAGTTCTTCGTCCAGCGCCTTCGCGTCGAAACCTTCCATCGGGCAGGCGTCGATTTCAAGCGTCGATGCGCCGATCAGCAACGTGCCCAGCGCCAGATACGCCTGCTTTTCCATCCACGCGGACAGATCGTCGCGCTCGCGATGCAGGTTGACGTAAAAGCCGCGCGTGTTTTGCTGCATCGTCTTCGCTTCGGCGCTGGCGAAACGGCCATCGGCCTCTTCCTGCGCCAGCACGGCGTTCAGATGCGCTTCGTCCATATCCTTGCGCACGCACAGGACCATGACGTGCGAGGCGCGCGTGACCTTCGCTTCGTTATAGGCATAGCCCGGCTGCATCGACTTCGCCACGCGTGCGCGCGCGGCATCGCTTTCGGCCACGACGAAGTGCCACGGCTGCGAATTCACCGACGAGGGGCTGAAGCGGATCAGTTCCTTGAGTTGGTCGATGACGGCTGCGGGAATCTTGCGGGCGGAATCGAAAGCCTTGGTGGCGTAACGGGTCTTGGCGAAGTGGGTGAGATTCAACGACATACTCCTGGCATGCCCTAGGGAATCAGGGCGGTGATTTGGCAAGGCCGGTATCCTACCAGTCTGGGCCATTTTGCGTGCGGGGCGGCAGACTGCAACGCGCGCCACATCAATACCGGAGGATCCCACCATGCGCCAGACGATTCACCATCTGCGTGTCCACGCGCGCTCGCGCGGGCTGTTCGAATTCACGGACGAAGTCCGCGCATTCGTGCGGGAAAGCGGCATCGGCATTGGGCTGTTGACGCTGTTCTGCCGCCACACTTCGGCGTCGCTGCTGATCCAGGAAAATGCCGATTCATCGGTGCGCCGCGATCTCGAACGCTATTTCGACGAACTCGCGCCCGAAGACCCGCAGCGCTACGAGCATGACACCGAAGGCCCCGACGATATGCCCGCGCATCTGCGCACCGCCCTCACGCAGACGCAGTTGTCGATTCCCGTCGAGCACGGCGCGCCGCTGCTGGGCACCTGGCAGGGAATCTATCTGTTCGAGCATCGTCGCCACGCAAGCACGCGCGAGGTCGTTCTGCACCTGATCGGCGAATGATCCCGCGCCGCCGCATCAAGCAAAGCCTTCGCGCAGGCGCTATGCTTGCGTGTTGCGCTTTTTTCCCGGTTTTTCCCTGTTTTTTCCTTCAACCGATCGACCGAACCCTCGAGGAAATCTCATGAAACAGCACGCTGGCTCCATGATTAACTTCAACCGCCCCGACGGCAAATCGCTCCAGGGTTACCTGGCCACGCCGGAGAAAACCGAAGGCGCACCCGCCATCGTCGTGATTCAGGAATGGTGGGGCGTGAACGACCAGATTCGCGGCGTCGCCGACCGTCTCGCGCAAGCCGGCTACTACGCCCTCGTGCCCGACCTCTATCGCGGCAAGATCACCGTCGAAGAAGAAGAGGCGCACCATCTGATGACGGGCCTCGATTTTGGCGACGCCGCCTCGCAGGATATCCGCGGCGCCGTGGATCACCTCAAGACGCTGACCGATCGCGTCGGCGTGACCGGCTACTGCATGGGCGGCGCGCTTACGCTGCTGGCCGCCAACCAGATTCCGGACCTGGCGGGCGCGGTCGTGTGGTACGGCTTCCCGCCGCTCGAATACCTCGACGCCAGCAAGATCACCGTGCCGGTACTCGGTCACTGGGGCACGCAGGACGGCTTCTTCAACATCGAAACCGTCGGCGAACTCGAAACGAAGCTGCGTGACGGCGGCGTGAACGTCGAATTCCATCGCTACCTGGCATACCACGCCTTCGCCAACGAAACGGCAGTCGGCCCGGGCCGCATTGCGCACACGCAGTTCGATCCGGTCTGGTCGCAACTGGCATGGGACCGCACGCTGACGTTCTGGGGCCGCACGCTCTGGAAGCAAGGCTAAGCCCGCTCGTTTGACGCCGATGTAACAACGCGGCGCATGCTGTGAAGCGTGCGCCGCGTTTGTCTTTCTAAAGCAGCAACAACAGAAGTCGGCTTAGTGCGAGCGCCCCGCCGCGCCATCGAGCAGCGCGATTTCGCGTTCGCTTTGCTGCACGGCCTTGCGTTCGCCTTCGGCATCGATCGAGCGCGCCAGCACCAGATACACGAGCGCCGACACCAGCAGACCCACCGCCCACGCCACATCCACGCCGCCGATACGCGCCGCCAGCGGTCCCGTATAGATGCCGGGCAGCACGAAGAACGGCACCGTCGAAGCAAAACCCACCGCGTAAGCGATCAGCCCGCGCGCGCCCCATGCGCCGTACAGACCGTTGGGCGTGAAGAGTTGCGTAATTGCATAGTGGCCGCGCCGCACAAAGAAGAAGTCGACGAGATTCACCGACGTCCAAGGCACCAGCAGATACAGCATGATCGTGAGCGCCGCGAACAGGATGTCGATGGCATTGCCCGACAGCGACAGCGAAATCACCACCCACACGAGGCCAAGCACCAGCACCGTAATCACGCGCACCGTCGAAGTCGGTTTGACCGGCTTGAACGAATCCACCGCCGTGACCACTGTGAGCATCGCGCTATAGGCGTTCAGACCCATCGTCGCGACCATCGCGCCCACCGACGCCAGCGAGATCAGCACGCCAAAGCCACGGAACATCGCGTTGCCCGCGTCGTAGAGCGCAACCAGTCCGTCGGAAGCGCCCAGGCGCGTGGCAAGCCATGCACCCAGCGCGATCAACCAGATCGCCGACGCCGATGCGCCGATGAACACCGCCGCAATAATGGCGCGCGGTTTCGTTTCGCGCGGCAGATAGCGCGAGTAGTCCGACACATAGGGCGCGTAAGTGATGTTGTAGCTCGCGCTGGCAGCGAATTGCGCCGCGAACGCCACGAGCGAGAAACCGCCCACATGTGCAGCCACGCCGGCCTTCACGCCCACCGCGCCAAACACGATCCACAGCGTGAGCAGCACATAGAGCGGCAGGCTTGCCACCAGCAGCCACTTGAACACGCGATGCAGCCAGTCGTGCCCGTAGATCGCCAGCGCCAGCGCGATCAGCGCCGTCACGATGGTCACGAGCGTGGGCGACCAGCCGAAGATGCCCTTCACGCCGCTCGCCATCAGCACGGTATCGACCACGTTGAAGCCGATAAACGTGAACAGCGTTGCGATCAGGATCAGCACCACGCCGCGATAGCCGAACTGCGCACGCGACTGGATCATCTGCGGCAGGCCCAGATGCGCGCCCTGCGAAGCGTGAAACGCCATGAACAGCGTGCCGAACAAGATGCCGAGCACGCCCGAGAGGATCGTATAGCCCAGCGAAAGCCCCATGCTCGGACCCACGAAGCCGATGGCAATCGTGAAGAACTGGAAATTGCCGAGGAACCAGAACGGTCCCTGGCCCGCCACGCTGCCGTGGCGTTCGTGCGCGGGCACGTAATCGATCGAGCGCACCTCGATCTTGCGCCACTTGCCGGATTTCGCGCCGGAGGGATCAGCGCTATCGACGGTACCCGTCGCCTGCGGCGGCGGTGCCCAGCCATTAACGTTATCGGTGCTCATCTGTCTCTTCCTGTTGGATTCTATGGGGGACGCAGCGTGTTACGACTGCGGCGGATGAGCAGCGCCAACGCGCGCCCGGATGACGTGTTTGATTTCCTGGTAAGCGCGCACGCCCCAGGGACCGAGTTCGCGGCCAAGGCCGCTTAGCTTGCGTCCGCCCCAACCCGTCTGCGGAAAGATCACCTGCGGGGCATTGACCCAGACCGTGCCCGCTTCGCAGGCGTCGCTCACGCGTGCGGCGCGCTCGGCGTCCGCGGTGACGACCGTGGCGACGAGTCCGTAATCGCTATCGTTGGCCAGCGCAATCGCTTCGTATTCCGTATCGAATGCGCGCACCAGCGCGACCGGCCCGAAAATCTCCTCGCACCAGAGCACGTTGTCGGGCGCGACGTTGGTGCAAACCGTCGGCGCGACGAAGAATCCTGCACCGTGAGGCGCCGCCGCAGCGCCGCCACACAGCACGCGCGCGCCCTGCTCCTTGCCACGCGCGAGCAAGCCAAGCACGCGTTCGCGCTGCGCCGCGCTGATCAGCGGCCCCACGCGCACATCGGCAGCGTGTGGCGCGCCCACCACGGCGCTGCGCGCCAGCGCGACGAGTTTCTCGACGAAGGCATCGTGCAGCGCACGCGTCACCAGCACGCGTGAGGTCGCCGAACACATCTGCCCCGCGTTGAAAAACGCGCCGTTGAAGGCAA
>NZ_DASZJJ010000040.1:0-4305 GCF_035948235.1 Paraburkholderia sp. | reverse complement strand
CTCGACCACGGCGCCGGAGACGTCGGGGGCGATGTTCACCACTTCGGCGCGCACGCGGCCGTCGCGGGTCCACGGCTCGTCCATGTAATGAACCCACAGCGCGCGGCCGACCAGGATGGCGACGACGAAAATGATTGCCGTCGCGATAAAGCCAATAATGTTTCGGATAGTCATGATTCTTTCAAGCCGGTTCAACGCCGGTGTCAACGATAGACGGCAAGCCCGATCACGCAGCACACGACCACGAGCAGACTCACGCGGAACAGGGACGGGTGCCACACGATGCGATACAGGCCGGTTCGGGCCAGCACGGAATCGAGCACCCAGGTGATCGCCGCGCCCAGAATGAAGAGCAGCACGATCGCCGGAATGTAGGCGTCCAGAAACGCTACGTCACGAGGCATGGTTCGCTCCTTGCGTGTCGCCGGGACGACGGCCCGACGGGTGGTTCGTATCCGCGCTGGCGCTTGCCGGCGCATACGCCGCGAACGGCGATTGCGGATCGATCAGCGCGGTGCGGATGAAATGCAGATGGCTCAGGCAGCGCTGCAACGGATGCCGCTCTTCGCGCGGTGCATCGCCGCGCAGCACGTCTTCGAACACGGCCTGCGCGGCGCCGATCGCGGCGCTGGTCGTCGCGAGGGCGGCCGCATGGCGGCGCGCATCCGGGCGCTCGAACAGCGCGGCCACGCTCTTGAGCGTCGCGGCCGTTTGCGCGCGCCACGGTGCGTTCTTCGCGAAGCGCGCATGCGCAGGCAGCGAACCCAGTTCTTCGCGCAGATCGACGGCGGCGTTGCCGATTTCGAGCGTCGAGAACATCCAGCGCAGCGTGTCCTGGCGGAATGCCTCGTCGTTGCCCGCGAGCGCGTTGAGCTGGAACATCAGGTCGCGCGCGCCGCTTTCGAAGCGGTTGCGCAGGCCCGCGCCGCCCTTGGTGCCCGGCAGCCCTTGCAGCCGCGAGCGGCAGGCATGCACGGCCTGGCCGCGCAGATTGGCCAGCAGACGGTTACGCAGCCAGGGCGTCGAAGGCGGCAGCAGCACGGCGAAGGCGGCGGCCGAGACGATCTGCGCAATCACGAGCGCGAACGCGTCGTTGATGTAGCCGGTCGGGTTGTACTGCACCAGATTGTCCGGGCCCGCGAGGAAGCACAGGAAGATGCAGTAGCCCACGCCGATGCCCACATACTTCGGCCGCGTCGAAATAAAGGTGCCCAGCGCCAGCGCCGGCGTGAGCGCCACGCACAGCATCGGAAAGCCGTCGATATGCGGAAACACGCCGAAGGTCAGGATCATGCCGACGATGGACGCGAGCGCCGTGCCGATCGCCATCTGTCTGGCCATGCGCGTGGGCTGCGGCGACGCCGAAGCCAGCGCGCAGGTGGCCGCGGCGTTGAGCACGAGATTCGTGCCGCTTGGCCAGGCGGTGGCGATCCAGAACGCGCCCAGCAGACCCATGACGATGGCCGCGCGCACGCCGTGCACGCTCGCGGCGACCATATTCGTCTTCGGCACGTAGCGGGCGATCCACTTTTCGCGCGAATGCGTATCGACGGCAAGCGAGGCGTAGGTCGCCGTGTACTCGTTCATCTCGTGGACGAAGCGGTAGAACAGCTCGGTCGCGGTGTCGAAGTCGAGCAGCCGTGCGGCCTTGTGGGCGAGGGCGGCGGCGTCGTTCACGGGCAACGCCGCTTCGAGTTGCGCGCGGGTTTCGCGCACGCGTCTGGGCAGCGCCGCGCGGTATTGCGAGAGCTGCGCCGAGGCGTGCGTCGCATCGGCGGCGGTGAGCACGCGCTCGCCGGCGTTTTCGAATAGCGGGGCGATCTCGCGGAAATACGGTTCGAGCGCGTCGACCGTCACCGTCGAGCCGTCGCTGCGCAGACGGTTCATCAACTGGTGCAGCGCGTGAAAGCGTGTCGATGCCGCCATGAATTCGGTGTTCAGGCGCGCGAGCCGCCCGGAGCGCATGCGCGAATCGGGCGTCTCGAACACCGCGTTGCTGCGGCTCGCCTCGAAGCCGACGATATCGGCCACGAAGCGCGCATTGGTCGCTTCGATCTGCGACCGGTCGATACGACCGGCGAGCGACGCCGACACATAGTCGACAAACGACGAAAAGCGCCGGCGCACCGTCGAGCGCAGCAGCTCGCCGGTAAATTGCGGGAACACGATCGCGCTCACGACACCCGAGGTCAGAATGCCGATCGAGATTTCGGCCACCCGCGTCATTGCCGACATGAACGCGCCGTCGGGATGCTGCGAGGCCGGAATGCCGATCAGCGCCGCCGTATAGCCCGCGAGCACGAAACCGTACGAGCGGAAATTGCGGTTACGCGCGGCGCCCGCCGTGCAGATGCCGACCCAGATCGCCGTGGTGGCGATGAAAAGTTCGGGCCGCTGAGCGAACAGGCCGATCAGCGCGAGCATCACGACGAGTCCGACCAGCGTGCCGCAAAGCCGGTAGAAGCTCTTGGCGAACACCGGGCCGCTCTGCGGCTGCATCACGATGAACACCGTCGTCATGGCGGTGCGCGGCGAGGGCAGTTCGAGCTTCATCGCGATACCCAGCGCGATGAGCGCGGCGGCGATCGTCTTGAACAGATAGAGCCAGACGAGGCCGTCGGTGCGCGCCCAGTCGGCGAAAGCCTTGAAGAGGCTCTGGCCGTCCGGTTGCGAAGAGGGGGAAGAGGCTTGCATCGTCGCGCGCCTTATTGAGCGCCGGCGTCAGCAGACGAGCGCGGCGCGAGCAGTGCGGCGGGCGCAAGCGGCACGGCGCGCGTCTTCTTGCCGTGCGCCGGCAGTTGCTCGGCAGCGCTCGGGCTCGACACGGCGGGGTCGGCTGCGGTATCGGCCCCGGCAGCGATCATGCCGCCGCCCAGCGCCGCCACGAGCGTGGCGTGCGCGGTCAGGCGCTCGGCCTGGATGTGCGCGACGCCTTGCTGGGCGCGCAGCAACTGCGTCTGCGCGATCAGGACGTTGACGTAGTCCGTCAGCCCACGGCGAAAGCCTTCCTGCGACAGGTCGTAATTGTGCTGCGCGGCCGCGACCGAGCGATGCGCATCGTCTTCCTGGGTCGCCAGCGAGCGCATGCGCACCACCTGATCGGCGATTTCCTTGAGCGCGGTGACGATCGTCTGGTTGTACTGATCCACGGCGATGTCGTAAGCCGCCGACTGTGCGCCGAGCTGCGAGCGCAGCCGTCCGCCGTCGAAGATCGGCAGCGACAGCGCCGGGCCGCCCGCGTAGCTGCCACTTATCGACTTCAGGAACTGGAACATGGGACCGGCGGCCGCATAACCGCCCATCGACACGAGCAGGTTGATGTTCGGGTAGAAGTCGGCCTTGGCCACATCGATGCCACGCGCCTGGGCGGCGACGGTCCAGCGCGCCGCCACGATGTCGGGGCGATGGCCGATCAGTTCGGCCGGCAGCGCCGACGGCAGGCCCGCCGGAGCGGCGAGTGACAGCGCCGGGCGCTGGATCGCCTCGCCCGCGCCGGGGCCTTTGCCCGCAAGCGCCGCGAGCTGATTCTTGCCCAGCGCGATCGCTTCTTCGAGCGAGTCGATCTGGCGTTCGTACTCGGGCAGCGGCGTTTCGGCCTGGCTCACATCGAGCTGCGTGCCGATGCCTCCCTGCAGGCGTCGCTGCGCGAGCACGAGGAGCTGCTGCTGTTCGCCAAGCGTCTGCTTCGCGATATCGAGCAGCGCGTAGTTCATCGACATGTCGATGTATGCGCGCGTGACATTTACTTCGAGTTCGAGTTGCGCGGCGCGGGCGTCGGCGGCTGTGGCGTGCACCACGTCGAGCGCGCGCTCGGCATTGTTCTTGTCCTGACCCCAGAGATCGAGGTGGTAGGAGAGACCGAGCGTGGCCGTGTTGTTCCACGAATTCGAGTTCGCGAGCGACCCCGGTCCGTAATAGCCATTGTCGGACCAGTGCTGGCGCTGCACGGACATGTTGCCGTTGATCTGCGGCAGCAGGCCGGCTTCGGCCACGCCCGCCATCGAACGCGCCTCGCGCACCCGCGCCTGGGCGGCGGCGAGCGACGGATTGCCCGCGATCGAGGTTTCGATCCAGTCGTTCAGCTGCGGGTCGTTGTAGCCGCGCCACCAGTCGCTGGCGGGCCACTTCGCATCGGTGTTGGCCGCGCGGATCGCCGATCCGACGTCCAGTTCGCTCGCATCGACGTGCTTCGCTTGGGGGGCGATTCCCCCGGTACTGGCGCATCCCGCGATTATCAACGAGAACGTAAGAACCGCGGCAACGGCTAGTCCTTTCGGTACCGGAGACTGCACGATTTACTCCTTT
>NZ_DASZJJ010000039.1:0-4019 GCF_035948235.1 Paraburkholderia sp. | reverse complement strand
GGATCGACGCCTCGATCGCGGGCAATCCGTCGCTCGCGGCCGCCCAGGCGCGCGTGCGCGAGGCGCGTTCGATGGCGGGCGTGGCCGAAGCCGGCCTGCTGCCGCAGGTCAACGGCAGCATGTCGGTGCAGCGCCAGCACTGGTCCGACAATATCTATTACGGGCCGGGGTCGCTCGCGAACTCGAATTCGTGGAACAACACCGCCACGCTCGGTCTGTCGTACCACCTCGACCTCTGGGGTCAGGACAAGAACAATGCCGAGCGCGCGCTCGACGCCGCGCACGCCACGGCTGCCGACGCACGCGCCGCACAGCTCGAACTCGAAGTGAACGTCACGCGCGCGTATATCGATATGTCGATGAATTACGCGCTGCTCGATATCGCGAAACAGACGCTCGGCGAACAGCAGAAGATCCTCGCGCTCGCACAGCGCCGCCTGAAGGGCGGCATCGGCACGCAGCTCGAAGTGAGCCAGGCCGAAACGCCGCTGCCCGAGTACGAACGCCAGATCGACTCGCTCGAAGAAGCGATCGCGCTGGGCAAGAACCAGCTCGCGGCGCTCGCGGGCAAGGGTCCTGGCGCGGGCGAAGCGATTCAGCGCCCGGCGCTCTCACTCGCCGCTCCGGCGGGCCTGCCCTCGGCGCTGCCGGCCGAACTGATCGGCCATCGACCCGACATCGTGGCGGCACGCTGGACGGTGGCTGCCCAGGCGCGCGGCATCGACGTGGCCAAGGCCGACTTTTATCCGAACATCAACCTGCTGGTGTCGATGGGCGGTTATGCGGCCGCCGGCCCCATGTTCCAGTTCCTGAAGTCGATGAGCGGCAGCTGGACGGGCGGCCCCGCGCTGTCGCTGCCGATCTTCGACGGCGGACGCCTGCGCTCGCAGCTCGGCGCGCAATCGGCGGCTTACGACATCGCCGTGGATCAGTACAACCAGACCATCGTCACCGCCCTCAAGGAAATCGCCGATCAGGTGGTGCGCATGCGTTCGCTCGCGACGCAGGAAGACGACGCGCATCGTTCGGTCGCGGCCGCGCAGCGCAACTACGACCTGTCGCAGGAAGGCTATCGCCGCGGTCTGACCGACTACGTCAACGTGCTGATCGCGCAGACGCAGTTGCTGCGCGCCCAGGAAGGCGTCGCGCACATTCAGGCCGAGCGCCTGACCGCGCACGCGACGCTGGTGGCGGCGCTGGGCGGCGGCATGATCGCCGCTGGAGCCGATACCGCAGCCGACCCCGCCGTGGCCAGTCCGACGGCCGCCGAACAGTTGCCCGCGCACGGCAAGAAAACCCGCGCCGTGCCGCTCGCGCCCGCCGCGCTGCTCGCGCCGCGCTCGTCGGCTGACGCCGGCGCGCAAGCCGGTGCTCAATAAGGCGCGCGACGATGCAAGCCTCCTCCCCCTCTTCGCAACCGGACGGCCAGAGCCTCTTCAAGGCTTTCGTCGACTGGGCGCGCACCGACGGCCTCGTCTGGCTCTATCTGTTCAAGACGATCGCCGCCGCGCTCATCGCGCTGGGTATCGCGATGAAGCTCGAACTGCCCTCGCCGCGCACCGCCATGACAACGGTGTTCATCGTCATGCAGCCGCAAAGCGGCCCGGTGTTCGCCAAGAGCTTCTACCGGCTTTGCGGCACGCTGGTCGGCCTCGTCGTGATGCTGGCGCTGATCGGCCTGTTCGCGCAGCAGCCCGAACTTTTCATCGCCACCACGGCGATCTGGGTCGGCATCTGCACGGCGGGCGCGGCGCGTAACCGCAATTTCCGCTCGTACGGCTTCGTGCTCGCGGGCTATACCGCCGCGCTGATCGGCATTCCGGCCTCGCAGCACCCCGACGGCGCCTTCATGTCGGCGATGACGCGGGTGGCCGAAATCTCCATCGGCATTCTGACCTCGGGCGTTGTGAGCGCGATCGTGTTTCCGCAATTTACCGGCGAGCTGCTGCGCTCGACGGTGCGCCGGCGCTTTTCGTCGTTTGTCGACTATGTGTCGGCGTCTTTGGCCGGGCGCATCGACCGTTCGCAGATCGAAGCGACCAATGCGCGCTTCGTGGCCGATATCGTCGGTTTCGAGGCGAGCCGCAGCAACGCCGTGTTCGAGACGCCCGATTCGCGCATGCGCTCGGGGCGTCTGGCGCGCCTGAACACCGAGTTCATGGCGGCATCGACGCGCTTTCACGCGCTGCATCAGTTGATGAACCGCCTGCGCAGCGACGGCTCGACGGTGACGGTCGATGCGCTCGAACCGTATTTCCGCGAGATCGCGCCGCTGTTCGAGAATGCTGGCGAGCGCGTGCTCACGGCCGCCGACGCGACGCAAGCCTCCGCGCAGCTCTCGCAATACCGCGCGGCGCTGCCCAGACGCGTACGCGAAACGCGCGCGCAACTCGAAGCGGCGTTACCCGTGAACGACGCTGCCGCCCTCGCCCACAAGGCCGCGCGGCTGCTCGACTTCGACACCGCGACCGAGCTGTTCTACCGCTTCGTTCACGAGATGAACGAGTACACGGCGACCTACGCGTCGCTTGCCGTAGATACGCATTCGCGCGAAAAGTGGATCGCCCGTTACGTGCCGAAGACCAATCTGGTCGCGGCGAGCGTGCACGGCGTGCGCGCGGCCATCGTCATGGGGCTGCTGGGCGCGTTCTGGATCGCCACCGCCTGGCCGAGCGGCACGAATCTCGTGCTCAACGCCGCGGCCACCTGCGCGCTGGCGTCGGCGTCGCCGCAGCCCACGCGCATGGCAAGCCAGATGGCGATCGGCACGACGCTCGCATCCATCGTTGGCCTGTTCCTGACGTTCGGCGTGTTTCCGCACATCGACGGCTTTCCAATGCTGTGCGTGGCGCTCGCGCCGGCGCTGGCACTGGGCACCTTTATTTCGACGCGGCCGAAATACATGGGCATCGGCGTGGGCTACTGCATCTTCCTGTGCTTCCTCGCGGGCCCGGACAACCTGATGCAGTACAACCCGACCGGCTATATCAACGACGCGATCGCGCTGGTTATTTCGATGATCGTCTCGGCCGCCGCCTTCGCCGTGCTGCTGCCGCCTTCGACGCCGTGGCTACGCAACCGGCTGTTGGCCAACCTGCGCGGCCAGGCCGTGCACGCCTGCCGCTCGCGCCTGCAAGGGCTGCCGGGCATCAAGGGCGGCGCGGGCCTGCGCAACCGCTTCGAAAGCGGCGCACGCGACCTGATGTTCCAGCTCAACGCGCTCGCGGGCAACGACGAGGCGTTCCGCCAGGACACGCTGCGCTGGATGTTCTCGACACTCGAAATCGGCAATGCCGCGGTCGATCTGCGCGAGGAGCTGGGTTCGCTGCCCGCGCATCCGCGCTTCGCGAAGAACGCACCGTGGCGCGCGCAAACCGCCGCGACGCTCAAGAGCGTGGCCGCGCTGTTCGAGCGCCCAGATGCGCGCCGCCATGCCGCCGCGCTGGCCACCACCAGCGCCGCCATTGGCGCAGCGCAAGCCGTGCTCGAAGACGTGCTGCGCGAGGACGCGCCGCGCGAAGAGCGGCACCCGCTGCAGCGCTGCCTGAGCCATCTGCATTTCATCCGCACCGCGCTCATCGACCCGCAGTCGCCGTTCGCGGCTTATGCGGCGGCAAGCGTGAATGCGGATACGAACCACTCGTCGGGCCGTCGTCCCGGCGACACGCAAGGAGCGAACCATGCCTCGTGACGTGGCGTTTCTGGACGCCTACATTCCGGCGATCGTGCTGCTCTTCATTCTGGGCGCGGCGATCACCTGGGTGCTCGATTCCGTGCTGGCCCGAACCGGCCTGTATCGCATCGTGTGGCACCCATCCCTGTTCCGCGTGAGTCTGCTCGTGGTCGTGTGCTGCGTGATCGGGCTTGCCGTCTATCGTTGAAACCGGCGTTGAACCGGCTTGAAAGAATCATGACTATCCGAAACATTATTGGCTTTATCGCGACGGCAATCATTTTCGTCGTCGCCATCCTGGTCGGCCGCGCGCTGTGGGTTCATTACATGGACGAGCCGTGGACCC
>NZ_DASZJJ010000038.1:0-24474 GCF_035948235.1 Paraburkholderia sp. | reverse complement strand
AGCGCACGCACGCCTGGTTTGCCGGTTTCGGCAAACTGCGCATTCGTTTCGAGCGTCGTCTCGACATCCATGTTGCGTTGCTGTCGCTGGCTGCTGCCGTTATCTGTTCACGCTTCGTTGACGACTTGTGTTAGCGACTCTTAGTCTGTTTTCCGCAATGACTCATTGGCGACTTCGCGCTCGCCGGGCCGCATTCCGGCATTATCTCGGCTGCACTTCCGCGGCTTTGGCGATCGCCGCCGCCGCGTGGGCTTCGGCATCGAGCAAGGCGCGCAACGTCACCTGGCTGGCCGCGAGCGCTTCAGAGGTCGCGCCGATGCGCCGCGCGCGTGGTTCATGCGCGTGAATGGTCGAGCGCACGAGCGGATAAATCTGCGTGTCCCAACGCCGTCCATTAAACACGCCATAATGGCCCGCGCCTGTTTGCACATGATGGGTTTTCATATACGGGCGCAGCCCCGAACACAGCTCCTGCGCGGCTACGGTCTGCCCCACTGCGCAGATATCGTCCTTTTCACCCTCCACGGTCAAGAGCGCCGTGTGCCGGATCGCATGCGGTTCGACCAGGCGCTCGCCCACCTTGAGCTTGCCAAGCGGCAACGCATATTCCTGAAACACGGTGCGCACCGTCTCCAGATAAAACTCCGCCGTGAGATCGCTGGTGGCGAAATACTCCTCGTAGAACACGCGAATCGCCTGCGCTTTCGCCGCGTCGCCCTGGGCGCGCTCGCGGCGCATCTCGGCAAACGAGGCCAGATGTCGTTCGAGATTCATCGACATGAACGCGCCCAGTTGCACGAAACCCGGATACACACGCCGATGCGCGCCCGCGAAGCCGCCCGGCACCGCGCCAATCAAATGACGCTCGAACCATTCGATTGGCTTGCTGTTGGCCAGATCGTTGACGGCGGTGGGATTGACGCGGCAATCGATGGGGCCCGCCATCAGCGTCATGCTCGCGGGCTGCGCGGGATCGTTGTCGGCGGCCATCAGCGCCACTGCCGCGAGTGCGGCCACGGTCGGCTGGCAGATCGCCACCAGATGCGCATCGGGGCCGATACGGCGGATAAAGGCCATCAGGTGCTCGACATATTCGTCGAAACCGAAACGCCCCGCCGCCAGCGGCACATCGCGCGGATTGTGCCAGTCGGTGATATAGACGTCGTGATCGGCAAGCATGGTGCGCACGGTGCCGCGCAGCAGCGTGGCGAAGTGACCCGACATCGGCGCAACCAATAGCACGCGCGGCTGCGGTGCGGTTGGATCTTGCCGCTCCTTGCGAAAGCGCAGCAGCGTAGCGAACGGCGTGCGCTTCACCACTTCTTCGGCCACGGCCACCTGCTCGCCGTTTATCAGCACCGTGTCGATGCCGAATGGCGGCCGTGCGTGCGTGAGTCCGCCCAGCTCGATCAATTCGCACCAAGCATCGATCTCTCGCACATCGAAGCCCGCCGCGAGCGCGGGCCACGCGGCTAACGAAGCGCGCGTGAGCGACGCGGCGGCGCGCCACGGAAGCATGAAGTCCGCGAACGCCTGATACGCGGGATAGGCAAACAGATTCATGGTGGCGGCGCTCATGCTGGCAAAAGTCCCTGCATGGCAGGCAATAGCTATGCCAACGTGACGCGCATGGCATAGGCCTTGCACCGGGGTTATGACGTGCGAGGGCGAATGTGCCGCCGTACGCTGCTTCGCGACGCATGCGTGCCTCAACGTAGTGCACGGCGACGACGTTCACGGTGCGCCGCGCCCGCGTAGTGTGCGCAGTGTTCATTCAGCGCTTCGCCAGTAATCAGGATACCTGCATGAATCAGACGAATACGAGCCTCACGATCAGCAGCCGCAACTATTCATCGTGGTCGATGCGCGGCTGGCTGCTCGCGAAGCTTGCGGGCCTCGACTTCGACACGCTGACCGTGCCCATCGACGACGCCGCCGCGCGTGCCGAACTGCTGCTGCTCTCGCCTTCGATCCTCGTGCCGTGTCTGCGACACGACGGCATCGAGATCTGGGACACGCTCGCAATCTGCGAATACCTCAACGAAATCAGTCCGCAGGCGAAGCTATTGCCCGTCGATCGTAAAGCGCGTGCGCATTGCCGCTCTGTCTGCGGCGAGATGCATTCGGGTTTCAGCGCCTTGCGCTCTGCGCTGCCAATGAATCTGCGCGGCCGCTTTCCGAACTTCCGCATCTGGTCGCGTGCGCAGGATGATATCGAACGCATCGTCACGATCTGGCGCGAGTGCCTTTCTCAATACGGCGGCCCGTGGCTGTTTGGAGAAATCGGCGCGGCCGACGCGATGTACGCGCCGGTCGTCACGCGCCTGCTCACCTACGAAGTGCCGATCGACGCCGACATCGGCGAATATTGCATGCGCGTGCTCAAGCAGCCCTATGTGGCCGAATGGATCGCCGCGGCGCAGGCGGAAACTGTGGATATCGACGAACTCGATATGGAGTTTTAATCGCCCATTATTTCGTCATACGAATTATTGCGTTGGCGCACACAAACCCTGCACCGCTGAAAAGAACGATGCCACCAGCCGGCTCTCGCGACGCTCCTTGAGGCAGCAGACGTGAATGTGCGTCGAGATCGGGTCGCCCGCAATCCGCACCTTGCGCAACCGCTCGTCGGGCACATATTCCGATTCCGATACCGTCCCCACGCCCAACCCGCGCGCCACGGCTTCGCGCAGCGCCTCGCGGCTGCCAATCTCCATCGCCACGCGCGGCATGGCGCCAATCCCGGCCAGCGCCTCTTCCAGTGCGAGCCGCGTGGTCGAGCCGGCTTCGCGCATCAGCAGCCGCTCGCCTGCCAGTTCCGCAAGCTCGACGGTGCCGCGCCGCGCGAAGGGATGCGCAGCATGGACGAACACCACGACGGGATAGCGCGCGTACAACTGCATGTGATAACGCTCGTCGGGCGACGCGCGCGCCACCACGCCCACGTCGCACATATAGGCATCAAGCTCGCGCATCACATGCTCCGAATTGCCGAGCGTGACCGACAGATGCATCTGCGGATGACGCGCGTTGTAGGCCTCGATCATCTCCGTCACATGGAATGGGCCTACAGCTCCGATCTTGAGCGAACCCTGCGTGAGCGCGCCGCTGTCGCGCAGCAGAGAAATCGCATCGTTTTCGAGGCCGCCGATCTGGCGCGCAATCGGCAACAAATTCAGCCCCACTTCAGAAAGCTCGACGCGTCGTCCACGCCGGTGGAATAGCTGAACACCGTGCTCCTGTTCGAGCGCCTGTATCTGTGAAGTCACCGTGGTCTGGCTCATGTTGAGCGCGCGCGCAGCCGCGGTGAAGCCGCCGTGATGGACAACGGCGATAAAAGCGCGGATCTGGGTCAATGTCATATGAGCGTCATCTTGATGACCGATTCTCGGTCGACCGAAATTTCCGTTGGAAACACCGAATTTCAACGGGTATTTCGATCATAGCGGCGTCATGTGTCAAAACTATTCTGCTGCTCACACCCGGACTGAATGCATCGCGAATCTGTGGATTCGTCTGATGTGAAGTTCGAACTCCGATTCCTTTGCTGCCTCTGGTGCGAGCATGACGACTACCCTCAACGTTCATTCCCTCAACGACGCCCTGGACACGCGCGCACGCAATCCGCGCCGCGCAACGCCTTATGGTGGCCCCGTCACCACCGCGATCTTCGATTGGGCCGGCACGGTGCTGGACTTTGGCTGCATCGCGCCTGTCGAGGCCTTCAGCGAAGCGTTCGCGCTCGCGCAATTGCCGATCAGCGTAGAAGAAGCGCGCGCGCCGATGGGCGCCGCCAAGCGCGAACATATCGCCCTGATCCTGCGCGACGCCAATGTGCAGGCGCGCTGGCAGGCGCAATTCGGCCGCGCCTCGAACGAGGACGATATCGACGCGCTCTACGCCTCGTTCCTGCGCATCGACGAAATCAATGTCGCCCGATACAGCGCACTGATTCCAGGCGCGCTGGAGACAATCGCGGCGCTGCGCGCACGCGGCATCGCCATTGGCAGCACGACTGGCTACCCGCGCGAAGTGATGAAGAATCTTCAGCCGATCGCCGCTGCGCATGGCTACGCGCCCGACTTCTGCTGCACCGTGAGCGACGTGGCGCGCGGCCGTCCGTGGCCCGATATGTGCCTCGCCAACGCGCTCGCGCTGGGCGCGGCGCACGTACAAAGCTGCGTGGTGGTGGACGATAGCCCGACCGGTCTGGAAGCGGGTCTCGCAGCCGGCATGTGGACCGTGGGCATCGTGGCGACCGGCAACGAAGTGGGCCTCTCGCTCGCACAATGGCAGGCGCTCGACGCGGATGCGCGCGAAGCGCTGCTGGCACCCGCGCGCGAGAAGCTCGCGCGCACCGGTGCGCACTTCCTGATCGACAGCATCGCGGAACTGCCGGGCGTGATCGACGCCATCGAGCGCGCACTCGCTGCGGGAGAAGCAGCATGAGCGGCCAAGCTGGTGGCAACCTCAATACGTGGAATTTCCATAATCCCGTGCGTGTGCGCTTCGGGGCGGGTTCCCTCGATGAAATCGGCGAAGCCATCGCAGGCCGCCGCTATGTGATCGTCACCTATCCCGACGCCTTGTTTGCCGACCTCGCGGATCGCATCGAATCACGCAACGGCCCCGCGCTCGGCCGCATCGATTCGGTCGAAGCGAATCCTTCGGTGCCGATGCTGCGCCGCGCCTGCGCGCAACTCGCGGCGCTCGAACAAGCACCGGAAGTGTTGATCGCGCTGGGCGGTGGATCGGTGATGGACAGCGCGAAAGTGCTGGCCGCCGAACACGGCGCGTTCGAACCCGTGCTCGATTACCTTGAAGGCGGCGCATCGACGGGCCTGCGCGCCCTGCCGATCATCGCGATTCCGACCACAGCGGGCACCGGCAGCGAAGTCACCTGCTGGGCCACCGTGTGGGACCCGGAAAACGATCGCAAGCTGTCGCTCTCGCGCGAAGACCTCTACGCCGAAGCGGTCATCGTCGATCCGAGCCTGATGGTGGGTCTGCCGATGCAGCCGACCATCGCGAGCGGACTCGACGCGCTTTCGCACGCGCTGGAAAGCATCTGGAACGTGCATGCGAACCCGGTTACGCGCGGCCTTGCGATTCATGCGGCGCGTGAGCTGATCTCTGGTCTGCAACGCGTGAGCGCCAATCCTCAGGACCTCGAAGCACGTGGCGCGATGGCGCTGGGTGCGCTACGCGCCGGTCTCGCGTTCTCCAATACACGCACCGCGCTTGCGCACAACATCTCTTACGCCATCACGCTTTCCCGTGGCGTCGCGCATGGCATTGCCTGTTCGTTCTGCCTGCCTGCCGTGATGGAAGCGGCGCTGGGCGTGGACCCGGACTGCGATGCGGCGCTGGGCGAGATTTTCGGCGATATCGAACAAGCGCCCGCACGTCTGGCCGCGCTGCTTGACACGCTGGGCGTATCGAGCCATCCCTCGGCTTACGGTGTGGATGCCCAGCAATGGGAAACCATTGTCGATCACGCTTTCGACGGCGCGCGCGGCCGCAACTTTATCGGCCAGCGCGCGAACTTCCCGCACATCGACTTTGCATCGCGCGCGCAAGCCGCCGTGCACTGACGAAAACATCGATATTCATCGCTCAGGAGAATCCAGCGTGACTATACAAACCCCTGCGCAGCGCAGCGTCGAAACCGACGCGCTCGCGCGCCTCGACAACATGCCGTGGACCCGCTTTCATACGCTGATGCTGGTAGCCCTTGGCGTGGGCTGGGCACTCGATTCGTTCGAGACCGACATCATCGGCAGTGTATTCGGTGTCCTTAAGACACAATGGCATTTGAGTTCCGCACAAGGATCGCTGGCCGTCAGCATCTGGGTGTTCGGCATGCTGGTGGGCGCGATCGGCTTCGGCTATCTGGCCGACCGCTATGGCCGCAAAAAGCTCTTTCTCGCCACGCTGCTCTGGTACGCGTTCTTCAGCGTCGCCACGGTGTTCTCGTGGAACTATGAGTCGTTCCTGTTCTTCCGCGCGATGACCGCGCTCGCGGTAGGCGGCGAATACTCGGCCGTGACGGCCACGATGGGCGAATTCATTCCCCGCCGACATCGCGGCCGCACCGATTCGCTGATTCTCTCCGGCTTTCCGGTGGGTGCGCTGATTTCGGCGGCAATCTCGTACCTCGTGCTCAATCATCTGCCCGGTGCGATCTCGTGGCGTGTGGGCTTCGGCTTCGGTACGACCATGGCGCTGCTGTTCTTCTGGATTCGCCGTGTGATTCCCGAGTCGCCGCGCTGGCTGCTGCAACAGGGCCGCGTACAAGAGGCCGAAGCAATCGTCGAGAGCATCGCCGCCAGCGCCGCGCACAGCAAACTCACGCAACAGGAACGCGCACAGGCCGCACAGCGCTATCCGAAAACCACGCTCGTACCGGTCCATCCCGCTTTCTGGCGCAATCTGCGCGAGCTGTTTGGCGCGTATCGCATGCGCTGCGGCCTCGCCAGCGCGCTCAACTTCTCGCAGGCTGCCGTGGTTTATGGCGTGCTTTCGCTGATGGCGCTTGTGATCCTGCCGTACATGAAGGTCTCCGCCGCCGACATGCCGATCTACTACGTCTACGGCAACGCCGCCGCGCTTGCGGGTGGACTGACTGCCGCCGTGCTGGTCGAGGCCTGGGGCCGCCGCGCCTCGCTGTTCGTGAGTTATACCTTCACCACGCTCGCCATCGTGGTGATCTACGCGATGCACACGCTCCCCGGCATGGTGATCGGCTATTGCCTGATCCAGTTTGGCGTGACGTGGGCCTATATCTCCGGCTATGTGGTGTCGTCGGAAATCCTGCCGACGCGCATTCGCGCCACCGGTCTGGGTATCTCCGTGGCGGTGGGGCGTCTGGGCGCCGTGATCGCACCGCTGATGCTCACCAACGTGTATGCGGCTTCGGGCACGCCGTCGGCAGCGCTGATCGGCCTGCTGCTGCTCGCCCTGCCTGGCCCGATCGCTGCAGCGGCCTGGTGGATGATGGGCCGCGAAACACGCAATGTATCGCTGGAAGAAGGCAGCGTGGACGATGGTTTCAGCGTAGCTCCGGAAGGGGTACCACGAGTCGCCTGATTCTGATTGACTTAGCGTGACACTGCGCGGCGCCAGGTTCCGGAAGGATCTGGCGCCGCGTTTTTTTGGCAGCGCTTTAGTGCCGGGATCGCTCTTTGCTATTGCATTCTGCTTATGCAAATTCATGCACTGATAAAGCAATCCAGAAAACCAGATCCCGGACAAATGACCCACCATCACAATCGAGCATTCAACGCGAATAAGCTGTCAAAAATGACAGGTTTAAATGACGCGAAAAATCCGCGAGTCCGGGAATGGAACGCGCACATCGTTCTTCATATTTTTCAGCGATTCATCGATACAGACTGCTTTTCTTCTTTAAAGGCGGCGGCATCTTTTTCTCGGCGGTTGCGGCTTTTATCGCAAGATTTTCCGAATCGCTATACCCAAGCTCCTTTTTCGTTCCCTCTGAAAAACTTTCTTACATGTTCGTACCGCTTCCTCCATTCGTCACCGATTAATATTTGACCCAATACGAATAAAAGGCAGGCGGCGAAATGAATTTCAAAGCACGGTCGATTTCAACTTCCCTCTCTTCAACGGTGCACTTCTCGCGCACCGGCAACAGCGCGCATGCGCCGCCTGAACGCTCTCTCCCCAGATCAGCTTGATTTGACTGACTGAAGCCAGACGCGTCAACACACTGGCGTCACGCTTCAATCCTTGCGCCGGACCTGCGGTCCGTCGCCGGTCCAACTCGTCCCGAGAGAACCGCACTTGATCTCCAGCACGCATCGCGCGCCGCGCGCGCTACTCCTTTCCGCCATCTGCTTCGGCATACTAACTACTATGCCGGCGTTCGGTGCCGCTCCAGCTGGCGCTACAGCCACAGCCGCCGATGGCTTCTCGCAACTGGATCGCAGCGTGCCCGTCACACGCGTCGTCACATTGCGCGAGTTGGGCCTGCTCAGTGCGGTCACGCTCACGGCGCCCGATACGCGCCGCGAATTCTTCCTGCCCGTTCCCGCCGATGTGCCGATCAGCGACGCCACGCTGCAGTTCGACGGCGGCTATGTGCGCGGCGATGGCGGCCGCACGACGATGCTGCTTTCACTCGATGGCTCGCCAGTCGCTTCCCGCGCGCTCGACAAGTCCGAGGGCGGTGTGAACGTGAACCTGGGCGTGGACGGTGCTGCGCGTTCGGTGGGCTTCGTGCGGCTTGGCCTGGGCTACGCCTCGGTTATCAACGACAACGTCTGTACGGACCAGACCGCGATAGGCAATGTGCTGCGCGTCGATCCTTCCACGCGCCTGAGTTACCGCTTCGATCCCGCCGACGTGCGCGATCTGCGCACCGCGTGGAGCGCGCTACCCTACGCGCCGGTGCTCACAGTGGCAGGCGCGCAACTGGACGCCGCTTCGCTCGACACTGCGTGGCGCACCGACGCCCTGCTCCAGCGCGACGGCAAGCGCCCCACGATGCAGGCCGTACCCGCCGTGGGCCAGCCCGCCGATCTGCGCGGCCTCGACGCAAGCGCGATACCCGCCGCACTGCGAGCGATGCCCGCATTCGATGCGCTCGCAACGGCTTCGAACGCACCCGATGCAAGCCATCACATAGTCGCCAACGAGGCCGAACTGGGCGCGCTGCTCGCCCTCGCGCCGCGCAACGCCTTCGGCCCGGACGTGCTGCTCGCCGATGCCGCCCTGCGCACACGCTTCAATACCGCGCTGGACGCCCTGCGCGCGCAGATCGCCAGCAGCGCGCCAGGACAACTCTCAGGCTTCGACGCGTGGCGCACGAACAGCGCCGCGCAGATCGTCGCGCCGCTGGCCGCTGGCGAAGCACGCGTGGCGCACTATGGCGGCCGTGCCGTTATCGTGGTGGGCGACAACGCGGGCGCAAGCGTGCTCGCGCATAGCTGGCGCCCCATCGACGTCTCGCAGCGCGTGGTGGTCCATCGCATCGATCCCGGCGCGCGCCTGCACGGCGACACCATCCTGCTCTCCGACCTGGGCGGCGAACCGCGCAGCGTCGACGTGCATTCGATCGACTCGTGGGAAGCGAGCTTCGACCTCGCAGCCGCGTCGGGCGAAAAGAAACTGCCCGACGAGGTCGTGCTTGATCTCGCGGCCTCGCCCACGCTCTCGAATGGCGCGGCCACCGCCACGGTTTATTTCAACGACGTGATGATCGGCGCGAAACTGCTCGACGTGGACGGCCATCGCGAACGCCTGCGCCTGAAGATTCCGCGCTATGCCCTCGCGCGCACCAACAATCTGCGCGTGACCTTCCGGCGACAACCCGACGCGGGTTGCCAGGCGCGCCAGGCCTATCCCGTTGCAGTGCTGCCCAGCAGCTATCTGAAGCTCGCGGACGGCACGCCCGGTGCGGACTTCGTCGGCATGGCGGCGCGCTATGCGTCCTCGGCCACGGTCATCGTGCCGCAAGCGTATCTCGACGACGCGCTGCATAGCGTGCCGCGCCTCGCCGTGCTGACGGGCGCGGCCGGCGTCGCGCCGTTGCCCGCGCATTTCGAAGTCGTCGGCAAAGGGCAGGCGGCGCATCCCTCGGGGCCGTTCCTTGCCACCGATGTTGCACTCGCCGACGAAAGCGATCCCGTCGCGTTCTCGCCTGACCGTCTGCAACTGAGTTCCACGCGCGGCGACAAACTGATCGACGTATCCGGCCTTTCGCGCCTCGCGGTGCTGAGCGTGGGCACCTCGGGCGACGCGCACGGCATCGTCTATCGCTCGACGGGCACCGCGCCCGTGCTGACCGACAAGCTCCAGCTTTCGCGCGGCAACATCGCCGTAGTGGACGCCACGGGCGTGCTAAAGCGCTTCGACACCGTCAATCCCGATGATCTCGCCGCCACCGGCGCGGACAGCACCGTTTGGGTCACGCACCATTGGGCGCGCTGGGGCATTCCGTTCGTGCTGATGTTGCTGCTGCTCGCGCTGATCCTAATCGCACAGATTGCCCGCAAGCGCCGCACGGCTCAAACCAGCGAAGAGCGCCGCGCCGCGGCTCAACAACCACCGGCAGGCATGAACGGCAACGGTAAAAACCAGGTCCCGCCGCGAGACAAGCCATGATGCTCGCGACGCTCGGCTTCTATGGGCGCATCGCGCTCGCGGAGTACTACCAGTGGCTTGAGCACGCCGCCGTATTTGTGTCGGCCATCATCCTGCTGTCTAGCCTCGACGATCTCTTCATCGACCTCTGGTACTGGATACGCGAAACGGTGCGTCATTTCACGGTGAAACGGCAATACAAGCCGCTCACTGTCGAGCAACTGCATCACCGCACAGAGCAGCCGCTCGCCATCATGGTGCCCGCATGGCACGAGCACGACGTGATCGCCGCGATGATCGAGGACCTGGTGCGAGTGCTCGATTACCGTGCCTATCGCGTGTTCGTCGGTACCTATCAGAACGATGCCGCAACCATCGCCGAAGTGGAGCGCATGCGTCATCGCTACAAACATCTGCATCGCGTGGAAGTGCCGCACGATGGCCCGACCTGCAAGGCCGATTGTCTGAACTGGATCGTGCAGGCGATCTTTCGCTACGAATTCGAGGCCGGCACCGAATTCGCAGGCGTGGTCATGCATGACAGCGAGGACGTATTGCATCCGCTCGAACTGAAGTTCTTCAACTATCTTCTACCGCGCAAGGACATGATCCAGTTGCCGGTGGCGTCGCTCGAGCGCGAATGGTGCGAACTGGTTGCAGGCACCTATATGGATGAGTTCGCGGAATGGCACGCAAAGGATCTGGTGGTGCGCGAGAGTCTGGTGGGCGCGGTGCCTTCGGCGGGCGTGGGCACCTGTTTCTCGCGCCGCGCGATGCTGGCCCTGATCGCCGATACCGAAGCGCAGCCCTTCAACACCGAAAGTCTCACCGAGGATTACGACATCGGCGAGCGCATCGGGCGCATGGGACTGCAATCGATTTTTGCGCGTTTTCCGGTGCAATTCGTCACCCACCGCACGACCTGGTTCGGGCTCGGCCCCGAGCGTGAAATCACCACAACGATGCCGCTATGCGTGCGCGAGTACTTTCCCGATACACTTCGTACTGCGTATCGTCAACGCGCGCGCTGGACACTGGGCATCGGGCTGCAAGGCTGGACGCTCACGGGCTGGACCGGGTCGCTCGCCAACCGTTACTTGTTGCTGCGCGATCGCAAGGGCGTGGTGACCTCGTTCGTCGGCATGGTGGGCTATCTGCTGGTGATCCAGTTCATGCTGTTTGCGCTGGCATCGCTGCTCGGGCTCACGCCCGATCTGTTTCCCTCGCCGTTCATCGACTCGCCGTGGATGAGTGCGTTGCTGACGGCGAACTTCGTCGCCCTGCTGTTGCGCGTGACGCAGCGCGTAATCTTCACGACGCGCCTGTATGGCTGGGAACACGGCGTGCTGGCCATGCCACGGCTCATCATCAGCAACTTCATCAATTTTCTGGCGGCGCTGCGCGCGTGGCGGCTATTTTTGATCCATCTGGTCACGGGCAAGCGTCTCACCTGGGACAAGACCATGCATGACTTTCCAAGTGCGAGCGGCCTGCGCAATACCCGGCAGACGCTCGGCGAATTGCTGGTGTCATGGCAGGCAATCGACCCAGCGATGCTGGAGCGCGCGCTGCACGACGACCATGCGCGCGAAGCGCCGCTCGGGCGCGTGTTGATGGCCAACGGCTGGCTGGACGAGGAAACGCTGGCCGAAGCCGTGGCGTTCCAGACCGATCTGCCACGCGGCGAATTTGTGCCCGCAAAACTCGACGATCCACACAATCAGGTTCCCATCGACGTGCTCGTGCGCCTGCGCACCTTGCCGCAAGGACTCGACGAGAATGGCCATGCCGTGTTCGTCGCGGCCAGTCTGCTAACGGACGAGGCGATAGACGACCTGCACGCGATTACGCAACGCACCGTCGCACTGCACATCGTGAGCGAAAGCGAAGTGACTGCCGGACTTCGCATTCTGCGCCGCGTAGAGGAACCGCTGCTGGTGGGCGCGCACGGCGAGGTTGCCGTGATGTCGCCCGCCGACCTGGGCGCGACACGCGGAGTGCCGCTGATCGGCGACCTGCTGATCGAAATGGGCCTTGTTTCAAGAGCTAAATTTGATGCCGCGTTACAGGAATACCGCCCGGAGCGAGACGGCCGCATCGGCGACTTCATGGTGGCACGCCACATCATCTCGCGCGAGGCGCTGCAAAGCGCCATTGCCGCGCAACGGCAACTGCGCGACGCGCAAACGGGAGGCCGATGACGCGCGCCGCACCCCAGCACCCTACTGAACGCCGCGCGCCGCGCGTGGCCACCGCCGCGTGGCTTCTGGCCGCGCTCACGGTCCTGCACGCTCCGCAAGCTTTCGCCGATCATCCTTTACCACTCGAACTTTCGGGCGCGGCATATCGCGTCGCGCGCGATGCGTATAACGCCTATGGCAATCATCGTTACGACGAGAGCGCCTCGCTTGCAAGCGAGGCAATCCGCCAGCGGCCCGACGTGGTCGAGTTGCGCGTGCTGCGCGCTAACGCGCTTGCGGCAGGCGGTCATCGCGCCCAAGCGCAGCAAGCGTTGAGCGAGGCAATACACGATCTTGGGCCGATCGACGCGCTGGTCACGCGCCGCGAACAGATTGCCGCTGCGGGCGCGGGTGGCGCAACCGATCTGCCGGGCCGCGCTGGAGTGGCAGCGCGCGCCGCGTACAACGCCTACGCGCGCAAGGACTACGAAGCCGCTGCCGACTATACGCGTCAGGCAATTGTGCTTGCACCCGAGGTCGAACGGCTGCGCTATCTGCTGATTGACGCACTTTCCGCAGCGGGCCATGACGAAGACGCCTGGACCGCTACACAGGATGCATCGGCGCGATTCGGCGACACCGAAGAACTACGCTCGCGGCGCACGTTCATTGGCGCGAAGCTCGCGCCGCAGGCCTCGATCGCCGCCTATGAGGCGCGCAAACGCGGCGATCTGGAGACGGCGCAAAGTCTCGCGCAACAAGCCGTTGCCTACGCGCCGGATCGCAGCGCATTCAGGATGCAGTTGCTCGACGTGCTGTTCGCGCGCGGCGATATGGCAGGCGCGAAAGCCGCCGCCAGCGCGGCTATCGCGCAAGATCGCTCGAATCCGCTTGCGTGGACGCTGCGCGGCTTTGCTCGCGCAGCGCTGCACGAAGGTGACGCCGACGATGATTTTTCGCAGGCCATCACGCTATCTTCAGATGATCCGGAAAAGCAGGTAAGCGCGAGCATGAACGACGACACCAAACGTGCCACACGCGCCACACGCGACGCTCGCACTGCACGCGCGATCATCGCTGACGTGCGCCTCGCACAGCATCGCCCACAGGAGGCGCTGGACGTGCTCGCGCCGCTCGGCGTGGCGCACGACGATACCGATGCGGTCATCGCCCTGCGTCGCCAGCGCGCGCATCGCATGCTCGCCTCGCATGAGGCAATCCGTATCGCGGATATCGACCCGGCTGCGCGTCCCATCTTCGATTGCCACGACGACCGCTTCGGGGCCGCCTGCGATCTCTACGCCGCCGACCCCGCGTTTGCGGACGTACGCGCCGCACGCGAAGCCACCGCGCGCGGCGACCATGCGGGCGCAGTCACAGCGATGCGCGCGGCAGTGGCGGCCGCGCCCGACAACCCGCAGCATCGGCTGGAACTGATCGACGCGCTCGTCGCGAATAACGACGGCGCCGCCGCCCGCGTGGCCGCACACGACGCGCTCACAAGCGGCGCCATCGACGGGATGGACGCGCTTCAAGTCGCCTATCTGGCACAGCGCGCGGGCGACAGGCAGCGCGCATATGCCGCATTCGTACAGGCAGACGCCGACGGCACCCTACCGCCCTCGGCCACTGGCGACGCCGGCTACGCGGCCTTGCAAACGCATCACAATGCCCAGGGTGCGAAGTGGCTGGAACGCGCCATCGATCAAGGCAATCAGGATTCCTCAGAGTCTATGCCGATACCCCCGCAGGCGCTCACCGACGCCCGCAGCGCCCACGCCGACGCCACCCGCAACTGGGGCTTCAACACGACGCTCAACTATCGCGGCGGCGGCATCCAGAACGGTCTCGTCACCAACCCGACGCCTGGCATCGCCAATAACTGGCAGGCCGGCACGGAAGCCTACTGGCGCCCATTTGGCAGCCTCGGCGAACGCGCCTTCGAACTCTACGCCCGCGGCTATGAAAACTTCGGCGTGAAAGGCGATTCGCCCTCGGGCGTACAGACCTTGCAGGCAGCGCTGGGCGCGCGCGTAAAGCCCTTCACCTCGACCAACGCGATCTTCGCCTTCGAACGCATCCTGCCGATCGGTTCCAGCGTACGCGGCGACTGGCTCGCGCGCGCGGCGTGGTCGGATGGCTTCGGCACGGCCTTGCGGCAGGACGCGCCGAGCTGGTGGACCGGCGTTGCGTACGGCGAAGTGGGCCACTATATCGAGCATCCCTCCACGTACGCGACGGCCAACGTGCGCCTGGGCCGCACGTTCCGGCTCGACGCAATCGACCCGCGCCTAACCGTGTTCCCGCATCTCGTAGCGGGCGCCGACTACGATTCGGCAATCGACCATAGCGTGCCGGTGGGAATCGGCGCGGGCCTGGCTGCGCGCTTCTGGTTTCGCGGCGGCCCTTATGATGCGCCGCGCTCGTTTGTCGATGTATCCGTGCAATACCGCGTGCGCGTAGCCGGCGACGACCGCGCCCGAGGCGTGTTTTTCGGCGCGACGTTCTCGTATTGATTACATCCCATGTAATTGGCGCGCGGCATGGGCGCGCCTACTCTTTGCCTGTCGCGCGGCCAAACCGGCCGCGCTCCACGGCAAGGAGCCATCATGTCCCGCTTTCCTCTCTATACCCTCGACACCGCACCGGAGCAGTCGAAGCCCGTTCTGAGGCAACTCCAGCAGGCGTTCGGCATCATCCCCAACATTGCCGCAAAAATGGCGGCATCTCCAGTGCTCATCAATGGCTTTATCGGCCTGTTTCAACGCGTGCACGCCAGCAGTCTGAGCGAAGCGCAGCTTCAGGTACTGCTGCTGACTAACGCTGTCACCAACGCCAGCGAATGGGCTGTCGCGTTTCATAGCGCGCTGGCCTTGCAGCAAGGCATCGATAGCGCCGATGTCGATGCGATCCGTGCGGGCGGCGCGCCGCACGACGCGCAGCATGCGGCGCTTTCCACACTCGCCCGGGCGCTGATCGAAACACGCGGCCGTATCGGCGAACTGGATCAGCAACGTTTTATTGACGCGGGCTTCAGCGCCGCGCAGATCCTCGAAGTCATCGCCGTGGTCGCCGCTTCGACAATCACGAACTATACGGGCAGCGTCACGCAGCCGGAACTGGAAGCGCCCTTCGACACGTTCGCGTGGCGTGCGGGCGCGCGCTGAGTCGGCTATATTCAAAGGCCTCGAAGAGGAGAGTCCGATGAAAGACACCGGGTTCGGCAAATTGCTGCGCTATTGGCGCGACCTGCGCGGCGTCAGTCAACTCGATCTATCGCTGGAGGCCGGCATCTCGCAGCGGCAGATCAGCTTCATCGAAAGCGGCCGCAGCGTGCCTGGCCGCGACACCATCCTCACGCTCGCGCAGACGCTGGATGTACCGCTGCGCGAGCGCAACGAGCTGCTGCATGCCGCTGGTTATGCGCCGATGTATTCGGAAGCGCCGTGGAATGCACAGGAGATGCAGGGCGTGATTCGCGCGCTGGAGCGCATCGTAAGACAGCACGAGCCGTTTCCGGCGATCGTGATGGACCGGCACTGGAACGTCCTGATGACGAATGCGGCGGCGCCTCGTTTTTTCGGGCATTTCATCGATATGGGCGCGCGCAAGGGGCCGCGCAATATGCTGCATCTGATGTTCGATCCGCAGGGAATGCGGCCTTTCGTGCACAACTGGGAGAGTGTTGCGCGCAGTCTGTTGCAGCGCGTGCATCGTGAGGCCGTGGGACGCGTGATCGACGGCGAAACGCAGTCCTTGCTCGATGCATTGCTGGGCTACCCCGATGTACCGGCAGACTGGCGTTCGAACCATGCGCCCGCTTCAGCGGCTGCGCTGCCGGTCATACCGATGGGATTCAGGTGCGACGGCCAGGTGAGAAATTATTTCTCGATGATCACGAGCGTCGGCACGCCGCAAAGCGTGGCCGCGCAGGAGATCAGGCTGGAATCCATGTTTCCCGCCGATGATGAAACGCAGGCGTGGCATGAGGGGGTGTTTGGGATTCTGGCGGAGAAGGCGCCTTGACGTCACCGCCGCGTTACTCCCAGCACCACAACCCCCGGCCGATCCGGACTGGCGTCCTCATGAAAGAGATCGTCGAGATACTGTGCAAGCTCATCGGCGGTCACAAAATCGGGAATCTCGAAGCCCGCGCGTCTGCGCTTGCCCTCCGCGCCGATCAGATAGGCTACCCACGCGTCGTCGCTTCTGGCAATCGCCATCCGGCGGCCAAAAACATCGAATCGATATTCTTCAGGCATGGCGCACGGGCCTCAATTTGAGTGAATACGATTAAACTCTAACAGTTGCACGGACAACGTGTCGCGTGATGATGCGCGCCCACTTCATCAGCATAAGCATGGAACTACAGACGAAACCGGCCAATCCCGGCGCGTGGGTCGAAAGCATCGTGACAAGACTGCTTGCCGCGAACGATCAGAGAAGCCGCCTGAGCGCCGCGCTACGCGTGTTCGTGGCGTTCGGGATCAAGCAGGCATGGGTATGCCTGTTTGGCGGCCTGATGGTCGGACTTCTGATCGGCACGCACTTCTGGTATCCGCCGCATGCCGCGCTGCCCCGCTACGATGCGCTCACCATCGCGGCCGTTGTCATCCAGATCCTGCTGATCGCGCTGCGCCTCGAAACATGGGACGAAGTCGCCGTGATCCTGCTCTTTCACGTCGCGGGCACCGGCATGGAGCTGTTTAAAACCGCAATCGGCTCGTGGATTTATCCGGAGTTTGCGTATCTGCGCATTGGCGGCGTGCCGCTCTTTACCGGCTTTATGTATGCGTCTGTGGGGAGTTACATCACGCGGGCGTGCCGCGGTTTCGATCTGCGCTTCGCACATCATCCGCCGCTGGGTGCGACCGTCCCGCTTTCGCTCGCAATCTACGCCAACTTCTTCCTACATCACTATCTGCCCGATGTGCGCTATCTGTTGATGGCCTGCGTGGCGCTCGTGTTCCGTCGCTGCACGGTGTTCTTCCTGATAGGCCGACGCTTCCATCGCATGCCGATGCTGCTCGCTTTCGTGCTGATCGCCACCTTCATCTGGCTCGCGGAGAACCTCGGCACCTTCAGTCACGCGTGGTTGTATCCGAGCCAGATGCAAGGCTGGGCGATGGTGTCGTTCGGCAAGCTGGGCTCATGGTTCATGCTGACGATCATGAGTTATGTGATGGTCACGCTAGTGAACCGACCGCGCGAACCCTCGGTCAATTGAGCGCTTGAGCTTTGTCGCCGAACAGCGTGCAGTGTACAACTTGCGCGAGCACGGCTTCGGCATTCCGCGCTCGCGCTTCGATATCGGCATGATCGGCAGCATCGGGCCATGAATCGGCCAGCGCGCCCTGGGCCGCCTCGCTCGCGAGCCACGCCTGACCGATGAGCGTGAGCGCAGCGCAGTCGGCCCGCAACAGATGCCTCACCGCCGCGCGGCCGATTTCCTCGTACAGCGGCCAGACGTCCTCGCGATCCTCCGCGAGGGCTTCCAGCAACTGAACGAGCGTTTGCATGCTCATACCCAGACGGACTCCTGACGATCCTTAAACGCAGCCGTTTATTGCGCCAGGCCGCGCAGCGCTTTTGCCGCCGCGACCATATTGGTCAGCGCGGGAATCACTTCCGCCCACTGACGCGTCTTCAGCCCGCAATCCGGGTTGACCCACAGACGCTGAGCCGGAATACGCTCCGCGGCTTTCTGCATCAATTGAACGATGTGCTCCTGCGTCGGGATATTCGGCGAATGAATATCATAGACACCCGGGCCAATTTCGTTCGGATACCTGAAGTGATCGAAGGCGTCGAGCAATTCCATATCCGAGCGCGAGGTCTCGATCGTGATGACGTCCGCGTCCATATCGGCGATCGACGCGATGATGTCGTTGAACTCCGAATAGCACATATGCGTATGGATCTGCGTTTCGTCCTGCACGCCGTTGGCCGTGATACGGAACGATTCGACAGCCCAGCGCAGGTATTCGTCCCACTGCGCGCGGCGCAGCGGCAGACCTTCGCGCAGCGCGGCTTCGTCGATCTGGATCACGCGCACGCCGGCTTGTTCCAGCTCGAGCACTTCTTCGCGGATCGCCAGCGCCAGTTGATAGCACGACACCGAACGCGGTTGATCGTCGCGCACGAACGACCAGTTCAGGATCGTCACCGGGCCGGTCAGCATGCCCTTCATCGGCTTGTTCGTGAGCGATTGCGCGTAGGTGATCCATTCGACCGTCATCGCCTTCGGGCGGGTGATATCGCCAAACAGCACAGGCGGCTTCACACAGCGCGAGCCATACGACTGCACCCAGCCGAACTGGCTGAACGCGTAGCCGTCGAGCTGTTCGCCGAAGTATTCGACCATGTCGTTACGCTCGGCTTCGCCGTGTACCAGCACGTCGAGTTCCAGCGCTTCCTGTTCACGCACGCTGCGCTCGATTTCCCGGCGCATGGCGTCCTGATAGCCCGCCGGGTCGAGCGCGCCGCTCTTGTACTGGCTGCGGGCGTGGCGGATTTCGGCGGTCTGCGGGAACGAGCCGATCGTGGTGGCCGGGTAGGCCGGCAGGTTCAGCAGCGCGGCCTGTTTGGGCGCGCGTTCGGCGTAGGCGTGCTGGCGATTGCCGAGCCTGGCGTCGATGCGGGCCAGTGCGGCCTTGACCGCAGGGTTGTTCACGCGTGGCGAGTTGCGGCGCGCAGCGATCGCGGCGGCGTTGGCGGCCAGTTCTTCGGCGACCTTGTCACGGCCCTGATTGAGCGCCGTCGCCAGCACCTTGACTTCGTTCAGCTTTTGCAGCGCGAACGCGAGCCACGAGTGGATTTCGGCATCGAGCTTTTCTTCGCTCGCCAGATCGACCGGAACGTGCAGCAGCGAGCACGACGGCGCGATCCACAGACGCTCGCCCAGTTGCTGCGCGAGCGGCGCGAGCCATTCGAGCGCGGCGTTCAGGTCCGTCTTCCAGATGTTGCGGCCGTTGATCGCGCCAACCGACAGCACGCTCTGCGCGGGCAGCGTTTGCGCGGCTTGCGCCACTTCTTCGCGGGCGTTGATCGCATCGATATGCAGACCGTCAACCGGCAGCTTGACGGCAAGCTCCAGATTGCCGAGCAACTGGCCAAAATACGTGGCCAGCAGCAGCTTGACCGGCCGCGTTTTGAGCGCGTCGTAGGCGCTCACGAAAGCCTGCTTCCAGGCGTCGTCGAGTTCGGTCACGAGCGCCGGTTCGTCGATCTGCACCCATTCCACGCCGGCCTTCGCGAGCGCGTCGAGCAGCGCCGCGTAGGCGGGCAGAATGCGCGGCAGCAGCGCAAGCCTGTCGGAGTCGTCCTTCGCCTTGCCGAGCCACAGATACGTGACCGGACCGATGATGACCGGCTTTGCCTTCACACCGTGCGCGCGGGCTTCGGCCAGCTGTTCGATCAGACGCGATGCGTCCAGATTGAAGCGGGTGTCGGCGGTGAATTCGGGGACGATGTAGTGATAGTTGGTGTCGAACCACTTGGTCATTTCGCCGGCCGCTACGCCGCCGCAGCAGCCCGCGTGCTCTTCTGCGCCAACCGCCGAGCGGCCGCGCGCCACGCGGAAGTAATTGTCGAGCGCATCGCCGTGAAAGCCCTGTACGCGTGCCGGCAGATTGCCAAGCGTGAAGCTCATGTCGAGCACCTGGTCGTAGAACGCGAAGTCGCCTACCGGCACCAGGTCGAGTGCGCGCTGGTCGCGCCAATGGCGCTCACGCAGTTGCGCGCCGAGCGTCTTGAGTTCGTCGCGCGACGATTCGCCTTTCCAGTAGCGTTCAAGCGCGAACTTGAGTTCGCGTTTAGCGCCGATGCGCGGGAAGCCGAGATTATGTGTCGTGACCATGTGGGCTGCCATCCAATAGAAGTTGCGTAGTACAAATGCGGGAAGTGGCAGTGATCATAGAGGCGCACGCTCATGAAGAAAAATGGTCTTATTTCATCAATCGATTAGATTTTTTCATTCTTTTATCACCCAGAAAAACGTAAGGCTTGCCAGCGGCTTTTTGTCGGGGTATCAAGCTAGACCCTTTCCAACCTGCCGTACGCCCTTTTAACGCCCTTCTTGATCATGCGTATTCTGGATATCGTCGATTACTCGCAGCCCGCCAAAGAAACCCTCGAATGGGAGCCGAAGCCCGAGGCAGTGATTTCGGGCGTGCCACGCCAGGCCGCGCACATGCACTTCACAAGCGCATGCGGTCAGCTCTCAACCGGCATCTGGGAAAGCGAGTGCGGTCAATGGACCGTGAATTTCACCGAGAACGAGTACTGCGAAATACTCGAAGGCGTTTCGGTATTGCGCGATGAAGAGGGCGCGGAGCGCACCGTGCGCGCCGGCGATCGTTTCCTGATTCCCGCTGGTTTTAAAGGCACGTGGGAGGTGGTGGAACGGTGCCGCAAGGTGTTTGTTTCGGTCGAATTCAAAGGCTGAATACCGGGCCCAAGGTGGCCTCGAAGTCAAAAAGCCCTGTACCGCATGGCACAGGGCTCTTTGTCATCTTGTCCGCCCGGATTCACTCCACCGGTATCCAACCCGCCGTTGCCGCGTCGCTCACGCGAAACGCCGGAAATTTCGCGCCCAGTTCTGCGATGGTATGGATGTCGTTCTTCACCAGATCGTCGCGCGTGACAAGCGTGGGCTTGACCGTGATGTGATGGTCGAGCGGTTGCCCCGCCACCTCCAGCGCCGCCGCGCGCACCGATACCGCGCCCACCACGGCGGGGTTGGTTGCCGCCGTCGCCACCCAGGCGCTGTTCGGCGCGCGGATCGCCTCGATATCGGCGGTCGAAATATCGGCGCTATAGATGCGCAGTTTGCCCGAGAGATTCGCCTCGCCCGCCGCCAGGCTCGCGCCGCGCGCGAACTCGTCGTAAGGCGCGATCACGACACGAATGTCCGGATGCGCGCGGTACGCAGCCGATGCCTGGTTCGCCACCGACTGCGCGATCGGATTGTCCACGGTGCCCCAGCGCGCCTGCTCGCGCACTTTCGGGTGCGCACTCTTGAAGGCCTGCCAGACCGCATCGCGACGATCGAGCGGCGCGAAGCCCGCCACATAAACATAGCCAGCGGAGAACGCATCGCCGTTATCCTTCACGGCCTGTTGCAGCAGCAGCGACGCCAGATCGCGATCGCTCTGCTCGATCTGCGGCACACGCGGATTGGCGAGATCGACGTCGAAGGCCACCACCTTGATGCCCTTGTCGAGCGCCTGCTGCACGACGTCCTTGAGCGATTCGGGCAGGCCGTGATTAACGATGATCGCGGAAACGCCCAGGTTGATGGCTTGCTGGATCTGGTCGCGCTGCTGCGCTGCGTCCTGGCGCCCTTCGTAAATACGCAGGTCGATGCCGAGCGCCTTCGCCTGCTTTTGCGCGCCCGCCTCGTAGGCCTGAAAGAAATCGCCTTCTGACAGGTAGTTGACCAGCGCGATTTTCACGCCGCCCTTGTCGAACGGAGCGGGCGCGCCTTTGAGTGCGCCCGCATGGGCCGCGCCCGCGCCCAGCAGCGCCGCCGCGCAAAGCGTGAGCGTGCCGACCGCGCGGGTCAGCGCCTTGCGAGGCGTCGAAGTGCGTAATCCGTGCTTTGCGATCTTCATATTTCCCCTCTCCATATCGTCAGGATTCCCTGGTTATTTGTGAGCACTGCGATGCCCGATGCTGAATGTGAACGCCAGCGCCACCACCAGCAGCGCGCCCTTGATGAAATCCTGGAGGTAATACGGCGCATTGAGCATCGTCAGGCCGTTGAGCAGCACGCCGACGAACACCGCGCCGATTACCGTGCCAGGCACGTTGGGTCGCTTCACGCCCCACACCGCGTAGCCCACCAGCGCCGCCGCCACAGCGTCGAGCAGCAGCGAATGCCCGGCGCTGACGTCGCCGCGTCCCACGCGTGCCGCGATCAGCAGGCCGCCAAGCGAGGCGATTGCACCGGACGCCACGTAAGCCGCAACGCGGTAGCGCGCAGCGGGCGCACCGGCCAGTCGCGCCGCCGTTTCGTTGCCGCCGATCGCGTAAATCACCCGGCCCCAGCGCGTGAGCGCCATCACCGCAGACACGAGCAGGGTCAGCACGAGCAGCACCAGCACCGGCGCGGGCACGATTTCGAACAGGCGCGCCCGGCCCAGCGCGAGAAAAGCCGCTGGAAAGGTGCCGCTCGCTTCGCTGCCGTCGGGCAGGATCGTGCCGGTCGCAAGCGAGCGTCCGCCCGTGGGAATCAGTTGCAGCCCCGCGAGCAGGAACAGCGTGCCGAGCGTCGCAAGCTGATCGGGTACATGCAGGCGCGTGATGAGCACGCCGTTGAAAAGCCCCGCCGCGATACCCAGCACGAGGCAGGCCACAGCAGCCTCCCACGCGTTGCCATGCCAGACCACGAGGACGTAGCTCGCCGCCATCTGTGCAGTCGCGGCCACACTGCCGACCGACAGATCGAAGCCGCCCGCCGCCAGCGTGATCGTCACGCCGATACCAAGCAGCGCCACGATCGAAACCGCCTGAAGGATGCTGAAGAGGTTTTCGACACTCACGAAGGCCGGTTCGCGCACCGCGAACAGCACGCTCATGGCGGCGAGCACGGCCAACAGGCTCAGGCGTTCGAGCCAGGCGAGCACGGCGCGGCGGCGTGTGGGCGTGACGGTGCGCACTTGCGCGGGATCGGTGGCGAGCGTTGGTGTGGCGGATTTCACGTTATAGGTCTCAGTTTGGAATAAGAGCGTCGACTGCGACGTTGCGGCTGATTTCAACAGCGCCGCGATCGAACTGCACAATGCGATCGGCCACCTCATGCGCTTCTTCCAGATCGCTCACGAAAACCAGCGTCGCGCGCCCAGCGGCGCGACGGCGCAGCATCGCAGCGATATCGGCGCGCGCACCGGCATCAACACCCTGAAACGGTTCGTCCAGCAGCAGCAGTCGCGCGGGTTCGGCATGCCAGCGCGCAAGCAGCACCTTCTGCTGGTTGCCGCCCGAGAGGCGCGCGACGCGGTCGTCGGGACCGGTACAGCGGATGCCGAAGGCGTCGATGGCCTCGCGTGCGACCGCGCGCTCTTTCGCGCGCGCAACCACGCCCGCGCGGCTCCACCGCGGCAGAAACGGAAAGCCGATGGTGCCCGCCACGGAGGCGAACGGCACGGCATCGGGAAAGAGCGAACTGCGCCAGCGGTCCTCGCCGGCCAGAAAGACGCCTGCGCGGAGCGCGTCGCGCGGCGTGCGAGGGCGCCACGATTCGCCATAGAGGCGCATGGTGCCAGCGCTGGCGCGCGTGGCGCCGAAAATCGTCTGCGCGAGGCGCGTTTTGCCCGCTCCGACCGGCCCCACCACGGCAACGATTTCTCCGTCGCGTACGTCCAGGTCGAAGGGTTCGGAAACTGGCCCGAGTTGCATGCCGCGTAGTTCGAGAGCGGCTTCGGCGTGCTCCTTGCGCTCATCTTTAGCACTGCCAACCGGCAACCTGCGCCCGATCATCGTCTCCAGCGCGGCATCGAAGTCGATCGGCGCGTCCTGCGCGGCGACGATACGGCCGTCGCGCACCACGGCCACGCGCGAGGCGAGGCGGCGCAGATCCGCCAGCCGATGCGAGACCAGCAGGACTGCCACGCCCTCGGCGCGCAGGCCGTCGATCAAGGTATAGAGGCGCTCGGCTTCTGCAGCGGAAAGACTGGCGGTGGGTTCGTCGAGAATCAGAAGACGCGGGCGCGTCGCCAGCGCACGCGCCAGCACCACGCGCTGCTGCGCCGCCAGCGAAAGCGTGCCTAGCGGCGCGTCCAGATCCACATTGTCCAGGCCTACACGGGCCGCCAGTTCGCGCGCCCGGGCATGACGGCGCGCACGCGGCGTCCAGATTGTCGCCACGCCGCCGCAGAGTTCGTCGAGCAGCAGGTTGTCCGCGATCGACAGGGCCGGCACCACCACATCGGCAACAGACTGGTGCACGGTGGCTACGCCCTGACGCTTCGCGGCCAGCGGCGAGGCGGGTGCATACGGCTGCCCGTCCAGCGTCATCGTCCCTTCGTCGGCAGGCTGCACACCGCTGACGATCTTCACGAAGGTGGATTTGCCCGCGCCGTTCGCCCCCATCAGCGCGACGACTTCGCCCGCACCGATCGACAGTTCTAGCCGCGCGAGCGCCACGGTGGCGCCAAAGCGCTTCGCAATCGCATGGGCGGTA
>NZ_DASZJJ010000037.1:0-3991 GCF_035948235.1 Paraburkholderia sp. | reverse complement strand
CTTCGCCAGACCATTACCGCTGGAGCCTTCGCCGCCGCCCATCGAACCTTGCATCTGCGCGATGCGCGCGCGCCGTTCAGCGTCCATCTTCTTCGCCTGTGCGTCGGCCTGTGCCTGCGCCTTGGCCTTGGCGTCGGCTTGCGCCTTGGCCTTGGCGGCCTTGTCGGCGTCGGCCTTCTTCTGGGCGTCGAGCTTCGCCTGCTTCTGCTGCTGTTCTTCTTCCTGCTGCTTCTTGAGCGCGTCCTGCTGCTGCTGTTGCTGCTTGAGCTTTTCAGCGGCTTGCTGCTGCTCCTGCTGCTCCTGCTGCTGTTGCTTGAGCTTCGCCTGCTTCTGCTGCGCGGCCAGTTGCGCCGCCTGCTGGGCAGCCAGCTGCTGCTGACGCTTCGCTTCGGCTTCCTGCTGCTGCTTCACACGCTGCTGTTCGGCCAGTTGCGCCTCGCGCGCCGCTTCCTGCTGCTTACGCTTTTGCTGTTGCAGCGCGATGTCGGCGTCTTCCGTCGGCTGCGGCGGCGGGGCGGGCTGCACCGGCACCGGCACGGGCGGCGGCAAGGGCTTGGGCGTGGACAGGTCCGGGACCTCGGTCCACAGCTCCGCTTCCTCGCCCGCCGGCGTGCTGTTCTGCCAGTGGATGCCGTGGTAGAGGAAGAAGCCGAGCAGCACGTGCATGACCACGGCGAGCGCTATAGCACGTCCCGTGCCGCGCTCGCGCGGTGGCTGCAGCGGATACGATTCGTTCTTCCGGATCATTGCGATTTGACGAGCAGTCCGACACGTTTGACGCCGTGCGCCTTCATATCGGACATCACGTTCATCACCGTCTCGTACTTGACGGCCTTGTCGGCGGCGATCACGACCGGCTGGTCGGGATGGCTCTGCTCGCGGTCGGCGACAAAGCTGTTGAGATCGGCGCGCGACATGGTTTCCTGCTGGGTGGCGCCTGCATCATCCTTGTAGCGTACGCTCAGATTGCCGTCCGGGCGAATGTTCACCACCACGGGCGGCACCTGCTGCTGCTGCGACGCACCGCCGACAGTCGGCAGATTGACGATGGACGGCGCCACGAGCGGCGCGGTCACCATAAAGATCACGAGCAGCACCAGCATCACGTCGATGTACGGCACGACATTGATGTCGGCCATCGCACGGCGCGAGCGGCTGCCTCGCATGCTCGAACGCATTGAGCCTGCCATCTTCGACTCCTTTGAAGATTAGTGGGCCTGACGCTGCAGGATGTTCGAAAACTCTTCGATGAAGGTTTCGAAGCGGATTGCCAGACGGTCGATGTCGTGCGCGTAGCTGTTGTAAGCGACGACGGCCGGGATTGCGGCGAACAGACCGATGGCGGTAGCCGTCAGCGCTTCGGCGATGCCGGGCGCGACGTTCGCAAGCGTCGCCTGCTGCACGTTGGCCAGACCGCGGAACGCATTCATGATCCCCCAGACCGTGCCGAACAGACCGATGTACGGACTGACCGAGCCAACCGAGGCGAGGAACGAGAGGTTCGCTTCGAGCGCATCCATTTCGCGCTGGAACGCTGCGCGCATCGCGCGGCGGGCGCCGTCGAGCACGAGGCTCGGATCGTTCAGACGCTTCTCTTTGGCCTTGAGGAATTCACGCATGCCCGACTCGAAGATACGCTCGAGCGCGCCGATCGTGTGACGGTTGTTGGCTGCGCTTTGATACAGCGCCTGCAGGTCGCCGCCCGACCAGAAGTCGCGCTCGAAGCGCTCGGTCTGCCTGCGCGCGCGGCGGATGGCAAACCACTTGCGGAAGATGAAGGTCCAGGAAATCAGGGAAAGCAACAGGAGCAGTCCCATCACCGCCTGTGCCAGTATGCTCGCATTAAGAACGAGAGAAATGATCGACAGATCTTGTGTAGTGTTCATAGAGGTTCGGTGTAACGTCCCGGGAGGGGCGAGCGGCTGCAAGACAATGCAAAGCTTCCCGAAGGCAAACGGCAAGGCTTCGCACAGCTGCGGCCGAACCCAGCTTGGTCCTGCAATGACCGACGCGAGTTCACTGGCGTCGTATCAACGGCAATAGTTAAGTTGTCGTTGACACAGTGGGTAAGACTTTCTTCATGCCGCGTTCCAAAGCATCGAAAACGGGGCCTGGAATGGCGGCCGGACGCATCGCGGCGCCGTCGACGCAGGCGACGCGAATCTTGCCCGTCGCCAGCAGCGTTTCACCGCGCCAGGCTTCCTGCATGAAGTCCACGGAGGCCCGGCCAAGCTTGTCGAGGCGGCTCACGACCGTCACGACATCGTCGAGCCGGGCAGGTGAGCGGTAGTCGAGCGCCGTGCTGCGCACCACGAAAAGCGTGCCTGATTCTTCCGCGAGCCTGCGCTGATCGACGCCGCACGCGCGCAGCCATTCGGTGCGCGCGCGCTCGAAGAACTTCAGGTAGTTCGCGTAGAACACGATGCCGCCGGCGTCGGTGTCTTCGTAGTAGACGCGGACCGGCCATGTAAAACCTTCCGCGGCCTGTGTTGGGGCCGTATCCGGCTTGCTGGTGGTTCTTTCCATGCCGCGCATTCTACCGGAACGCGCGGCCGCTACGCCGTTCGGACGACTGAGCTAAGAAAGGATTTAGAAAGCTTTCAGCCGCGATGAATGGTCAGTCCAGCGAAGCTTTGGGCGACCGGCATCAGCTCGATCGTATTGATGTTGACGTGCGCGGGACGCGTGGCGATCCAGTAGATGGAATCGGCGATGTCTTCGGCCGTGAGCGGCTCGACGTCCTTGTAGACGTTGGCGGCCTTGGAGTCGTCGCCGCGATAGCGCACGTTCGAGAATTCGGTGCCGCCGCACAGGCCTGGTTCGATATCCGTCACGCGCAGCGCGGTACCGGCGAGGTCGGCGCGCAGGTTCAGGCTGAACTGGCGCACGAAGGCCTTGGTTGCGCCGTAAACGTTGCCGCCCGCGTACGGCCAGCGGCCCGCCACCGATCCCAGATTGAAGATGTGGCCACGGTTGCGATCGACCATGCCCGGCAGGAACGCGTGGGTGACCTGCACCAGACCCGTGCAGTTGGTCTCGATCATGGTTTCCCACTCGTCGAGATCGGCTTTCTGGGCCGGTTCGACGCCCAGCGCCAGGCCCGCGTTGTTGACCAGCACGTCGATGTTGGCGAATTCAGCGGCGAGGTTGGCCAATGCGGCCGGCGCGGCCTCGACGGCGGCGCGGTCGCGCACGTCCAGTTCGAACGGCAGCAGCGCGTCACCCAGCTCCGCGGCGAGGGCATCGAGGCGGTCCTTGCGGCGCGCGGTGGCGACCACGCGGTGGCCGCCCTTCACAAAGGCTCGGGCGATGGCGGCGCCAAATCCTGCTGATGCGCCGGTGACGAAGACAATCATGGTGGCTCCCTGGTCGGTAGAAGGCGAGGAAAGGGGAAAGCCTACTTCCAATGCCGCGCTGCGGCAAGGAAGCGGCAATACCCGCGCAAGCCGCGCCAGTCGTGGCTCAGGGGGCGCGAAGGAGGTCCGGTTGCCTAATATGGTCGCATCCAATACACTAACGCGCTCAATCCCTGCGTGACTGGCGATAGGGTTCCTGAAGGGGCGATGCGGCGACTGCGGCTGGAATTGCGGTTGTAACAATTGCCCGGCAAGCTGCGCAAAGCGCGGCTCGATCGGGAACTCAAGGTGGAACGACCCACCGTGAAGCGCAGGGTGCCGTTTTGCCGTTCGCCTGGGCAGCCGAGATCCGCGCGCTTTCCATAGCGCTGCACGGGCTGTCCTGCCTCGCGTGTGCGGCACCTTCTTCCGCCACGTCAAGGCTGGCCTCTTCGCCAGCAGCGCCGCGTACCCGCTACGCGTTCCGCGCGAGACCCGGTCAACCTGAACACACTTAACGGAACCCGTATGTTTGATAGAGCCGAAAGCACCATCGCCAAAGTCGATCCCGAACTGTTCGCCGCGATCGAACTCGAGAACCGCCGTCAGGAAGATCACATCGAACTGATCGCGTCGGAAAACTACACCTCGCCCGC
>NZ_DASZJJ010000036.1:0-31158 GCF_035948235.1 Paraburkholderia sp. | reverse complement strand
CATGAGCCGCAGCAGATCGTCGCCGATCTCATCCTCGCGCGCGGCGTCGAGTGCATCGGCGATATCCGGTGCGAATTGCGCCTGCAGCGCTTCGAGATCCGCACCGATCGCTTCGTGCGCGCGCGCATGCGCGGCGGCGCGCCGCAAGCGATCGAGGGCGCGGTGTTTGGCGGCGGTCATGAGCCACGCTCCGGGGTTGGCCGGGATGCCGCTCGCGGGCCAGCTTTCGAGCGCGGCGACCAGCGCATCCTGGGCGGCATCCTCAGCGAGGCCCACGTCGCGCAGGAGACGCGCGGCGTGCGCGATCACCCGCGCACGCTCGATACGCCAGACCGCCTCAATCGAGCGATGGATCGCGGCGACGGCTACGCTGTCGTGGGCCCGGTGGGCCGGGCCCTGCGCCATCAGTGCGCGCCCTTTTCCACCGCTTCCGGCGACATGTACATCAGTTCCCAGATATGCCCATCCGGGTCTTCAAAACTGCGGCCATACATCGATTCGCCGCAGTCCATCGGCGGGCGCTTCGAAGTGCCGCCTGCCGCCAGCGCCTTGTCCACCAGCGTGTTCACCTCGTCGCGCGACTCGCACGAGAGGCAGGTGAGCACTTCGGTCTGCTCGCGCGCGTCGACCAGCGTTTTGTCGGTGAAAGTGCGCATGAAGTCGGTGGTGAGCAGCATCGCAAAGATGTTCTCGCCGATCACCATGCAGGCGGCTTGATCGTTGGTGAATTTCGGCTCGAAACGAAACCCGATCGCGCCGAAAAAGTCCATCGAGCGCTTCAGGTCGCGCACGCCCAGATTCACGAAAATATGCTTATGCATGATCGATTCCTTTTGAATAAAGATGGGAGATTGACTTGAACCTGCTTACTTGAACTGTTACTTGAACTTGCTCTGAGCTTCGAGCTTGCGAAAGCGTTCGATGCTTTCCAGATGCTCGAAGTCGTCGAGTTCATAAAGCTGGCGTACTTCGATTTCGCCGTCCATCTGCTTGCCGAATGGCGCGGGAAAGCGCCGTGCCCACTCCAGCGCTTCGTCGCGCGAGCGCACCTGGATCAACGTATAACCGGCGATGAGTTCCTTGGTCTCCGCGTACGGTCCATCGACGATACTCGGCTTGCCGTCGTTGTAACGCACGCGAAAGCCGTTCGAACTGGGCTGCAAACCCGCGGCGTCGAGCAGCACGCCCGCGCGCGCGAGTTCCTCGTGATAGTTGGCCATTTCGGCGAAGATCGTTTCGTCCGCAGGCTGCTCGCCGGCTTCGCTTAACGCGTTGGCGCGCACCATGATCATGAATCGCATTGCGTTCTCCTGTTTGCGTGGACTTCGACGGTATTAAAGCGGCATCGTTCGATGCGCTCATTGATACGACGCACGACACACGCTCAATTCGACACGCCTCGAAGATTTTTTTCGCAGCGCCAGGGAAAGCACCAGGTCATCAGGCTTAACGGAAGCAAGGCCCCGTTTCGCGCACCTCCACGCTCGCCCACTGCGCAGCCGGGCAGGCGCGCGCAATCGCCAGCGCCTCCTCGCGCGTCGCGCAATCGACGAGGAAAAAGCCGCCTATCATTTCCTTAGCCTCGGAAAAGGGTCCGTCCAGCACGGTCGCGCGCCCTTCCCGCACCTCCACGCGCGCGGCGTCGCGATCGGAAAGCAGCGACTGCACCTCGAGCAGTACGCCGCGCGCGGCGAGATCGTCGGCGAATTGCACCATGCGCGCGTAGAGCGCCTCACCTTCGGCTTGCGTGCGTGACTCGCGCTGACCGCGCGGTTCGCTGATGAGCAGCAGATAGGCCATGTAGTGGATGCTCCATAAAAAGCGCCATCAAAATGCGCCACTGTATTGAATGCGAAAGCGTCAGCAAGGATAGCGCGCACGGCGCTGCGCAAGATGCAGCCCAGGCCATCGCCGGGATTTCCCCAGGCTGACACGCGACGCTTTCCGGCATTAAATAAATCAACTTGATTTATTTAGTCGCCGACGCGGTCGAGAGTCCCGCAAGAAAGACAGGCGACGCCACCGGAGGAGACGCGTGAGAAGTCCGCATGTGGGTCAGGGCAGCAACTCGGCCAATGTCCGCCGCTTCAACGAGCGCCTGCTGCTGCAGGCGCTGCGGCGCGCTGGCGAGGCGTCGAAGGCCGATCTCGCCCGCCTTGCGAATCTCACCAGCACGGCGGTGGGCAGCATCATCACGTCGCTGATGCAAAGCGGCCTGATCGAGCTGAGCGGACGGCGTCTTGACGGCGGACGCGGTCAGCCCGCCTCGTTGCTGCGGCTCTCGCCGCGCGGCGCGTTCGCGATTGGCGTGCGCCTCGACCGGACCAACATCGAAACCGTGCTCGTCAACTTCGCAGGCCAGATGATCGAGCGCCGCTCGCACGACATGCTGTTGCCACAGCCCGCGCAAGCGCAGGAGATCGTTCAGCAGGACATCCGCGAATTGTCAGGACTGCTGGATAAGGACGAGCGCAAGCGTCTGGCTGGCATCGGCGTGGCGCAGCCGTACAACCTGGGTAGCTGGCTGCGCGAACTGGGTCTGCCGACCGACAACTTCCGCGTCTGGAGCGAAGTCGATTTCGCGGGCGAACTGGGTCGCGCGCTGGCGCTGCCCGTGTTCAGCGAGAACGACGGCAACGCCGCCGCCATCGCCGAGATCTTCTACGGTTGCGGGCGTCAGCGCGACGATTTCCTGTACCTCTTTCTGGGGCCGGCGATTGGCGGCGGCATCGCCGTCGGAGGCGACTGCGTGCGCGGCCTGACGGGCAACGCGGGCGATTTCGCCGTCATGCCGGTGCCTCCCAGCACCCTGCCCTCGGCGTATCAGCCCGACGGCAAGTGGGACATCCTGCTCTCGCGCGCCTCGCTGATCGCGCTGCGACGCCATCTGCAATATCGCGGCGCGCGTGTCGAAAGCCGCGCCGATATCGAAGGGCATATCGCCAGCGGCCATCCGGCCGTCGAAGAATGGCTCGACGACTGCATCGACGCGCTCGCACCCGCGCTGCGCTCGGCGCTGTGCGTGCTCGACGTGCCCGCCGTGGTTCTGGACGCCGACGTCGACGCGGGCCTGATCGACACGCTCATGGAGCGTCTGCGCGGGGCCGTCGCGGGCACGGCTCCCGAGGCGCGCGGCACGCCCGAACTGGTGCGCGGTACCTTCGGCCCCGATGCGGGGGCGCTTGGCGCAGCCACGCTACCCATGTTCTTCAACTTCTCTCCGCGCGCGGGCATCCTGATGGGCGCCGCCGCAACGATGCAGACACCATCGCAGAACCCAACGTCATTGCAGGCGCAAGCCCAGGAGGTGAGCCATGTCGCGCTCTGAGTCGACGCCCCCGCTGCTGGAAATGCGGGGCATCAGCAAGACCTTTCCCGGCGTGCGCGCGCTGGACAACGTGCGGCTGCAAGTCTGGCCCGGCGAAATCCATTCGCTGATGGGCGAGAACGGCGCAGGCAAGTCCACGCTCATGAAAATTCTCTCGGGCGCCTATCAGGCCGATCCCGGCGGCGAGATTCTGCTCGACGGCAAGGCCGTTGTGATCGACGGGCCGCTGGCCGCACGCGAACTGGGCGTGGCCGTGATCTATCAGGAACTGAGCCTCGCGCCCAACCTGAGCGTGGCCGAAAACATCTATGCGGGCCGCGAACTACGCAAGGGCGGCCGCCGCTTTGGCGTGGTCGATCGCGCGTCGATGGAGCGCGGCTGCGAGGATGTGCTCACGCGTCTGGGTGCGACCTTCGGGCCGACCACGCTAGTGGGATCGCTCTCGATCGCCGAACGCCAACTGGTGGAAATCGCGCGCGCCGTGCACACGGAGGCGCGCATCATCGTGATGGACGAGCCGACCACGCCGCTCTCTTCGCGCGAAACCGAACGTCTCTTCAAGCTGATTTTGCAACTGCGCGAAGAAGGTCTCGCGATCATCTACATCAGCCATCGCATGGCTGAAATCTACGAGCTTTCCGACCGGGTTTCGGTGCTGCGTGACGGCAGTTATGTGGGCACGCTGATGCGCGAGGAGCTTAGCGCGGAAAGCCTCGTCGGCATGATGGTGGGCCGCGATATTTCGGGGTTCTACAAAAAGGCGCACGCGCCCTACGATCCGGGCAAGGTGGTGCTCACCGTGCGCGATGTCGCCGACGACAAGCGCGTGCGCGGTTGCAGCCTCGACCTGCATGCGGGCGAAGTGCTCGGCATCGCGGGGCTGGTGGGCGCGGGCCGCACGGAACTCGCGCGCCTGATTTTTGGCGCGGAGCCGCGCGCACGCGGCGATATCGCAATCGACGGGCGCACGCTCCATGTGCACACGCCGCGCGACGCCATTGATGCTGGCCTCGTCTATCTCACCGAGGATCGCAAGCACCAAGGGCTCTTTCTCGACATGAGCGTGCGCGACAACATCAACGTCGCGGTGGCGGGACGCGATGCGCGCTTTGGCGTGCTCGATCTCGCGAGAGGATCAACGCGAGCGAAAGAGTCGATCCGTGCGCTGTCGATCCGCGTGCCCAGCCCGCGTGTGAACGTGGGGGCGCTCTCGGGCGGCAATCAGCAGAAGGTGCTGCTCTCGCGCCTGCTGGAAACGAAGCCGCGCGTGCTGATCCTCGACGAGCCGACCCGGGGCGTCGATATCGGCGCGAAGTCGGAGATCTACCGCATCATCAACGACCTCGCCAAAACCGGCGTGGGCATCATCGTGATTTCGAGCGAATTGCCCGAGATCATCGGCGTGGCCGATCGCGTGCTCGTCATGCGCGAAGGCGAATTCGCCGGCGAACTGGGCGGCTATACCGGCAAGCCCATCAGCCAGGAAGCCATCATCGAACTCGCCACCGGCTCGCAGGGCGCGCTGGACGAGGCCGCCTGACGCGCTGGGAAGCATACAAAGACGCACACAAGACGCATCCGTCGAAGAGATATTGAGGAGCACGAGATCATGAAAAGCATTCTTCCCCGCCACGGCGTAGCGGCCAACCCCGCCGATGCCGCACAAGGCACGCAGCAAGCGCAGCAGAAGCGTCAGGCCATCGACGGTCATCGCGCACGCATGAAGTCCATCATGCGCACGGCAGGCATGCTGCCCGTGCTGGTGCTCCTGTGCATTGGCTTCGGATTCCTGAATGACGGCTTCTTCACCTTCGAGAATCTGTCGATCGTGACGCAGCAGGCCTCGATCAATATCGTGCTGGCCGCCGGCATGACCTTCGTGATTCTCACGGGTGGCATCGACCTTTCGGTGGGCTCGATTCTCGCTGCGGCCGCCGTTGCAGCGATGCTCGGCTCCACCATCGCGGGCATGGGCTGGCTGGGCATTCCGGCCGCGCTGGGCGTGGGTCTGGGCTTTGGCGTGATTAACGGCGCGCTGATTTCACTGCTGCGTCTGCCGCCCTTCATCGTCACCCTGGGTTCGCTCACGGCGGTGCGCGGCATCGCGCGCCTGATGGGCCACGACACCACGATCTTCAATCCGCAGCTTTCGTTCGCATTTATCGGCAATGGCTCGGTGCTCGGCGTGCCGTGGCTCGTGATCATCGCGCTCGTCGTGGTGGCCGCTTCGTGGTTCGTGCTGCGCCGTACCGTGCTGGGCCTGCATATCTACTCGGTGGGCGGCAATCCGGAAGCGGCGCGTCTTTCGGGCATCAAGGTCTGGGCCATCGAAATGTTCGTCTACGCCGTATCGGGCCTGCTCGCAGGGCTGGGCGCCGTGATGTCGGCCGCGCGCCTCTATGCGGCCAATGGCCTGCAATTGGGCCAGTCGTACGAACTCGACGCCATCGCAGCCGTGATTCTGGGCGGCACGAGCTTCGTGGGCGGCGTGGGCTCGATCGTCGGCACGCTGATCGGCGCCCTGATTATCGCGGTGCTCACCAATGGCCTCGTGCTGCTGGGCGTATCGGACATCTGGCAATACATCATCAAGGGTCTGGTGATCGTCGGCGCGGTGGCGCTGGACCGTTATCGCCAGCGCGGCTCGGCTCGCACCTGATCGACTTCATCACGCTATTAAAAACGCGGGCGCAAGCGGTCCTCCTGCGCCCGCCCTGCACGACACACTAACAGGACCTCTCTGGAGACATGTTCATGTTCAAGAAAAAGACTCTGCTCGCCGCTGCTGCCCTGACGATGGGATTCGCGCTCCAAGGCGCGCACGCCGCCGACAAGCAACTGAAGTCGATCGGCATCACCGTCGGTTCGCTTGGCAATCCTTACTTCGTGACCATCGTGCAGGGCGCCGAAGCCAAGGCTAAACAGATCAACCCGAATGCCCGGGTCACGGCCGTGTCGGCCGACTACGACCTGAACAAGCAGTTCACGCAGATCGACAATTTCATCTCGGCGCACGTCGACATGATCCTGCTTAACGCGTCCGATCCGAAAGCGATCGAACCGGCCGTGCGCAAGGCACGCGCAGCGGGCATCGTGGTGGTGGCCGTGGACGTGAGCGCCGCGGGCGCGGACGCCACCGTGCAAACCGACAACGTGAAGGCCGGCGAAATCTCGTGTGAGTTCCTCGCGAAAAAGATCAACGGCAAGGGTAATGTGATTATCGAGAACGGCCCGCAAGTGTCGGCGGTGATCGATCGCGTGAACGGCTGCAAGCAGGTGCTCGCGAAGTCGCCTGGCATCAAGGTGCTGTCCGACGATCAGGACGGCAAAGGCTCGCGCGAAGGCGGCATGAACGCGATGCAGGGTTATCTCACGCGCTTCCCGCAAGTGGCCGGCGTGTTCACCATCAACGATCCGCAGGCCGTGGGCAGCGATCTGGCCGCGAAGCAACTGCATCGCAGCAATATCGTGATTACGTCGGTGGACGGCGCGCCGGATATCGAGTCGGCGCTCAAGACGGATACGCTGGTGCAGGCATCGGCGAGCCAGGATCCGTGGAAGATGGCGCAAACGGCCGTGACCGTGGGCTACGACATCATGAACGGCAAGAAGCCGGCGAATCCGCTGATCCAGATGACGCCGCAGCTTGTCACGCGCGACAATGTGGGCAGCTATAAGGGCTGGTCGTCGCAGCATTGATGGCGACGCGGTGCTGGAGTTAGACAGGAAGGGCGGCTTTTTCAAGCCGCCCTTTTTTGTTACACCAACACCGCATCCTTCGTCGTCACCCGACGCGGAATGATCTTGAGATCGTAGAACGTGTCGGCGATCTTCTGCTGTTCTGCGATCACACCCGCGTCGATCGGCCGGTATTCGTGCGCGTAGTGCGAAAGACCGATCTGGATCGTCGCTGCGTCGAGCCCCTGAATCGGCGCGAGTTTCGCTGCCGCTGCCGCCGGGTTCGCGCGCACCCACTGCCCCGTCTTGCCGAGTTCATCGAGCGCCACGTTAATCGCGTCCTTGCGCTTGATCGCAAACTCACGCTGGCTCAGGAAGAACTGATGATGATTGGCCACGCCGCTCGCATCGGCCAGCAAACGTGCGCCGTCCTGCGATTCCACCGCGGCGAGGAACGGGTCCCACACCGCCCACGCATCGATAGAGCCGCTTTGGAGCGCGGCACGCGCGTCGGCGGGCGCGAGGTAGACGGGCTGGATATCGCTCAGCGCTATGCCGTGCTTTTGCAGCAGTGCGACGAGGAACCAGTGCACATCGGAACCGCGATTCAGGCCGATTTTCTTGCCCTTGAGGTCCGCCACTGTTTTGATCGGCGACTGCTTGGCGACCACCACGCCTTCCGCGTGCGGCGTCGGCAATTCGTACGCTGTGTAGACGAAATCCGCGCCTGCGGCCTGCGCGAACACGGGCGGCGCTTCGCCCACGTAACCGAAGTCGATCGCACCCACGTTCAGCCCTTCCAGCAGTTGTGGGCCAGCCGGAAATTCGGTCCACGAAACCTTGATGCCTTGCGGTGCGAGGCGCTTTTCGAGCGTGCCGCTAGCCTTGAGCAGCACGAGCGTGCTCGCGGCTTTTTGATAGCCGATGCGGAACTGGTCGGGTTGATATTTGGCCCACGCGGGCAGCGCGGCGCCAGCCAGCGTCGCGCCAAGGGTGGCGCCAAGCGCAGCGAGTACGGTACGGCGGCGTTGGAAGCGGATATCGTTATTCATGACGTAGCGTGACGAAGCGGATGAAGGTGCAAAAAATGCTACCTGTCACGCTGCACGAGCAGAAGTAACGAATCACGCTAAGCAAATGACGCTGCGGGGATAGCGGTTTCGACGCTAAGACGTCAAACGCATTCGATACGATTGCGTCCGCCCTTTTTCGCGCGATAAAGCGCGACATCGCTGCGCGAGAGCGTGATTTCGGCGCTGCCGTCATCGGCGCGAATCTGCGTCACGCCAATGCTCACCGTCAACACGACGGTGCCGGCTTCAACGCACAGCGGCGCTTCAGCGATGCAGTCCTGGATGCGGCGCGCGACCGCGCAGGCGCCTTCGACATCCGCGCCGTCCAGCAGGATCGCAAACTCTTCGCCGCCGATACGCCCCGCCACGTCGCCCACCCGCCGATGGTTGCGCAGGATCGTCGCAAAATGACGCAGGGCCTCGTCGCCAACCGCATGGCCAAAGCGGTCGTTGATCGATTTGAAATGGTCGAGATCGCACATCATCAGCGCGCATTCAGGACCGCCGGTTCGCCGCAGCAGCGCCAGTTGCGCGTCGAGCCGCGCCATGAAATGCCGCCGGTTCGCGAGGCGCGTGAGGCCGTCGGTCATGGCGAATTCCTGCAACTCGGCCTCGATGCGTTTGCGCTCCGTGACGTCGGTGATGAAGCCGTGCCAGACCGTCGCGCCGTCGCTGCGGCGCTGCGGCCGCGCGTCGCCCTGGCGCCAGCGCAGCCCCTGCTGCGGCAACCGCACGCGATACTCCAGATGCCAGGGCGCGAGCGTGGCCGCCGATTCCGCGAACGAGGCGCGATAGGCGTCGATATCGTCGGGATGGATCAGCGCGTCGATGCCGGCGGCGTCGCGCGCGACCTGCTCGGGCGTGAGTTCGTAAATCTCGCCGATGCCCGCGCTCGCGTAGGGAAACGAGGTGTGCCCATCCGGTTCGCGGCGGCACTGGAACACGAGGCCCGGCACTTCGTTGGTGAGATTGGTGACGAGATTGACCGATTCGCGCAGACGCTCGGCCATCTCGCGCATCGAGGTCACATCGGTCGAGGTGCCCACCATGCGCAGCGCGCGGCCGTCGCCATCGCGCGCGGTGACCTTGCCGCGGCTGCAGATCCACTTGTAGCTGCCGTCCTTGCAGCGGATGCGGTGCTCGACTTCGTACTGGTCGGTGCGGCCTTCGAAGTGGGCCTTCATGGTGGACTGCACGTAGGCAAGATCTTCGGGGTGCAGGCGCTGGTAGCTGTCCTCGATGCGGGTGCCGACTTCGTTGTCGGCGTAACCGAGCATCGCTTTCCAGCCCGTCGAATAGCGGATCTCGCCCGTCACCACATTGCGGTCCCAGATGCCGGTGCCGCTACCCGCGATCGCCAGCGCAAGCAGGCGTTCGCGCTCGCGCAGTGAGTCGAGTTCGGCGCGCAGGTTCGATTCGGCACTTGAGCTAGCGCGCGGATCGTCCAGCGGCGCGACGAGCGCGGCGATCACTCGCGCAAAATCGTCGAGGCTTGCGCGCTGCGCCGCCGACAGTTCGCGCGGCGCGGGATCGAGCAGGCACAGGCTGCCCAGCGCGTCGCCGCTGGCGCGCGTCAGCGGCCACGCCGCCACGAAGCGAAACGGCAGCGCACTCGCGCGCGACAAACACGCCTGCCATGCGGGGTCGGAGCCGAGATCGTTGACGATCAGCGGCTCGGCAATGCTTTCATCGACATTACGCGGGTCGCGCGCATTCGTGCGCTTGAGTTCCAGCAGGGCTTCCCGCAATGGCGCATCGATGCCCGCGCCGAGCCACTCGGGACCGTCCAGCGCGTCGCCCGGCAGCACGCAGGCGGCCGCCACATCGAAGTGCTGGGCCGCCAGCCGCATCAGCGCATCCAGCAGCGGGTCGGCGCTGCCGTCGTTGTGCGCGCCACGACCGTGCGCAGCCGTTATGGCAGGCGGCGCAAGCGCGGCTTCGGCAGGCGACGGAGTGGCAGGCATGACGCTCGTTCTGGCTGAGGAATCGAGCGGCTAGTATATAGCGCGTTAAATTAACCGCAATGCATGAGCCAGCAACAAATAAACCGGCCGAAAAATCGCTTGCATCAAGCGGCTATTCAAGGCTGGCGGAGTCAGCCGTGCTAACGATCCACCGGCCCGCGCAGGCGAAACACCCACCAGCCCAGCAGGATCGTAAAACCGGCCACCAGCGCCACCATCAGCCAGAAGCCGTGATGGTTTTCGGCCAGCGGAATGCCGCCCACGTTCATGCCGAAAAAACCCGCGACGATATTGATCGGCAAGGCCAGCACCGTCACCAGCGTGAGCGTGAAGAGCGTACGGTTGTTCTGTTCTTCCAGACGCGCGCCGATCTCTTCCTGCAGCAGCTTGATGCGTTCGACAAGGCCCGCCATATCGCCGAGCACGAGCGTGAATTCTTCGGTCGTCTCGCGCAGATCCTGCATGTCGGCGAGCTGCAGCCAGCGCGGCGGCCGCGCGAGCAAGCGGAACACGGCGCCAGGTTCAGGCGCAAGCATGCGTTGCAGACGCACCAGAATACGGCGCATCGCGGCGAGATCATGGCGACTGCCGAAGCGGCGCGAAGCGAGGAACTGATCTTCGGCGCGATCGACATCCACGCTCGTGCGCCGCACGATTTCCACCATCAGGTCGGCCTGATCGCGCAGCAGATGAATCAGCAGATCGGCGGGCGAGCGGAAGGTTTCGCCGTTACGCACGTCGCCGCGCAGGCGGTCGATGGAGCGTAGCGGCTTCATGCGCGCCGTCACCAGCAGACGTTCGTGCGTATAGGACCAGAGCGTGGCGATCTGCGAGGGCGTGAGTTCGAAATCGAACATCACGTCATTGACGACGGCATAGAGCGCGCCGTCCACCTGTTCGATGCGCGTGGAGTGCGAGCCTTCCACCAGCATTTCGAAGAAGCTTTCGGGCAGGTCCAGATGCGCGCGCATCCACGAGGCGCTCGCGGCATGCGCGAGATTGAAGTGAAGCCAGTAGAACGCGCCGTCCTGGGTTTTATCGTGCTGGCCGCTCTTGAGCGCGGCGAGCACATCTTCGCCCTTGATGGGCTGGCCCGGCTCGCCTGGCATGAAGCGGAATCCGCAAATCAAGCCCGACAAATCGGCACCGTAGGTTGCAATGGACGAGGCGAGATCCATGGTCGTGTGGCCGTTTAATCGGCGCAAGCATGCCATATCCCCGCTTTTACAGGCAAGCGCGCGTTTTCATGCAATCGACACGCCATTGTCATGCGATGCGTATACCCGCCGCGCGCAAGCCCGCCCCGCTCGCCGCGCAATTAGATCCAGACGTCGTTCGCCTGGGTGCGCTCGCCTTGTGCGCCGTCGCCGGTATTGACCACGCCGCGCGGCTCGATCAGCAGCAGTTTGACTTCGGCGGCCGCGCTGGGCTTATGTTTGACGCCCCTTGGCACCACCGCCATCTGGCCCGCGCGCACGATGAGGGTTTCATCGCCGTTCGGCCCGCCACGCATGCCGATGTGCAATTCGCCTTCGAGCACGATAAAGGTTTCGTCGGTATCGGCGTGGCAATGCCAGAGAAAATCGCCCAGCAGCTTCACGACCTTGAACTGGTAGTCGTTCATTTCGGCGACGACGCGCGGCTGCCAGTGCCCGTCGATCTGCGCGATCTTGCCGGCGAAATCGATCGTCTGGGCTTGACCGCGTGTGGCAGCCTGCGTGGTAGGCGTGGTAGGCGTGAATAAGGACATGGAGATCTCCGTTCGATAAGTCGATGCAGGGAGCGTAATCGCGTCCATGCCGCCCGTATTGAACGATCGTGGCGATTCTTTCAGCCGCGCGCAACCCGTTGCCAGTTCCCCGGCGTCATGCCGAACGCTTTGGTGAAGTGGCGCGTCATATGACTCTGGTCCGCGAAGCCAGCTTCAGCCGCCGCGTGCGACAACGCGGTGCCCGCCAGCAGCATGCGACGCACCGCGTCGAGCCGGCGCATCGTCAGGTAGCGGTATGGGCTCGTGCCATAGAAGTAGCGGAAATCGCGCGACAGACTCCAGCGGTCGCGCCCTGTCGCCGTTTCCAGCTCCTCCAGCGCGACGGTGCGCGTGCAATGCGCGTGCAGGAATTCGCGCGCCCGGCTCGCCGCGCGATAGTCGCCAGCCGCTGCGATTCTGCCGGTGCCCGTGACGGCCGCCAGTGCGTGAACGAGTTCGGTCAGCGCGTCGCTTTGCTCCAGCGGTTCGAGCTTGTGACTCATCTGTTGCAGCAAGGCCTCGGTCGCCGCCGACAGTCGCGGATCGGTCGTCAGGCCGCCTTCGAGAAATGGCAGCGCGCTGCCGCCCAGCACGTCCTGAAAGACCGACGGCTGCACGTAGATCATGCGGTACTGGAAGCCCTCACCCGTGCCCGCCTGGCCGTCGTGCGGCTCGTCGGGATGCAGCACGATCGTATGGCCCGGCAGACTGTCGCAGCGTTCGCGCCGGTAATTGAAACTCTGCACGCCCGCGAGCGTGCGGCCAATCGCGTAGGTGTCGTGGCGATGCATCGCGTAGGCTTTGCCGTGGAAATACGCTTCGATGCGCTCGACGCCTTCGATCGGCTCGGCGCGCTCGACCCAGTCGGGGCGTGCGCTGTTGCGGTGTCGGTTCATGAAATCGGCGAATAGAGGCTGGCCGCCACGCGGCCGCTACGGTCGATTGTGGCACGGCTCGTGAACCCCCGTCAGGCCGCTTCCGCTACGCACGTCGGTAGGCATTTACGTCGACTGGGGCAATAATGGCGCCTTATCCGCACTTCGATCCCGCTCTCCGATCGCTCATGGTCTCCACCCGACGCAGCCCCGCCACGCCCGCCGCCGCTAAAAAGACCGCCAAGGTGCCGGCCAGCAAAACACCCGCTGGCAAGCGCGCGCCGGCAAAAAGCGCCCAGGCCGCCGCAGCCGAAAAACCCGCACCACGCATCAACGAACGCGCCCGCGCGCGCACGCGCGGCAAGCTCATGCAGGCCGCGCGCGTGGTGATGGGCCAGAAGGGCATCACCGGCACCGCGATCAACGACATCACCGAACAGGCGGGCGTCGCCTTCGGCTCGTTCTACAACTACTTCTCGACCAAGGAAGAGATCGCGCGCGCCGTGTTCGTCGAAGACATGCTCGCGATCGCCGATCTGCTCGACCGCATCCGCCCCGCCGACGCCGATATCGCCGTGATCGTCGGCCTGAACGTGCGCCAGGTGATGCGCCACACGCTCGACGATCCGATCTGGGGCTGGTTCTTCGTCAACGCGGCGTCGAGCGTGGGCGATCTGGTCGAGACCATGGGCGGACGCCTTGCGCGCGACATCCGCATTGGCGTCGATACGGGACGCTTTCATTGCGCCGATGTGCTCGCGGCGATGGACTGCATCATCGGCGGCGCGCTGCATGTGATGCGCCAGATTCTGGAAAAGCGCCGCACGACCGATACCGTCGACCGCTTCACAGAGTTCGCGCTGCGCGGTCTGGGCATCCGCGACGCCGACGTCGGCGCGATCATGAAGGAAGTGCTGCGTCACGACGAAGTGCACGCCGCATCCGCCACGCCCCGCAGCGCCGCCTGAGCAGGCGCCCGTTCTCGCGGCGCCGTTCGCGCGCCGCCTGCTGAGCCACACTCCGCTTTCTCCCCCCCTGCACTGCCCCGCCGCGTGCGGGGCGTGTTCGTTCGTCCGCGTTGCGCAGTGTCGGAAACAGCGCCAGGGAAAGCACCAGGCTCTCATGTTATTGATACATTCATCATTTTTGATAACAATCTCAATAACGCAGACAGACACACCACTCAACAACGAGACACATCGAGGACGACACCATGAATGCACCGCACGATCTTTCCACTCCCTTGAACGCCGACGCCGCACTTGTGCGCGCCGCCAGCGAACTCGTGCCCGCGCTCAAGCAGCGCGCGGCAACCACTGACCAGTTGGCGCGCCTGCCGCAGGAAACCATCGACGATCTCAACGCCGCCGGGCTGTTCGAACTCACCACGCCGCGCCGGTATGGCGGCAAACAGGCTTCAGTGCGCACGTTTCTCGAAGCCGTGTCCGAACTCGGACGCGGCGACGCCTCCACCGCCTGGGTGGCGGCGCTCATCAACGTGACGACGTGGGCCGCCGCCGCGTTGTTCGACGAAAAAGTCACCGACGAGGTGTTTGGCAGTACAGAACGTGCGCGCGTTGTCGGCGTGCTGTCGCCGCGCAAGGCGAGCGTGAAAAAGGTCGATGGCGGCTATGTGATCGAAGAAGGCGTGTGGGGTTTCAACTCGGGCATCTACCACGCCAACTGGGATTTGCTGGGCATTCCGCTCGTCGACGAAAGCGGCAAGATGGTCGATCAAGGCGTGGCACTCGTGCGCGCCAGCGACGTGCGCACGCTCGACGACTGGAACGTGATGGCGCTGCGCGGCACCGGCAGTTCCAGCGTGAGCGTGACGAATCTGTTCGTCCCCAATGAGCGCGTGGCGTCGATGACGAAGGCCATCGAAGGCCAGTACGGCGCGACGCATCTCGCGGGCGAAGCGCTTTATCGCGTCGCGTGCATGCCAATGCTTGCGATCATCCTCACGTTCCCGGCGCTGGGCATCGCCCGCAACGCGCTCGACACCTTCCTGGAACTGCTGCCGCGCCGTGGCATCCAGTACACCTGGTACACGAAACAGGCCGAAGCGGCCGTCACGCATCTGCAGGTGGGTGAAGCCTCGGCGAAACTCGACGCGGCGCGCGCCATCATCGAAAAGCACGCCGACGCGCTCGACGCCTGCGCTGCCTCCGGCCAGTACATGGCCTATATGGACCGCGCGAAGGTACGCCGCGACGTAGGCTTTGCCGAAACGCTGATCTGGGACGCCGTGGACACGCTCGCGACCGCCTCGGGCGGCTCGCTCGCCGCCATCGGCAATCCGTTCGCGCGGGTCTGGCACGACGCGCGCGTGGCCTCGCTGCACGGCATCGTCACGCCCGCCACGAACTTCGAAGCGTATGGGCGTCTCGCCTGCGGCCAGAGCGCCGGCACGCCGCTGATCTGAGCCATGAACGCGACCATGAGTGCGCCCCCCGACCTCGATCTGGACGCGGCGCAGTTCCGCCGCGCCATGGGCAAGTTCGCCACCGGCGTCACCGTCATCACGTTCGAGCACGAAGGGCGCACGGCGGGCATGACGGCCAACGCCTTCATGTCGCTTTCCGTCGATCCGCCGATGATCCTCGTGTCGGTGCGCGCGCAAGCGCGCTTCGCGCAGTCGATCGTATCCGGCGACGCCTTTGGCGTGAGCTTTCTGGCGCAACATCAGGAAGCGCTGAGCCGGCACTTTGGCGGCCAGCCTCGCGACGGTCTGGATGATCCGTTCGAGCGCACCGGTGGCGTGCCGGTGGTGCGCGCGGCGCTGGTGCAGATCGCCGCGCGCGCCAATGCCATCCATCGCGGCGGCGACCACCTGATCTACACCGCCGACGTGGAAGCACTGCGGGAATCGGACGGCCCGCCGCTGCTGTTTCATGGCGGCAAGTATCGGCAGATCGTCGGGCATGATCCGCTGCTGTGCTGGCGCGACTGGGCGCACGATGCGGTTAGTCTGGCTGGCGATGAATAGCGAATAATCCTCGCTTCGATTCACCCTCGCGATCATCCGGTGAGTGGGCACGGCACGCGCCAGGCGTTTGCGCATGCCATGCCCGCTCAAGCGCGACCGGATCGCATCGGGATCGCAACGACGGCCGCCCTGAGCATGCGCCGTTCCCATCGCCACGCTTAAGGGAAAGTAAGGAAAACGCCGTGGCGGCCAATGCGCGATGACGATCTCGCCGCCCTTTTAGAACACGAATCCGCCACGCAATGATGAATTTTGTGTGCTACGGGACAAACCCTCCCCCAACTCGACGCTCGGTGTGACTACACTTATTTGCGTCGGCACCGCTCGCCGGCACGATGACTACTGGGAGGTGTGCCGTGCCCCGCCTGATCCCCGCCTGCACCTCGCGCCCCGCCGCCGCGCTTGCAGTTCTTCTCGTCGGCACCGTCTGTCTCACTGCTCAAGCCGCCACGCCGAATCCGCCCGCCAAAGCGTCCCAGGCAACACAAGTGGCGCAAGCGTCGGACGATTCCGCAGCCGAGAAACCTGCAACCGGCAAGCATCCCGCTGCTTCGCCCGCCGCGATGGCTACGCCGGACTTCTTCTCGCTGGCCGATCGCTACGGACCCGCCGTCGTGCATGTGATCGCGCGCAGCGCCGACGACCAGTCGGCGCCGCCCCAGCAGGAGGCGATCGACAACGACGATCCGTTCACCCCGTTCTTCAAGCGCACGCCGCGCCCGCCCGTCGAAGGCCAGACCCAGAACGCGGGCCAGGACGCCGGCGCGAGCGGCCCGCGCGTGATGACAGGCAGCGGCTCCGGCTTCATCGTGAGCCCGGACGGCGTGGTGCTCACCACGGCGCATGTGGTGGACAACGCCCAGGAAGTGACGGTGCAACTGACCGACAAGCGCGAGTTCAAGGCCGAGGTGGTCGCCGTCGATCCGGTGAGCGACGTCGCGGTGCTACAGGTCAACGCGCACGATCTGCCGAGCGTGCCGCTCGGCGATTCGTCGAAGCTGCGCGCGGGCGAGCCGGTGCTCTCGATCGGCGCGCCGGACAGCTTCCAGAACACGGTGACGACCGGCATCGTTAGCGCGGCCTCGCGCACGCTGCCGGACGGCAACCCGTTTCCTTTCTTCCAGACCAACGTGGCGGTGAACCCGGACAACTCGGGCGGCCCGCTCTTTAACCGCTCCGGCGAGGTGATCGGCATCGACGTGCAGGTCTACGCCGAGCGCGACCGCTACGCGGGACTGACCTTCGGCATTCCGATCGAGGCGGCCAACAAGTTCCGCGCGCAATTGCAGGCCACGCGCAAGACGGCGCCAGCCGGCCAGGGCGATCAGGCTGACCCCGCCAACGCGGCGGCGCCCGCTCCCACGCGCACCTTCGGCATGCAGGTCGAGGACGTGAGCCCCGGACTCGCGGCGGCGCTCGGCTTGCCGCACGCGGGCGGCGCGCTGGTCGACGCCGTCGATGCCGATTCGATCGGCGCGGCGGCAGGCGTGAAGGCCGGCGACGTGATCGTGCAGGTTGGCGAACAACCGGTGGACAGCGCGGCGACGCTTGCCAACCAGCTCGCCGCCGTGCCGCCCGCCACGCAGACGCCGCTGAAAGTGATCCGCAACCGTCGGCCGATGCTCACGCGCTTCTCGAACGCGGCGCTCGACGCCAAGCCGGCCAGGACCGCCAAGACGACGCTCAAAGCCGCCAGGCCGACGCAGGCGGCCCAGGCAGCCGTGGTCGCGCAAGCGGCACAAGCCGCTAACCAGGCCAACCAGGCCGACCAGGCAGACGCCGCCGACGCCCAAGATGCCGCTCCCGCTGCGCGCGACGCGCGCGCCGTGGCAACCGTCAACGCCGATACCGACGGCGTAGCCGTGACGCGGGTCAGCACCTCCGCGAAAATGCAGAAGCCGGTGTCCACGCGCAACGCGGCGGACCGGCTCGGTCTCGTCAGCCACGCGCTGAGCGAAGACGAACGCCGCACCAGCGGCCTGCCGCTCGGCCTGATGGTGGACGCGGCGAGCGGCCCCGCCGCGCGCGCGGGCGTGCGGCCCGGCGACATCGTGCTCTCGCTCAACGACACGCTGATCGAAACACACGACCAGGCCATGACGCTCGAAGCCAAGGCGACGCGCAGCATGGCACTGCTGATCCAGCGCAACAACGCGCGCAGTTTTGTCGATGTAAAACTGCAATAAAGGATACGGCCCGAAACTCCATCGGGCCGTATCGCTCCTGCTCTACAACGCCGCTACAAACCAGATACAAAGCCGGACGGAATAACTCCCAGGCTGGTGCGTTCTTATCCATGCAGGCAGCGTCGAAACGAACCGATTCAAACGATCCGGTTCGATCGGCGGCTGTCGCGAGACCACACCATCTGATGAGGAGTTCGAAATGTCTATCCGCCGCGTATTGATCGCCACGCTCGTCGCCGCCGCTTCCGTGGGCGCTGTCACCCAGGCATCGGCCCAAGGTCTTACCCGCGAGCAAGTGCGCCAGCAACTGATCGAGGCCGAAGCCAATGGCTCGCGCTTCGTCACAGATGCATCCTATCCCGACGTGAGCCCCGTATTCGCGCAGCAGGTCGCACGCGACTCGCATGCCGCGCCCTCGCAGGCAGCCAGCGGCATGGGCATGCCGGCAGCGGGCAAGAGCGACGCGGGCGCGCCGTCGATGACCTGCGTCGGCCCGGCGAGCTACTGCAATATCTATTCGGGAAGCTGATGCCGTCACGCTCCAGCGTGCAACGCCGAAACCCCGCTCATTGCGAGCGGGATTTCGGCGTTGGCATGCATGAAGAGGTTTGCATCAAGCGGTTTGAGCGCGCGGCGACGCCGCGCGATAGAAGATCGGCGCCGCTTCAACGTGCAGTCAGTTGCGCGTAGACATCGTGCGAAAGTTGCAGCAGCACCTTGCGGTCGATGCCGCCGGAAAGCGCGTAACCGAAGTCGCCGTCGATCCAGTAGAACACGCTCACGGGCCCGTCTTCGTAGAGCTTGAACGCCGTGGTGTTGCTGCTGACCTTGCGATGCGAGATACACAGCGTCACGCGCTCGCCTTTCGCGTTGTGATACATGAACTGCGCGACCTCGCCGTCCGGCCCCGGCAGCAGACGCCCGCCGGCCAGCTCGAAACCGCTGCGGGACAGCATCGGCGGATGCACGTCGGTGCCCATGCGATTCGCAAGCCATTGCACGAAATCCTGCTCCTGGCGCGCACCCATCGCGTCGGGGCGTTCGACTTCGGGCATATAGACCACATGCGCGAGCGCGGCTTCGTGCACGAAATTCATGGTCGGGTCCGCACTGACCGTGTGCAGCCCGGCTTGCGCCGCGTCACCGGGCCCATTCAACACATCGGCGCCATAATGCGTGCCCCAGCCGATGCCGATGCCCACCATCAGCGCCGCGGCGAAGCCCGCAAACTTCGGCCAGTTGGCGGCCGGGCGCGTGTGGTCGAGCGTGCGATTTTTCAGCACGCGCGGCGTGGGAGCCTCTTCCTTCGCGGCAGCGGCAGACGCCGACACCACATCGCGCAGACGCGCGGGCACCGGCTCGCTCAGCACGCGGTCGTAACGTTCGTGCAGCAGGCTGTTCAGCGAGAAAAAGTCGCTGGTGCGCGCCGCGAGTTCAGGGTTGCGTTCGAGTTCGCGCTCGACGTCGGCGCGGCGCGCTTCGGAAAGCGTGCCGTCCACGTAGGCGTGAATCTCGTCTTCGGTCACGGGATGTTGTTGATCGCTCATCGCACCACCTTCAGGTTCGCACGCGGGACGCTTCCGGCCGCTCCAGCCATAAGCGCGCGCAGGCGCTCACGGCCTCTGGACAGCCTCGACATCACCGTGCCGATCGGCACGTCGAGCGCCAGCGCCACATCGGCGTAACTCATTTCCTCCAGCCCCACTAGCAGCACGACTTCGCGCTGTTCGACGGGCAAACGCTGCAACGCGAAGTCGAGATCGCGCACTTCGAGCGCGCCGGTCTGCGTGGCGGGCATCGCGTAATCGGTCTCGGGCACGCTGTCGTCGTCGACGGACACATGCGTGCCGCGCGCCGCCGATTTGCGCACCTGGTTCACAAACAGGTTGTGCATGATCGTGAAGAGCCAGGCGCGCAGATCTGTGCCGGCGCGAAACAGCTCGGTGCGCGCGAGCGCGCGTTCGAGCGTGTCCTGCACGAGATCGTCGGCCAGCTCGCGGTTATTTATCAGCGCGCGGGCATAACGCCTCAGGCGCGGTACGTGTTCGATCAGCTCGTCACGGATGTCCATGTTCCATCCTCGTGTGCCCTCTCATCGCCGGGGTTGCGCGTCCCCGCGCGCGGCTTGCTGCGTTTCGTTCTGCGGTCCGTTCTGCGGTTCGCGTTGTAGTGCGATCTGTGGATCCATCTGCCGGGTCGCAGCGTCGGCGGCGCGCATCAGTCCATGCGTGCGCGCATTGCCTGCCAGCACCCAGCGTTCGCCGTGCCCGATCCAGCCGATCAGCCGCAGATCGCCGACGCGCCGCGCGCTCCACTGCGGCGCGGCGCGCTCGAACCAGGCGCGCGACGCGAGCAACACGACCGGCTGGCCATCGGCGTTCACGTAGGTCCAGCGTTGCGCACGCGCAAACGGTCCGAGTTCCATCGTGCCCGACGCAACCAAGCGCAGGCCTACGGCATCCAGATCGAACGGCGCGGGCCCGGCGGCGTGCGCACCGGGGGCGAGCGTATCGGCTAGCGCGTCGGCGGCATTCGGCATCGGCTGGCTGCCGTTGCCCGCTTCCAGCAACGCCATGACCGCCGCGTTGTTAAGCGCCTGCACGCCGGGTTCCGAAACGGCCAGCCATGCCAGCGCAGCCGCCGCCAGCGCGAGCGCCGCGACGAACGCGCCCAGGCCGCGCCGCAGCGCGCGTGAGCGTGGCAAAAAGCGCGGCCGGGAAGACTCAACGGCAGACTCAACGGCAGACGCCATCACAGAAGTAGCAACCGGCGCGACTCCCGCCAGCGCAGCCTCGCCAAACGAGCGCCGCATCTGCGCGTTCAGTCGCCGGTAGAACAGGATCCGATGCCATTCGCCGGGCCGCCGCGCCAGATAGCGGCGCACGCGCGCGGCCCGCTCGCCATGCAGCGAGCCGTCAGTGTAGGCCTGGATATCAGACTCGGAAACCTCGGCCTCGGAAATCGGCCGCTCGTCGGGCGGCCCCTGCGGAACCATGATCGTCGCGTAAATGAATTGGGGACGATGGGCTAACGCGCGGGCGGCGCGCTTATTCCGACAGAGGCAGAAAGATTTTTAAGGGCGAGATGGACGGGGCGCTGCGCCGCTGCGCTTAAGTGCGCGCCGTCACTTCGTTCGAGAACGCCACGCGGTTGCGGCCCTCGCGCTTGGCGCGATAGAGCGCCGCGTCGGCCTCCTCGATCAGCGCGGTCTCCATCAGCCCCGCCGTGGGCGTGAGCGTCGCCACGCCCACGCTGATCGTCAGATGTTCGCTGACCTTCGATCCCACATGCGGCAATTGCAGCGCCGCCACGTCGCGGCGCATCTTCTCCGCCATCAGGCGCGCAAACGCGCTGCCCGCGCCCGGCAACACCACCGCGAATTCCTCGCCGCCAAAGCGCGCCACCAGGTCGCGCGGCTGGCTCACCTCGCGGCGGATCGTGGTCGCGACCGAACGCAGCACGTTGTCGCCGGCCACATGGCCGTAGGTATCGTTATAGGGCTTGAAGTAATCGACGTCGATCATCAGCAGCGACACTTCGGTGTTTTCGCGCTGTGCCCGCCGCCATTCGGCGCCCAGAAATTCGTCGAGGTAACGACGGTTCGACAACCCCGTCAGGCCGTCCGAATGCGTGAGGCGGCGCAGTTCCAGATTCGCCTTGAGCAATTCCTGCTGCGAGCGCCGCAGCGCGCGATAGGCCTCGTCGCGCTGGAGCATGTTTACGTAGGAACGCGAATGATATTTGACTCGCGCGATCAGCTCGATGCTGTCGGGCAGCTTGACGAGGTAATCGTTTGCGCCCGCCGCAAACGCGGCGCTCTTGATCGCGGGTTCTTCCTTGGTCGACAGCACGATGATGGGCACGTCGCGCGTGGCGTCGTTGGTGCGGTAGGCGCGCACCAGCGTGAGGCCGTCGGTGCCAGGCATCACGAGATCCTGCAGGATCACGGTCGGGCGCACCTGCTCGGCCATGCGCACCGCCTGCTCGGGATGCGAGCAGTAGTGAAAGTCGATTTCGCGCTCGCTCGCCAGCGCCCGCCGCACGGCCTCGGCGACGATCGCCTGGTCGTCCACCAGCAGCACCATCATCGGTACGTCAGCCGCGCCGGGCAAAGGCTGCTCAAGCGCCGTGCGCACGGCTTCCAGCGCGCCTTCGAGCGAGGCCTCGTTGGGCCCGCCTTCGGTCAGCGCGGTTTCTGGCGCGGTTGAATGGTTCGGCTTCTCGGTCATGATGTCAGTCGCTTGGGTCAATCCAGTATCGATGCGGGCGGCGTTGCGGCAACGGTTCGGCAGCGGTTCGGCAATAGGCCTGGCCTCAAGCCGCGCGCGGCGCGCCAAGGCGGCTCACCAGTTCGGCGGCGATGGCGGGCAGCGGCAGGATCGCGCGCGCGGCGTCCAGCGCCGCAGCCGCTTTCGGCATGCCGTACACGGCGCTCGTCGCCTGGTCCTGGGCAATCGTGTAGCAGCCTTTGGCGCGCATTGCCTTCAGGCCGATCGCGCCGTCGCGTCCCATGCCCGTGAGCAGCACGCCGATGGCCTCGCCCGGCCAGTTCTCGACCACGCTATGAAAGAACGTGTCCACCGACGGGCGGTACGGCGTTTCGGCTGGTTCGCGAGTGTAAGCCAGCTTGCCGTTCGCTGCCACGCGCAGATGATCGTTGGTCGCCGCGAGTAGCGCCTCGCCGGGCGTGGGCCGGTCGCCCTCGTTCGCGATACGCACTTTCAGCGCGGTCTGCCCGTCGAGCCAGTCGGCCATGCCCACGGCGAACGACTGATCGACGTGCTGCACGATCACAATGCCAGCCTTGAGGTTCGCGGGCAGCGCGCCCAGCACGGTGGCCAGCGCAGTCGGTCCGCCCGCCGAAGCGCCGATCGCCACCAGCGGCGCCAGCGTGGCGGTCCCGGCGGCAAATGCGGCCGGTGCGCGCGTGGCTTCGGTGCTGCCGTTCACGCGGCCGATCTGGTCGATCTTGGCGAGCAGCAGATCCATGGTGCTGCGCGCGTCGGGTCCCGCGAGCGTGGGGGTATCGACGGCGTCGAGCGCGCCCGCGCCCATCGCTTCATACACGCGCCACGCGTTGGCGCCCACGCTGCTCGTGACAATCAGGATCGGGCACGGCGAGCGCGCCATGATGCGCCGTGTGGCTTCCACCCCGTCGATCTTCGGCATCACGAGATCCATGAGGATCACGTCGGGCTGCTGGGCCGCACAGAAGTCGACGGCCTGCTCGCCGTCGGCCGCCACCCATAGCACGCGATGCCCGGGCCGCGCGGCAATGGCGTGGCGCAGCGCCTCGACAGCGAGGGGCATGTCGTTCGCGATACCGATGTTCATCAGGTCGCCTCTCCGATCAAATCGTTCACGGCGTCGAGCAGCGCTTCGTCGTGGAAGCTGCCCTTGGTCAGGTAGTAGTCGGCGCCCGCGTCCAGGCCGCGCCGCCGGTCGTCTTCGCGGTCCTTGTACGAGACGATCATGACGGGCACGTTGCGTTGATGCGGGTCGTTACGAATCATCGTGACGAGTTCGATGCCGTCCATGCGCGGCATGTCCACGTCGGTGATGACGAGATCGAACTGGCCGTTGCGCAGCGTGTTCCAGCCATCCATGCCGTCCACCGCAACGGTCACCGCATAGCCGCGTTTTTCGAGCAGCTTGCGCTCCAGTTCGCGCACGGTCAAGGAATCCTCAACCACGAGAATGCGCTTGCGTTCGCGCGCCGCGGTGCTCGCACTGCGCGTGACGCCCGCGAGCTGCCCTTCGCGCACGAGCCGCGCCACCGAGGCGACGATATCCTCGACATCGACGATCAGCGTCACCGTCCCGTCTTCGAGCAGTGCCGCGGCGGCCACGTTGCGCACCTTGCCCAGGCGCGCATCGAGCGGCTGCACCGCAAGCGTGCGCTCGCCCGCGAAAGCGTCGACGGCGATGCCGTAGAACGCGGCGTCGTGGCCCGTGCCGTCGCTGATGAGCAGCACGCTCACATCGCCCGATGCATTGGCCGCCGCCGTGGCGTCGCTCGCGCCGAGCAACTGGCGCGCCGTGACGAGACCGATCGGCCGCCCTTCGTGAACGATATGCTGCTGGCCTTCGAGCATGTCGATGGCCTCGCGCGGCACGCGCAGCGCGCGACGCACATGCGCGAGCGGAAACGCGTAGGCCTCGCCCGCGACATCGACGATCAGGCTGCGCAACACCGACAGCGTAAGCGGCAATTGCAGCACGAAGCGCGTGCCGCGCGCCGCCGCGCTTTCGATGCGCACGGTGCCGCGCACCGCCTTGGCGAAGTTCTGCACGGCGTCCAGGCCCACGCCGCGCCCGGACACATCGGTCACGCGCTCGCGCATCGAAAAACCCGGCAGCAGCAGGAAATCGAGCAGTTCCGGCTCGGACATGGTTTCGACCGCATCCGCTTGCGCGAGACCGCGCGCGATGATCGCGCGCTTGAGCGCGGGCATGTCGACGCCCGCGCCATCGTCGCCCACGGCGATCAGCAGCTTGCCCGCGCTGTGCCGCGCTTCGAGCGTAAGCGTCGCTTCCTCGGGCTTGCCGAGCAGGCGGCGCGTGTCGGGATCTTCGATACCGTGGTCGAGCGCGTTGCGCAGCAAGTGGCCAAGCGGCGCATCGAGCATGTCGAGAATGTCGCGATCGACCTGGGTCGTCTCGCCGTCGATCACGAAACGCACACGCTTGCCCAGCGAGCGCGCGAGGTCGCGCACGATGCGCGGATAGGCGTGCGCCGTATCGCTGAACGGACGCATGCGGCATTCGAGCGCCGAATCGTAGAGCCGCTGCGCGAGCTGGGTGCCACGCCGGTCGATACGGTCGAGGTCGTCGAAACGTTCGGCAAGGTGGCCGCCGAGCGTGGATAACTGCTCGCGGATCGCGGCGAGCGCGGCGCGCGCATCGTGGCCGAGCGCCTCCCCGTGATGCTCGCTGAACTGGCCGAGCGCGGCGAGCACGTCGCCCTGGGCGCGGCGCACGCGCAGCAGGCCATTGGCGAACGGGCGCATGCGGCGCGACTCGACCAGCGATTCGCCCGCAAGACCCAACAGCCGGTCGAGCGTGCCTGCCCGGACGCGCAGCATGCGGTCGCTGTCGCGAGTGCGGCTGTTCGTGGTCTGGGCGTTGGCCTGGGGTGCTGCAGCCTGTGCGGCGACAGGCTCTGCGTAGTCGCTCACGGCCTGGAGGGAGGCGGGTTCTTCCTTCGGCACTTGCACGCTGGCGAGGCTCGCCATCAGCAAAGCCTCCGGATCGAGCGGCGCTGACGGTTCAGCCGCCTCGGGCGCAGCCGGCACGGCCTGCCCGCCATTCGCCAGCCGCGTGACAAAGCCATCCACCACGTCGCGCGCGAGCGGCGGCGCGGACGCATCGCCCGCCGCCATCAGCAGATCGATGCCGACCAGCAGCGCGTCGATGCGCGCTGCATCGATCGTCAGCAAGGCGTGCTGGGCGTCGACGAAGCAATCCTCCATCGCGCTCGCCACGTCGACGGCCTCAGGCAGCCCGACGATGCGCGCCGCGCCCTTGAGCGAGTGCGTCGCGCGCATGCAGGCTTCAAGCGTGGCGGCGTCGGTGGGCGTCGCCTCCAGCGCGAGCAGGCCCGCCGCGAGCGTGCGCGTCTGCGTTTGCGCCTCCTCGCGGAACAGGTCGAGCAGCGAGCGGCGGCTCAGTTCGTCGTCGCTCATCTCAGGCTCCGGGTCAACGCGCCGAACAGCGCATCGGGTTCAAGCACGCCCACCGAGCGGCCGCGCCACGGGAACACGCCGCGCACATGGCGGCCTGCCGCGTGTGCGAGCGTGGCGGGCGCGGGCAACAGTTCATCGGCGCCGAAGTACGCCACGCCCTCGACATCGTCGACGGGGAACGCGGTGGTCTCGCCGTCCCATTCGGTGACGAGCAGGCGCGGCGTGGCGGTGCGCGCGCCCGAGATCGCCGTGGCCGGTGCGTTCGCATCGATATGCAGCAGATCGGCAAGTGAAGCCGCGAGCGTGAGCACGCCGCGCACGTTGACGACGCCGAGCACCGTCGAGCTTCGCCGGTGCGGCAACGAGTGAATCGGGCGCGACTCGCCGACATAGCGCAACGCCGACGCCGTCAGCGCCAGCCATTCCGCGCCCACGCGGAACACGAGCGAGCCGTCGCGGCGCAGGCTCGCCGCGTCGGTGCGCGCGGTGCTTTGCTGCGAGATCGGCGCGCTGGTCGTGCCCTGGGCCGGACGATCGAGCATACGCGCGGCGGCCTGCTCGAACACCGGGCAATTGAGGCAGCGCACGTACTGCTGGAGGCGCTCGCACGAGTTGTCGCCGCGCACGCCAATGCGGTTCCAGCAATCGTCGAGCGGCGCGGCGTGAAGGGGCTGCACGGCGGCGTCGTGGGCGTCACGCATTCGCGCCTCCCGGGCTGCGCTGCGAGGCGCGTTCGGCGCGACGCATCAGGCGCCGCGCGCCATCGGTGTCGCCCTGCACTTCGAGCAGCGCGGCCAGATGCGTGAGCGCTTCGTAGTGGCCAGGCTCCAGGTACAGCGTCTTGCGGTAGTGCGCGAGCGCGAGCGCGGCCTCGCCCTGCGCATCGGCGATCAGGCCGAGCAGATACCACACCTCGGCGTCGTCGGGCGCGGTTTCTGCGTGCTGGGCGGCGGCACGCGCGGCGGCGTCGAGCGAACCGGCATCGGCCAGACGACGGGCTTCGGCAAGTGTCGGAATGTTCGACGATGGCGGCGCGGCTTGCGGTGCCGCGAAAGCCAGCGTTGCCGGGCGCGTTACGGGCGGCGTGGCGATTTTTGTGCTCGCCCTTGCGTTCATCGTCGCGGGCAGCGCGGCGGCGCGCGTGGGCTGCGCCGCGTGCAGCGGTCGCAACGAGGTATGCAATGTGGCGTCGTAGGGGTTGCGTACGCCCTGCGCCGACAACGCCAGCGGATCGGCAGCCTGTGCGCTCCCATTGCCTGTACCCGGCCAGCGAAAACCGAACGCTAGCGGAATCTGCGCCGAAGCGAATTCATGGCGCATCATCAAACCCGTTTCCGCAGGGCCGACAAAGATCATCCCGCCATCGGCAAGACGCGCGCGCAGCAGGCCGATCGCGCGGTCCTGGGACTGGCGGTCGAAATAGATCAGCACGTTGCGGCAAAAAATGAAGTCATAGCGCACGGGATGCGCGGCGAGCCATTCGAACAGATTCGCGCGCTCGAAGTGCACGGCGCGCTGCACGGCATCGGCAAGCTGCCAGCCTTGCGGCGTCGCATGGAAATAGCGCTCGCGAAACGCCAGCGCATCGCCGCGAAACGCATTGCGGCCATAGACGCCGCGCGTGGCCGCCTCGATCGAGGCCGAACTGATGTCGATCGCGTCGATGCCGAACTGCTCGTGCGTGAGGCCCGCGTCGAACAGCGCCATTGCCGCCGAATACGGCTCCTCGCCCGTCGAGCACGGTGCGCTCAGCACCCGCAGCACTTCGCCGGGATGCGTCACGAGCCGCTCCATGCCGCCGCGCGCGAGCGCCGCGAAGGCTTCGCGTTCGCGGAAGAACCAGGTTTCCGGCACGACGAGCGCGTCGATCAGCGCCTGGCGCTCGGCGGCGGTGGTCGTCAGCATGCTCCAGTAGGCGTCGTGCATGGCGTCTGAGTGCGACGCGCCGTTCGCCGTGTCCACGCCTACGGTCGCCGCCGCACGCGCGGCCACGGCACGCGCAAGCGCCTGCGCGCCGAGCGATTCGGCGTCGATGCCGGTTTCTTCCAGCAGCCAGTTCTCGAAGCGCGCAAGACTCATGACGCGCGCCCCATCGGCGAGTGACGATCGGCGGCGTCTTCGCCGCGCTGCCATGTTGGCGGATCGGGGAACAGCAGCGCTCGCACGCGAGCGTCGAGCAACTGATCGACTTTCACCCATTGCACGAAGCCCAGCGTGTCGCGCGCGACCGGCCCAAGCCAGCGCGCCTCGGGCGTGGCAATCCCGCCTTCGGCAAAGTCGCCGGGCGCAAAGCTCTGGGTGCGCGTCGCGCATTCGAGCAGCAATGCCAGGCGGCGCGGCTCCGAAGTGCGAGGATCGGCGCGATCGTTCACCAGCACGAGGCGCGTGGACATCAGCGCATGCGCGGGCCGGCCAAGCGCAAGCTGCGCCATGTCGACCACCGGCACCGGCGCGCCTTCGTGATCGATCACCCCCGCGATGAACGGCGGCGTGCCCGCGAACGCGCGCACCGGCTGCAAGGGCAGCACGCGCACGATCTCGCGCGCATCGAGCGCGTAACGTTCGCCGTCCAGCTCGAACACGAGAAAAAGCATCGCCGCTCCGTTCAGGAAAAAGCCGGACTCAGGCGGCGCGAAGTGACGCTGCGGATCATGCGGCGGATCACGCTTCGATCCTGAACCGCGACACGCCCGTGCGCAGCTCGTTGGCCACGAGCGTGAGATTGTCGATGGCCTGCGACGACTGGCGCAGCGATTCCGCCGTCTGCTGCGCGGCCTCGGAAAGCTGCGTGAGCGCCTGGGTGATCTGCTCGGCGCTGGTGGCCTGGGCCTGCATGCCGTCGTTGACCACCTGGAAGCGCGGCGCGAGCGTCTGCACCGCGCCGATGATCTGCGAAAGCTGCGCGCCCACCGCCTGGACGTCGTGCATGCCGCGCCGCACCTCCTCGGCGAACTTGTCCATGCCCATCACGCCCGCCGATACGGCCGACTGGATTTCCTTGACGGTCTGCTCGATATCGAAGGTCGCCACCGCCGTCTGGTCGGCCAGACGGCGGATTTCGGTCGCCACCACGGCGAAGCCGCGGCCGTACTCGCCGGCCTTTTCCGCTTCGATGGCGGCGTTCAGCGACAGCAGATTGGTCTGGTCCGCGACCTTGGTGATAGTCGCCACGACCTGGTTGATGCTCACGGCCTTCTCGTTGAGGATCGCAAGCTTGGCGTTCACCGAACCGGCCGCCTCCATCACGCTGCGCATGGTGTCTTCCATATGCGTGAGGCCGCTCTGGCTGTTGGAGGCGAGCACTGCCGACTGCTCGGCGACGGTCGAGACTTCGCCCATCGTGCGCACCAGATCGCGCGCGGTCGCAAAAATCTCGCGCGAGGTCGCGCCGATTTCGGTCGTAGTCGCGGCGGTCTCGCTGGCCGTGGCCTGCTGCTCTTTCGAGGTGGCGGCCACTTCCGCCACCGAGGTCGTCACCTGCAGCGACGACTTCTGCGCCTGGGCAACCAGGCTCGCCAGTTCGTCGCTCATGCGGTTGAAGCCGTCTTCGAGCACGCCGAATTCGTCGCGGCGGCCCAGTTCGAGACGCTGCGCGAGGTTGCCCATGCGCATGGCGTCGTGCACTTCGACGAGCCGCGCCATCGGTCGCGTGATCGCGCGATGCAGCGTGTAGCCGGTCGCAAGCGCCGCCAGCAATACGATGCCGAGCGCGCTCGCCAGCGTGATTTCCGTGCCCGTGACCGAGCTGCGGATGGTCTGCGCGGAATCGTCGGCCTGGCGGCGGTTTTCCTCGACGAGCGTGTTGGCGGCCGTGACGACCTCGCGCCAGTTTGCGTCCAGTTGCACGAATGCGGTCTGTGCGGCGCTGCGCTGGGCCGGCAGATCGTGCACCACGTTCATCAGTTGCGGCAGGAAACGGGCGTAAGCGTCGCGAAAGTGCTGATAGCGCGCGCGATCGTCGGCGCGGTACACCGAGGCTTCATAGTGCGAGGCGTTCTGCTCGACCTGGTTCATGGCGGCCGGCAGTTGCCCGAGCACGCGAGCGATGCCGGTTGCATCGGGTTCGACGTAAGCGGCACGCTCGACGAGCGTATAGGTCTGGTTCGCGGCGGCGCGCATCGATGTCGCGTAGAACAGGCCCGGCACGGAATCGCGCGTCAGGCTCAAGGCTTCGTCGTCGATGGCGCGCAGGCGCTCCCAGGAAATCGCGGCCGTCGCGAGCATCAGCACGAACAGCAGGCCGAAGCTGAGGACGATGCGCGTACCGAGTGTGTAGCGACCCTGGGTTTGACGGGGCAGTCCGGCTGAACCGGTACGGGGCATGGCGGTGCTCATTGCGCGTGGGCTTATCCGGTGGGCGTGAACCAGCGCCGGGCGCGCGCAACGAGGTCAGACCGATACGGATCGGCGGACGGGACGCGAATGCACGCACGGCGCGGGCAAAGCCCGCGCATGCGGGCTTCCGGGCCGTAGTGTAATGCGTTTGCGCACTTTTATGGGATGAGGGAAGTCGGGGATGTGGTAGCGGCGCTGAATGCCGATAACCCGGCGCGGCGGCGTTTCGCCCTTAATCCGCCATCGTCCGGGTCGATTTTCGGGACAAATCGCAGCGCCCGGCGAGGCTCAGGCCGACTTGCGAACGAAGCGCGTGACGGCGTCCACGATCATCTCGCGGTGACGCGCGCGCAGGCGCGGATGCGAGGGATCGCGCCCGAACGCCGCGCCGAAGGTATGGCGATTGCCCACGCGGTGAAAGCACATCGAGCTGATCAGCAAATGCAGGTCGATGGGATCGATGTCGTCGCGGAACACGCCGGCGGCCACGCCGCGCGCGAGCAGATCTTCGATCGTGCGGATCACGCTGGCGTTGCGGGTGCGGAAAGTCTTGAGGCGCTCGATGTACTTCGCGCCGTGGATATTCTCGATGGTCACGAGGCGCACGAAGTCGCGATGGCGGTCGTGATAGTCGAAGGTGAATTCGACCAGACGCTGCAGGCCTTCATCGGGACCGAGTTCGTCGATATGCAGGTCCTGCTCCAGCGCGCGGATGTCGCCGTAGACCTTGTCGAGCACCGCTTCGTACAGCCCTTCCTTGCTGCCGAAGTAGTAATACAGCATGCGCTTGGTGGTGTTGGTGCGCTCGGCGATCGCGTCAACGCGCGCGCCAGCGAGGCCCATCGCCGAAAACTCGGCGGTCGCCACGTCGAGAATATTGCGTTTGGTCTGCTCGGGATCGTACTTGCGCCGGCTTTCGGATTGAGCGTCGTTACGTTCGGCCGCAGCCGCCGGTCTTGCCATAATTATTCTGTGGACCGCGAGTAAGGAAGGGATGCGGCCGATTCTAGCATGGCCCCTGTCGGGCTTTATCGGGTGGGAATGGCCCGCACCGGCCCGTACGAAGGCCAGTGCGGGTGCGCTCCACCCTTCGCATCAAAGCTCGATGCGCTTGATATCGCCCACGATGAAGATGTACGACGCCGCGCCCACCAGCGCAATCGTGCCGATAAAGGCCAGCGCCCACACGAACGAACCCGTCGCGCTCACGATCATGCCGACGACCAGCGGCGTGATGATGCCTGCGAGGTTGGCGGCCAGGTTGAAGATGCCGCCCGTCAGGCCGAGCATGCCGG
>NZ_DASZJJ010000035.1:0-7371 GCF_035948235.1 Paraburkholderia sp. | reverse complement strand
TCTCGCGCTCGACAACTACAACCTCACGCTTTCATGGCAGGTAAGTCCGGCGATTGCACTGGGCGGCGGCTATCTTTACACGAGCGGGCGCTATCGTGGCATCAACGCGAATCCGCACTGGAACGGCGCTGAAGTTTCGCTTGACTATAGCTTGTCCAAACGCACCGATGTCTATGTGTTCGACGTGTTTCAGCGGGCGAACGGACCGCATGCTGTGGCCGACGTTTACCTCTACTCGCCATCGACGAGCGGTACACAGAACGTTGTTGTTGCCGGCATCAGACACAAGTTTTGAGCGTCCTGTCTCGTCAACAGGCTAATGACTACCAGGACGGGCGCCTTCGGAACCTTCCACTGGAAATACACGCTCACAGAGGAAGTCGACTAGCGCCCGTACCTTCTCACCAGCGCGCTCACTCCGCGCACGCCCAGGGTTTTTGACAGGATTGCAACACTTGATGCGAAGAAGTAGAGTGTCGCAACAATTGATTTGCAGTCGGAACCTGAGGCAGTGAATGTAGGGCCGGATAAATCGGCCGAGGAGAAAAGACGCTATGAAACGTTTGAAGCTGACGACCTGGATCGTCATCGGCATGGTGCTGGGCATCGCCACGGGCTACGCCTGCCATCGCGCGATTGGCGACGCGCAGACGCTCGCGTCCGTCGCTGATGCTTTTGGTCTGGTCACCGATCTATTCCTGCGGCTCATCAAGATGATCGTTGCGCCGCTCGTGTTCACGACGCTCGTGGTGGGCGTGGGCCGGATGGGCGATGCGAAGGCGGTAGGGCGCATCGGCGTGCGCACGATCGCCTGGTTCCTGGGCGCGACCTTCGTTTCGCTGCTGCTCGGCGCGCTGGTTGCGAACTGGCTTCAACCCGGATCGGGCCTGCATCTGTCCTTGCCTGATGCCCACGCGGCCACCGGCATTCAAGCCGGCTCGATCTCGCTCAAGGAGTTCATCACGCACCTCGTGCCCAAGAGCGTCGTGCAGGCAATGGCCGAAAACGAAATCCTGCAGATCGTTGTGTTCGCAGCGTTCTTTAGCCTGGGCATCATCGCGATCGGCGAGCCGGCCAAGGGCATCGTCGCGCTGCTGGAACAGATTTCGGCGGTGATGTTCAAGGTCACGGGCTACGTGATGGCGTTCGCGCCGGTGGCCGTGTTCGCGGCGCTTGCGCACGTAGTGGCCGTTCAGGGCCTGGGCGTGCTGCTCAGCTACGGCACTTTCATGGGCGTGTTTATCGGCGCGCTGGTGCTGTTGTGGTGCGCGATTGTTGGCGCGGGCGGCCTGGTGCTGGGTTCACGCGTGTTCGGCCTCGTGCGTGCCGTGCGTTTGCCGATGCTGCTGGCGTTCAGCACGGCGAGCAGCGAATCGGCCTACCCGAAGCTGCTGGAGCAGCTCGAACGCAGCGGCGTGCCGCGCCGAATTTCGAGCTTCGTGCTGCCGCTGGGCTATTCGTTCAACCTCGACGGGTCGATGATTTATTGCACGTTTGCCACGCTGTTTATCGCGCAGGCTTACGGCATCCATCTGGGCTTCACGCAGCAGGCCACCATGCTGGCGATCCTGATGCTCACGAGCAAGGGCATGGCGGCGGTGCCGAAGGCGTCGCTGGTGGTGATCGCGGCGACGCTCGGCCAGTTCAACATTCCCGAAGCGGGCCTCTTGCTGATCATGGGCGTGGATACGTTCCTCGACATGGGTCGCACGGCGACCAATGTGCTCGGCAATAGCGTGGCCGCTGCTGTGGTGACGAAGTGGGAAGGCCAGCTTGGCGCGGTGATGAGCGACGACGAATACGAGGCGCTCGTCAGCGAACGCGAACGTAAAACCGAAGCAGGCGCGCAGGGCGTGCCGGCCTGATCGCACGCGATTGCGTTTGAGGCGATTGGTGCGTCTTTGGGAGAGGCTCCGTACTCACGGTTTTCCTCTCCCGCTTAGCACCACACCACGCGGTCGTACGCCACGGTACGCCGGTACACGTTCTTGCCGCGCCAGCTCGAAAACTCCATGTAGGCACATTCGAGCACCAGAATCCAGTTCGTTACGCGCATTGCCATCCCCAATCGTTGGTTTGAATGCAGAACCAGTCTAGAGCCGTGTTCTTCGAGGCGAATCCTCGAGCAGGCGCGGTTTGACCGCTCAGTTCAGGCATTCGTACCGGTCGCTTATCGCGCCGGTGAAGTTCTTACCGTGTTGCACCGCAAATCCGGTGCCTGGCACCGCCGCCGCACTCCGTCCCTTTGTCGCGATAGCGCGTAGGACTGCGCACAGTGCTGGCAAACACCAGGTCGGCGTCAAGCTGCGCCCATCATCTACCTGCGTGCGCGATCGCTTCGTGCGGTTGCGGACGTTGCTGCGCAACAAACCCGCTTTTCTCCTGGCGCACGCACCTTTCGCCCGGTCCAGATGGCGTTTAAACGCGAATGGCGCACTGTAAAAGGGCGGGTCATCGTGCCCTTATCCGTCAAGATCGCCGCGTTTTCGGCCAGGCACGCCGCGCGGAGAAAAGCAGCCGCTATGCTTGCCTTACGTTGCATCACACGCTCCTGCCGGCGGCGCATTTTTGTGTCGCGTCATGTGACGGCGGTCGAGGTTTTTACTTCCGTTTCCTTACTGGCAAACGCGGCCCGCCAGCCGTTTATTCCGCATTCAGCCGATGCGCGCGCCACGCGCGCGCTCGCGTGTGGTCCCGAGATGGCCTCCCCCGCCGTCTCGCTCTTCACCTGCCGTGTCCGCGAGGGACGGCAGGTTTTTTTCTGGCGCGCGGCTTTTGAAAACATCAAATCCCTGCGCGCGAAGATGTCGTGTGCCAGGCGTGCGTATTAGACTGGCGCGATATGGCTAGTGGGGCGCAATCGCCCGCTGGTCTCATCGTCTTCCATGCGCCTTGCCGCACACCGTTCATGCTCAAGAATCTCTGGTACGTCGTGGCCGCTTCGGCCGATCTGCGCGACGCGCTTATGCCTGTCACGATGCTCGGTCATCGCTTCGTGGCGTTTCGCGATGACGCGGGCGTCGCGCGCCTGCTTTCCGATATCTGCGTCCATCGCGGCGCATCGCTCAGCGCGGGCCGCCGCGTGCGCGGCGAGGTCCAGTGCCCGTATCACGGCTGGCGTTACGGCGGCGACGGCGTGTGCACCCATATTCCCGCGCAGCCCGACGCGCGCGTGCCGGCCAGGGCGCGCGTGGACGGCTATCCCGTGATCGAGCGGCATGGCTGGGTGTGGGCGTTCCTGGGCGATCTGCCCGAAGTCGAACGCCCGCCTTTGCCCGCGCTCGACTGGGCTGACGATCCCAACGTGCGTGTCGTGCGCGGCACTTTCGACTGGCGCGCCAACTGGGAACGCATCGTCGAGAACGGTCTGGATTTCGCGCATGCGCCGTTCGTGCACGGCAGTTCGTTCGGTGCGCCCGACCGGCCCGAAATCGATCGTGTCGAAGTGAGCGAGGCCGACGCCTGGAGCGCGCACGCGCGACTCGTCATGCGCCGCCCGGTGCGTCGTGGACTGCTGCGCCGCACGCCGACGGGCGAGCACGTCGATGTCGTCACGCAGACGGGTTTCCACCTGAGCGGCCCTTGCGCCACGCTCGAACTTGCGCCCGGCCGTGGCTGGCGGATTTTCATCGCCTCGGCGCATGTGCCTGTGGATGCGCTGCATACGCGCACGTACTGGATGATGGGCCGCACGTTTCTGAAACAGGCGATTTTCGACGGGCGTTTTCGCGCGCGCAATCTGCGGATTTTCGCGGAGGATCACGCTGTGCTCGAACGCATTCGCCCGGAACTCGTGCCGCAAGGATGGCAAAACGAGGTGTCGGTGAAGTCGGACGCCTTGCAGATTGCATTGCGCCAACGTGTGCGGGCGCTGGAGGAGCGCGGCTGGCTGCTCGACGAAGCCGGATACAAAGCGGGGGACGAGGCAGGGAAGGGGCGGCGCGAGGTCAAGGTGATTGCCTGTCCGGCGCGCCGCGAGGTGGCGTCCTGGGCGCTGGATGCATGCTGAGTCCATTGTTCGCCATGGAAAGTTTTACCTGGGCGAACGAAAAGGAAAACGTGATACACGATGGGGGCGCTTTTTGCCTGGCCACGGGGCCGAAGGACATGGCGAAAAGCGCGTGCCGTTTTACTCATCAATCACGATTTTCCTGGGATAGTCATGCTTATCAAGAACATCGCCGTCAGTCTGCCTTCGAAAGTAGTCACGAACGAAGAGGTCATTGAAATGATCCGCTCGCACTCGGTCGGATTCGATGGCGAGATCGATCGCAGTCTGCGGACCATCAAAACCCTGCTCGACCGCAGCGGACTCGTTACCCGCCGCTGGTGCGGCAGCCACGAGTCGCCCATCGACCATGTCGCCATGGCCACGCGCCAGGCGCTTTCAGAAAGCTATCTGCGACCCGAGCATATCGAGCTGCTGGTTTTCGTCGGTATCGGGCGCGGCTTTCTCGAACCGGGCAACAGCCACATGATGGCCGGCGCGCTGGGCTTCATGAACGCCGAATGCTTCGACGTGGTGGACGCCTGCATGAGCTGGACCCGCGCGATGTCGCTGGTCGACAGCCTCTTCAAGACCGGCCAGTATCGCAATGCCCTGATCGTAAACGCCGAATTCAACATGCTCGCCGGCGGCCCGCTCTATCCCTCGAACTTCGCGTTGAAGCATCACGCGCAGATCGAATACACGCTACCATCCTTCACGATCGGGGAAGCTGCGACCGCCACGCTGGTCGTGCCGAACGAGCCGGACAATTTCGAGTTCGTGTTTCGCGGCAAGCCCGCCGCCGCCGACTTCTGCACGATTCCGATTCACGGCTACGAGGGCTACTGCCACCCGACCGAAAGGGTTGGCCGTAATGGCGATATGCGCTTTACATCGTACGGCCATGAATTGCACAAGAACTCGGATGAAATCACTGAAGTTTTTGGCAAGCTCAAGGTGCCGAAATCGGAGATCGACGTGGTTTTCACGCATGCGTCATCGAAGGCTGCATGGCATGGCTACGGCGTGAAAGCCGGGGTCGAGGACAAGATGTTCCACATCTATCCGGAGACCGGTAATCTTGTATCTGCGTCGATTCCCGCCGCGCTGGCGATGGCCAAGGAAAGCGGCAGGCTCAAGCGCGGCGACCGGGCCGCATGCTGGGTCGGCAGCGCCGGCATGTCGTTCAACGTGAGCAGCTTCCGGTTCTGAGGCAGCAAGACAAAAAAGAGAGTGAGATGAAAGCCATTGCAGGGGGCGCCCGTCTGGTCATGCAGCGAGTTCGCGACGCTTATCACGTCTCGGACTACAGCGTGCTCGCAGTCGGCGTGATTGGGACATTCGGCCATCCGCTTTACTGGTTCTGGTGGACCTTCGTCGATCCGCAGCCTAACGAGAATGCGCTGATGCGCTTTATCGGTTCGTTTGCGTGCCTGCTGTTGCTGTTGCGGCGTTTCTGGCCCGCTTCCCTCAAGCGCTTCCTGCCTTGGTATTACTTCGGAACGGTGGCGTACACGCTGCCGTTCTTTTTCACCTGGTACCTGCTTTCCGGTCATTACTCGATGCTCTGGTCGATGGCCGAACTGGGCATGGTCTTTTTCCTGATCGCGATCTTCCCGTCGTATATCGCGTTGACGGTCAATCTGGCGATCGGAATTGGTCTTGCCGTCGGTTGCATTGCGCTGGTCGATCCTGCGGCATTGCAGGTCGATTCGCATCTGCTGCTGTTTGTCTATCTGCCGGTGTTCGCCTTTGGCATCTGCGCGGGCACCACCTTCAGCCATAGCAACATGAAGGGCATCACGGCCCAGGCGAAAAGCGAGGCGCTGCGCGCGCTCGCGGGCACCATCGCGCACGAGATGCGCAACCCGCTGAGCCAGCTGCGCTACGTGCTCGATCGCATCGACGACGGGCTTGGCGGCATGGACCCGGTGCGCGACACGCCGGCGCAGACGTCCGCTCACATGGCGTCGCTTTCGCAACATCTCGCGCATGGCCAGATTGCCATCGACCGCGGCTTGCGCATCATCGCCATGACGCTCGACGAAGTCAGCGCCAAACCGCTGCGCGCCGACAAGGTGACCTATCTGAGCGCCGCCGCGACCACGCGCAAGGCGCTCGACGAATATGGTTTCAACGACGCCAGGGAGCGCGGCCGGGTGTCGCTGGTCGTGATCGAAGACTTCATTTTTGGCGTCGATGAAACGGTCTATCTGTTCACGCTGTTCAACCTGATCCGTAACGCGCTGCATCACATGGGCGCGCGCCAGTCCGCGAAGCTGACGATCACGGTCGATCTGCACGTCGTCACCGTGCACGACACGGGGCCGGGCATCGCGCCGCAGACCATGGCGCACCTGTTCGCGCCGTTTCGCACGCACGGCAACGCGGCGGGCACGGGGCTGGGCCTCGCATACTGCCAGCGCGCGATGCGCTCGTTCGGCGGCACCATTAGCTGCCGCTCGGAAGTCGATAAATTCACGGAATTCACGCTGGCGTTTCCACCGGTCGCCGAAAGCAAGGTTGCGGAGCAGCGTCAGCAGATGCTCGCCCGCGCGGCGGAGTTCTTCGCGGGCAAACGCGTGCTGATCGTCGATGACGACGCAAGCCAGCGCGCCCGCGCCGCGCTCGCCTTCACGGGTGTGCAGGCGCTCGTGAGCGAAGCCGCAAGCGGCGAGGCCGCCATCGCCATGTTGCAGGAAGGGCCGACGATCGACCTCGTGCTGATGGATATCAACATGCCGGGCATCGACGGTTATACGGCCACCGAAGCGATCCGCTCGGGCGGCCACGAAACCAATGCGAACGTGCCCATCATCGCCTGGTCGGTCGAGCCGCCTGGTGTGGCGGCCATGCTGGCGCGCAACGCAGGCATGGACGACATGATCGGCAAGTCCAGCAGCACGATCGAATTCCTCACGTCGCTGCAGTCGATCATGGAGAACGGCGCGCGCAACAGCAAACGCGCGCGCTTCGATGGCTTCGCGGGCCGCCTGATCGTACTTGCCGACGACGACACCTATAGCCGCCTGATCGCCAAGAGCTATCTGGAGCGCTGCGGCGCGGAAGTCCTCGAAGCCGAAAACGGCCAGCAGGTGATCGATCTGCTGAGGGACGGCAGAAGGGCGGATGCGGTGGTGATCGACCTGAACATGCCCGGCATGGGCGGGCTGGAGACCGCGCGTCTGATTCGCGCGATGGACAGCGGACACGCGCGGCTGCCCATCGTCGCGTTGACGGGACAGTCCGATGTCGATGCGCTGCGCGCCTGTCTTGCCGCGGGCATGAACGAAGTGATGGTCAAACCGGTGCGGGTCGGGGCGCTTTATGCGTGCCTCTCGCGTCAATTCGCGCATACGCGTGGCGGCACTGGGCGCGGCAAA
>NZ_DASZJJ010000034.1:0-11536 GCF_035948235.1 Paraburkholderia sp. | reverse complement strand
CGGCCCCGAAGGCGGGGAAGCGGCGGCCTGGGTCGCGGCGGCCATGCTCGCGCCGCTCGCGGAAGCTGCCGTCGCCGAATTGCTGATCACCGAACTGGGCGTCGCCTCGCTCGACACCTGGCCGCGCATTCTGGCCGAGCTGCCCGAGCCGGTGTTCTTCCAGCGCAACGGCACGCTGGTGGTCTGGCATCACGCCGATCGCACCGAAGCGCCGCTGTTCGAGCGCCGCGTGCGTGCCAACGCGCCGCGCGAACTCGCCGACACTCACTTCACCACGCTCCAGGGCGCGCAGCTCGACGCGGCTGAGCCGGCGCTCGCCGGGCGTTTCGCGCGCGGCTGGCTGCTCGACGGCGAAGGCCAGCTCGATAACCGTCAGGCGCTCGCGGCGCTCGCGGCGGGCCTCGCGCAGCGCGGTGTGCAAACGCACTGGCACACCAGCGTCGACGACGCCAACCTGCCGCCCGCGCGCGTGACGATCGATTGCCGCGGTCTCGGCGCCAAGCCTGTGCTGCCCGCGCTGCGTGGCATTCGCGGGGAAGTGGCGCGCGTGCACGCGCCGGGCATCGGCCTCACGCGCCCGGTGCGCCTGCTGCATCCGCGCTATCCGCTCTATATCGCGCCCAAGCAAAACGACCTCTATGTGATCGGCGCGACCGAAATCGAGGGCGAGGACCGCTCGCCGGTGAGCGTACGCTCGGCGCTCGAATTGCTCAGCGCGGCCTTTGCCGTGCATCCGGCGTTCGGCGAGGCGCGCATTCTCGAATTGAACTCGCAGGTCCGCCCGACGCTGCCCGATCATCGTCCGGCGCTGATCTGGGACGGTGACGCGACGCTGCGCGTGAACGGCCTTTACCGCCACGGTTTCATGATCGCCCCCGCCGTCGCCGACGAAGCGGTGCGCGTGGCCGAAGCCATGCTGGCGGGCCGTCTTGCCGATGCCGACGCCTTCGAGGCGCTGCGCGGCGAGTCGCGCTGGGCCTCGATGCTGCATACGACGCAAGGACAAAGCGAGCACGCTCACGCTTGAGCAGCCCGAAAAAAGAACCGGGGCGCGTGTTTTGCGCCTCGCCACGATTCAACGTAGTCACCCGCGTTTTAGACGTTTTTGCCATGGACATTCAGATCAACCAGAAGCCGCTCACGCTGCCCGAGGGGGCGACCGTCGCCGATGCGCTTGCCGCTTTCGGCGCGCGTCCGCCCTTCGCCGTCGCCGTGAACGGCGATTTCGTCGCGCGTGGCCAGCATGGCGCGCGCACGCTGTCGGCGGGTGACCGTCTCGACATCGTGAGCCCGGTGGCCGGCGGCTGATGTCCGGTTCGCGCCGCCCATCGCCCACGCCACCCGCCAAGGATTCCCCGCCATGACCACCCAACACACCGCCGACGCGCTCACGCTCTACGGCGAAACTTTCCAGAGCCGCGTGCTGCTCGGCACCTCGCGCTATCCGTCGCTGCAATCGCTGTCCGATTCGATGGAAGCGGCGCGCCCCGGCATGATTACCGTCGCGCTGCGCCGCCAGATGAACGACGGCACCGCCGAAGCCGGCTTCTTCGATCTGCTCAAGCGCCACGGCGTGCCGCTCTTGCCGAACACCGCCGGCTGCCTGACCGTCAACGAGGCCGTGACCACGGCCCATATGGCGCGAGAAGTGTTCGAAACCGACTGGATCAAGCTCGAACTGATCGGCGACGACTACACGCTGCAGCCCGACCCGGTTGGCCTGATCGAAGCCGCCGCGCGGCTCGTGAAGGACGGCTTCAAAGTGCTGCCGTACTGCACGGAAGACCTCGTGATTGGTCGCCGCCTGCTCGACGCGGGCTGCGAAGCGCTGATGCCGTGGGGCGCACCCATCGGCACCGGCAAGGGCGTGATCAATCCCTACGGCCTGCGCGTGCTGCGCGAGCGCCTGCCCGACGTGCCGCTGATTGTCGATGCGGGTCTGGGCCTGCCGTCGCATGCGGCCCAGGTGATGGAGTGGGGCTTCGACGGCGTGCTGCTCAATACGGCTGTTGCGCAAGCCACGCATCCCGAAGCGATGGCGCGCGCCTTCGCGCTGGGTGTGGAGGCGGGGCGCACGGCGTATCTCGCCGGGCCGATGGCCGAACGCGAAGCCGCTGTGGCGAGCACGCCCGTGGTCGGCATGCCGTTCTGGCACCAGGATGGAGGCAAGTAATGACGAATACGCTGCAACTGAAAGACCGCGAACTGTTCTGGCCGCCCGCCGACGAACTCACCGAAAGCGCCGAGCGCATCCGCGCGAAGCTCGGCGACTGGCCGCCCACACATGCGCCGTGGCGCCTGTGCCTGACGCCGCCGGATGCGCCCAATGGCGGCGATCTGATCATCGTGACCGACGCCGCACCGCATCTGGCGAGCATCGCGCGCTGGATGACCGAAGGCGCGGGCGTGATCGAGGCGAAGGGGGATGACCCGCAAGCCGCGCTCGTTACGCTGCACCTGGGCGGCGAGCGTTATGAACTGGCAGGCTCGCTGGCCGAAGACTGGATTCCCGCGCTGGCGGCGTTCCTCGACTGCGGCTTCGATCCGCACGACGCGCTGGTGCTGGCGCTCGCCTGGCGCGACGGCGACGAACAGAAAGCCGACGCATGGCCTGTCGATATCGCGCGCTTCCCGCGTGTGCTCGGCCTGCCCGATGCGCCCGCGCGGCCGTTCGCAACGTGCCCGCAAAAGCTCGGCCTCTACCCGGTGCTGCCGAGCGCCGACTGGGTGGAGCGCGTGCTCGACTTCGGCGTGAAGACCGTGCAGCTGCGCAGCAAGCAAGTCGAATCGCCGGAACTCACGCGCGAGATCGAGCGCTGCGTCGCGGCGGGCCGCAAGCACGACGCGCAACTCTTCATCAACGACCACTGGCAGGCGGCGATGGCCGCGGGCGCCTACGGCGTCCACCTCGGCCAGGAGGATCTGCGCGAGGCGGATCTGGGCGCGCTGGCCGCGTCGGGCATTCGCCTTGGTTTGTCCACGCATGGCTACTTCGAAATGCTCACGGCGCTGCACTTCCGCCCGAGCTATATCGCCTGCGGCGCGGTGTTCGCCACCACCACGAAGAGCATGCCGACGGCTCCGCAAGGCATGAAGCGTCTCGCGCGCTACGTGCAACTGCTCGACGGCGTGGTGCCGATGGTCGCAATCGGCGGCATCGACGGCGCCGTGCTGCCTGAAGTCCTCGCCACCGGCGCGGGGAGCGCCGCCGTGGTGCGCGCGGTAACCGAGGCGGCCGATCCGGCTGCCGCCGTTGCTGCGCTGCGCAAAGCGTTTACGCAATAATGGCCCGGCCTCGCCGCAAGTCGCGCACCCGGTCTAATGGGGGCGCGAAGCGGCGAGGAGCGAGCGGCAACCGGCGCCAGGCGGCGCTGTTGCCACATCAAGGGTCATGGGCGCATCACGGCAGCAATTTCACGATGGCCCTATAATCCCGCCTTCGTGTTAATGGACTAGTCAGCCTACGTGCCCTCACCCTCTGAGACCCTTCTGGAGCTGCGCGACGTCGATTTCGGCTATAGCGACCGGCTCGTCCTGTCCGGACTGAACATGCGCTTTGGCCGCGGGCAGGTGGTCGCGGTCATGGGCGGCTCGGGCGGCGGCAAGACCACGGTGCTGCGCCTGATCGGCGGCCTCGTGCGCGCCCAGCGCGGCCAGGTGCTGTTTCAGGGCCAGGACGTCGGCGCGCAGACGCGCGAAGGCCTTTACGCGCTGCGCCGCAAAATGGGCATGCTGTTCCAGTTCGGCGCGCTGTTCACGGATATGTCCGTGTTCGAGAACGTCGCCTTTGCCCTACGCGAACACACCGATCTGCCCGAAGAACTGATCCGCGACCTCGTGCTCATGAAGCTCAACGCCGTGGGTCTGCGCGGTGCGCGCGATCTCGCGCCTTCGGAGATTTCGGGCGGCATGGCGCGCCGTGTGGCGCTCGCTCGCGCCATCGCGCTCGACCCCGAACTCATGATGTACGACGAGCCCTTCGCAGGACTCGACCCCATTTCTCTCGGTATTACCGCGAACCTGATCCGCACGCTTAACGACGCGCTCGGCGCGACGTCGATTCTCGTCACGCATGACGTGCCCGAGTCGTTCGCCATCGCCGATTACGTCTACTTCGTCGCGAACGGCAAAGTGCAGGCGCAGGGCACGCCTGCGGAACTGCGCGCCTCGACCGATCCGATCGTGCGTCAATTCATCGACGGCGCGCCGGACGGCCCGTTCCGCTTTCATTACCCGACGAACGTGCCGCTCGACGCGGACTTCGGCATTGGCGGAGGCCGTTCATGATCGGCGCCATCAGTTCGATCGGCCGCGGCGTGCTCGATTCGATCACGCGCGCGGGCCACGCCACGCGTTTCTTCGCGCGCCTCGTGCTGGAATTTTTCCCGCTGCTGCGCCGTCCGCGTCTTGTCACGAAGCAGATCCACTTCGTCGGTAATTATTCGCTGCTGATCATCGCGGTGTCGGGGCTGTTTGTCGGCTTCGTGCTGGGTCTGCAGGGTTATTACACGCTCAACCGTTATGGTTCGGAGCAGGCGCTCGGGCTGCTGGTGGCGCTCTCGCTCGTGCGCGAGCTCGGTCCCGTGGTTACGGCGCTGTTGTTCGCAGGCCGCGCGGGCACGTCGCTCACGGCCGAAATCGGCCTGATGAAAGCGGGCGAGCAACTGACGGCCATGGAAATGATGGCGGTCGACCCCGTGCGCATCGTGGTCGCGCCGCGCATGTGGGCAGGCGTGATCGCCATGCCCATTCTGGCGGCGATCTTCAGCGCGGTCGGTATTCTGGGCGGCTACGTCGTGGGCGTGCTGCTGATCGGCGTGGACGCGGGTGCGTTCTGGTCGCAGATGCAAGGCGGCGTCGATGTCTGGAAGGACGTCGGCAACGGCGTGATCAAGAGCATCGTGTTCGGCTTTGCCGTGACCTTCACCGCGCTGTACCAGGGTTACGAAGCGAAACCCACGCCCGAAGGCGTGTCGCGCGCGACGACCAAGACCGTGGTGTATGCATCGCTTGCGGTGCTCGGCCTCGACTTCCTGCTTACCGCGCTGATGTTCAGCTAAAGCTCAGGCCCGAAGCGCGCCAGCCCGAAGGCGGCGCGCGGGCCACGCGGCAGGCGCCTGAACCCTGGCGCCGCCGCAACGGATTCTCATTGGGATGACGATGAAAAAGACTGCTCTCGACTTCTGGGTCGGCCTGTTCGTGGTGCTGGGCTTCATTGCGCTGCTGTTTCTCGCGCTGAAGGCCGGCAATATGAGCTCGCTTTCGTTCCAGCAGACCTACAGCGTGAAGCTCAAATTCGACAACATCGGCGGCCTCAAACCGCGCGCGCCCGTCAAGAGCGCGGGCGTGACGGTGGGCCGGGTGGCGTCGATCGGCTTTGACAGCAACACCTATCAGGCGCTCGTCACCATCAATCTGGACCAGCAGTACCAGTTCCCGAAGGACTCGTCGGCGAAGATCCTGACGTCGGGCCTGCTCGGCGAACAGTACATCGGTCTGGAGCCGGGCGGCGACACCGAAATGCTCAAGAGCGGCGACACTATCGCCATGACCCAGTCGGCGATCGTGCTCGAGAACCTGATCGGTCAATTCCTGTATAGCAAGGCGGCCGATTCGGGCGCCTCGAAATCTGGCAGCAGCGCGGGTAGCAGCGCAGGCAACGGGGCCGCGAACGGGGCGGCAGGCGGGGCAGCGGGCGGCGAAAGTGCCGCAAGCGCGCCTGCACCGGCGCCGGCGCAGGCCGGCTCCGGCGCGGCGGCCCAATAAGGAGAACAACAGATGATCACCACACGCATGCGCGCCATCACGATCGGCGTTGCGGCGCTCGCGCTGACGGCATGCTCGACGGTGCAGACGCCGTCGAAGGACGATCCGTGGGAAGGCTTCAACCGCACGGTCTACACGTTTAACGACAAGGTGGACCAGTACGCGCTCAAGCCGGTCGCGAAAGGTTACGTGAAGATCACGCCGCAACCGGTGCGTGACAGCGTGACGAACTTCTTCGCGAACATCGGCGACGTCTACAACGCCGCCAACAACTTCCTGCAGCTGAAGATCACCGACGGTGTCGAAGACATCATGCGGATCGTGATCAACACGGTGTTCGGCGTGGGCGGTCTGTTCGACGTCGCGACGCTCGCCAAGCTGCCCAAGCACAACCAGGACTTCGGTCTGACGCTCGGCCACTATGGCGTGCCGGCGGGTCCGTATCTGGTGCTGCCGCTGTTCGGCCCGAGCACGGTGCGTGACGGCGTGGGGCTGGTGGGCAACTACTTCATCAACCCGATCAGCTATATCGATTCGTCGGCCGTGTCCTGGGGCCTTTATGGGCTGAACATCGTCAGCACGCGGGCGAATCTGCTGGGCGCAAGCGACCTGCTCGAAGGCGCAGCGATCGACAAGTATTCGTTCGTGCGCAACACCTATCTGCAGCGTCGCCGCTATCAGCTTTCCGATGGCCACGCGTCGTCGTCGAGCCTGCCGGATTACGGCGATGGCGCTCCGCCGCCGAACTACGGCGAACCGGACGAAGGTGCTGCTGGTGCTGCTGGTGCGGCGCCTGCATCGGGTGCGGCAGCGGCTGTCCCGGCTTCGGGCACCGCGCGTGCTGCTACGCCGAGCGCGGCCAGCATGCCGCCGGCCTACCCGAATGGCCCGACCACCGCGCCTGCCACGCTTGAAGGCCCGGCTGGCGTTGCCGCGCCGCAAGCGGCGTCGGGCGCGCAGGCGCCGAACGGCGCTTCGGCGACCACTGTGCCTGGCGACCAGATGGTGCCGCCGGCGCGCATCGGTTATCCGGGGCTGCTGCGTCTGCATTGAGCAGAGCTTGAACAAGACTTACGGTGCGGGCAGCAATCTTTCCGTAGATTGCTGCCTTCTGCGCCGGCGCCCCGTAGCCACACGTCTGACGTAACAAGTCGATACGCTTGTCGCAGTTTCCTGGCACTTCTTGACTCAGCGCGATAGAACTCGCGTGATATCGTTGGCGTCCAACGGGGCGTATTTCCCCATCTTGCAGGACTCGATATGAAAAAATTCTTTCTGTCTCCGCTTTTTGCCATGTTTTTTGCGTTTGCCGGGTTTGCCGGTTCTGCGTCCGCGCAGACCGTCGACACCAGCAATCCTGACGCGATGGTCAAGACCATCACGCAGCAGGTGATGGACCAGATCAAAGGCGACAAGTCGATCCAGTCCGGCGACATCACCAAGATCACGCAGCTCGTGAACGAGAAGATCCTGCCGTACACGGACTTCCGCCGCACCACCCAGCTCGCGATGGGCCGTAACTGGCGCGCTGCGACGCCCGACCAGCAACAGCAGGTCATCGAGCAGTTCAAGACGCTGCTGATCCGCACGTACTCGGGCGCGCTCGCCCAGGTCCGCGATCAACAGATCGAATACAAGCCGTTCCGCGCGAACCCGGACGATACCGATGTCGTGGTCCGCTCGACCGTGCTGAACAACGGCCAGCCGATCGAACTCGACTATCGCCTGTACAAGACGCCGCAAGGCTGGCGCGTGTACGACATCAACGTGCTCGGCGCATGGCTGATCCAGGCTTACCAGCAGCAGTTCCAGGAAAAGATCCAGCAGGGCGGTGTGCAAGGCCTGATCTCGTTCCTGACGCAACGTAACCAGCAACTGGCCGCAGGCAAGGCTGCTTCGTGAGCGAGCGCTTCGCCACGGGCGCCACGCTGACCCACGAGAGCGCGAACGCCGCGCTCTCGGCGGGTCTCGCCCAGATCAAGGCGGGCGCCACCGCCGTCGATTGCACGCCGCTCACGCAGTTCGACTCGTCGGCACTGGCTGTGCTGATCGCCTGGCAGCGCGCCGCGAACGAACGCGGCGCCACCCTTAGCGTCCTCAATCTGCCCACCGCGCTCGCGGCTCTCGCGCGCGCCTACGGCGTCGATACGCTCCTGCACGAGCGACATTGACGCGCGCCGGTGTTGCGTGCGCCGCTGCGGCTTGTGGCCGCGAGCGCTGCTGCAAACCGGCGCATTCCCAATCTCCCTGTTCAGACCGAGGTCGGGTCGGGCTTTCCGACTTGGCCTATAATCAAACGTTTTTTGGGCGTTGCCCCGGATTTCCGGAAGGCAGCGCAGACGGTCCAGGCGACTGAAAGCCGTCCCCAATAAGGTTTCCCCGCGGTCCTCCCCGCAGCATTGATGCACTTACCGGCCGCGCCGTTCAAAACGGGCGGCGTCTGAGTCATGCCAGCCATAGAAATCCGCAACGTCAAGAAGCGCTACAAAGAGCTTCAGGCGCTCAAGGGCGTCAGCTTCACGGTCGAAGAAGGCGAGTTCTTCGGGCTGCTCGGCCCGAACGGCGCGGGCAAGACGACGCTCATCAGCGCGCTCGCCGGCCTTGCCCGAGCCGACGAGGGCACGATCGCCGTGCGCGGTCACGATGTCGTCACCGATTACCGCAATGCGCGCCGCAATCTGGGCGTCGTGCCGCAGGAACTCGTATTCGATCCGTTCTTCACGGTGCGCGAGACGCTGCGCATCCAGTCCGGCTACTTCGGTCTGCGCAATAACGACGCGTGGATCGACGAAGTCATGGCCAATCTCGATCTCACCGAGAAAGCCGACGTCAACATGCGCGCGCTCTCGGGTGGCATGAAGCGCCGTGTGCTGGTCGCGCAGGCGCTGGTGCACCGCCCGCCCGTGATCGTGCTCGACGAGCCGACCGCCGGCGTGGACGTCGAACTGCGCCAGACGCTCTGGAAGTTCATCGCGCGCCTGAATCGCGAAGGCCACACGATCGTGTTGACCACGCACTACCTCGAAGAAGCGCAAGAGTTGTGCGACCGCATCGCCATGCTGCGTCGCGGCGAGATGGTGGCGCTCGAGCGCACCAGCACGCTGCTGCAGCGTTTCGCGGGCATGCAGCTGTATCTGCGTTTTTCCGCAGGCGCGCTGCCCACGGAACTGCGTTCGCTCGAAGTCGACATGTCGAACCTGCCCAACGGCAACGTCAACCAGCATCTGCTGCGCTTGTCGAGCTACGACGAGGTCGAGCGCATCCTGTCGCTGTGCCGCGCGAACGGCTGCAAGCTCGAAGAGATGGAAGTGCGCAAGGCGGATCTGGAAGACGTCTTCGTGCAGGTGATGAACGGTCCGGAAGTGATCGAGGGGCTGGCATGAGCGGTTTCCGTACGCTGTTTTACAAAGAAGTGCTGCGCTTCTGGAAGGTCGCCTTCCAGACCGTGCTGGCGCCGGTCATCACCGCGCTGCTCTACCTGACGATCTTCGGCCACGCGCTGCGCGGGCACGTCGAGGTCTATCCGGGCGTGGAATACACGAGTTTCCTGATTCCGGGCCTCGTGATGATGAGCGTGCTGCAGAACGCCTTCGCCAATTCGTCGTCTTCGCTGATCCAGTCGAAGATCACGGGCAATCTCGTATTCGTTCTATTGCCGCCGCTGGCCGCATGGGAGATGTTTGGGGCTTACGTGCTCGCCTCGATCGTGCGCGGTCTCGCCGTTGGCGCGGGCGTGTTCGTCGTGACGATCTGGTTCATTCCGATGAGCTTTTCCGCGCCCCTTTACATCATCGCCTTCGCGGTGCTGGGCTCGGCGATTCTCGGCACGCTCGGCCTGATCGCCGGGATCTGGGCCGAAAAATTCGACCAGCTCGCGGCGTTTCAGAACTTTCTTATCATGCCGCTCACGTTCCTTTCGGGCGTGTTCTATTCGACGCATACGCTGCCGCCGGTCTGGCGCGAGGTGTCGCGGCTTAACCCGTTCTTCTACATGATCGACGGCTTCCGTTACGGGTTCTTCGGTCTGTCCGATATCAACCCGCTCGCGAGCCTCGCGATCGTTTTCGTCTTTTTCGTGGTGCTGGCGACCATTGCGATGCGTCTGCTCGCAAGCGGTTACAAGCTGCGCCACTAAGTGAAATTCAGGCAGGAGCACTATTCATGTCCACGTTGCCGACTCCGGAACAGGTCAAGCAGTACATCTCGGCAGGTCTTGCGTGCGAGCATCTCGAAGTCGAGGGCGATGGTCAGCACTTCTTCGCGACGATCGTCTCGTCGGCGTTCGACGGCAAGCGTCTGATCCAGCGCCATCAGCTCGTCTATGCGGCGCTCGGCGATCGCATGCGTCAGGAAATCCACGCGCTCAGCATGAAGACGCTCACGCCCGCCGAATGGCAGAACGCATAATCTGGAATCTCAGTGCGAATCACCCAGGATAAAGGCGCCGCAGCCAGCGGCGCCGCTCATCAAGACGCGACCCATCAAGCCGGCCGCAACGATCAGGAAACTTCAGGCATGGACAAACTCGTCATCGTCGGCGGGCAAAAGCTCGCGGGGGAAGTCATCGTTTCCGGCGCGAAGAACGCTGCGCTGCCGATTCTGTGCGCGGGCCTCCTGAGCGCCGAACCCGTCCATCTGGACAACGTGCCCGACCTCCAGGACGTGCGCACCACGCTCAAGCTGCTCAGCCAGATGGGCGTGCGCACCGAGCAGGACGGCACGCGCATGCAGCTCGACGCTTCGAAGGTCGACAGCCTCGTGGCACCGTATGAGCTGGTCAAGACCATGCGTGCCTCGATCCTCGTGCTCGGGCCGCTGCTGGCGCGCTTTGGCGAAGCGAAGGTGTCGCTGCCGGGCGGCTGCGCCATCGGTGCGCGTCCGGTCGACCAGCACATCAAGGGCCTGCAGGCGATGGGCGCCGAGATCAACATCGAGCACGGCTTCATCGAAGCCCGCGCGAAGCGCCTGAAGGGTGCGCGCATCGTCACCGACATGATCACGGTCACCGGCACGGAAAACCTGCTGATGGCCGCCGTGCTGGCCGACGGTGAAACCATCATCGAAAACGCCGCGCGCGAACCCGAAGTGGGTGACCTCGCACATCTGCTGGTGGCGATGGGCGCGAAGATCGAGGGCATCGGCACCGATCGCCTCGTGATCCAGGGCGTGGACAAGCTGCACGGCGCGCAGCACACCGTGATTCCCGACCGTATCGAAGCGGGCACGTTCCTGTGCGCGGTTGCAGCTGCGGGCGGCGACGTCACGTTGCGCAATGTGCGTCCGCATATCCTCGACGCCGTCACCGACAAACTCCGCGAAGCGGGCGTGTCGATCGAAGAGGGCGACGACTGGATGCGTGTGCGCATGCACGAGCGCGCGCGCGCCGTGAACCTGCGCACCTCGGAATACCCGGCGTTCCCGACCGACATGCAGGCGCAGTTCATGGCGCTCAACGCGATCGCCGACGGCACCTCGCAAGTGGTCGAAAACATCTTCGAAAACCGCTTCATGCACGTGCAGGAACTGAACCGCCTGGGCGCGCATATCACCATCGACGGCAAGACCGCGCTGATCGCGGGCGTCGAAAAGCTCTCGGGCGCGAAGGTGATGGCGACCGATCTGCGCGCCTCGGCGAGCCTCGTGATCGCCGGCCTGTGCGCCGACGGTGAGACGCTGATCGACCGCATCTATCACCTCGACCGCGGCTACGACCGGATGGAATCGAAGCTGACGGCGGTTGGCGCGAAGGTGCGCCGCATCAAGGGGAGCC
>NZ_DASZJJ010000033.1:0-37654 GCF_035948235.1 Paraburkholderia sp. | reverse complement strand
CCGTGTCGTGACCGCGACGGCGATCGTTCTTGCGCTGCACGCCGCGCTCATCGCCGTCGTGCTCACGCACCGCGACGACGCCAAGCCCATCGCACTCGAATCGCAAGCCATCACGGCCGAGCTGCTCAAACCCGAGCCGGTCGCCGCCCCGGCCGCGATCCAGTCCACGCCCACTCCGCCGCCGCCCAAACCGGTGCCGGTCAAGCGCGAGAAACCCCGGCCCCAGCCCAAGCTAAAGCCGACGCCCACGCCGCCACTGCCCGTCGCCGCCGCGCCTTCGCAGCACGCCATTGAAACGCCCGCGCCCGCCGATCCGGCGCCGCCCGCGCCGACGCCGCCCGCTCCGCCACAAGCGGCCGCCCCGGCGCCTGCCAAGCCCGTAATGGCGCTGTCCGCACCGAAGAACGTTTCGCACCTCGACTGCCGCATTGTCGAGCCGGACTACCCGACGCTCTCGAAGCGCCGCGGCGAGACCGGCACCGCGCTCGTGCACTTCGTGGTGGGCCTGACCGGCAAGATCGAGAACATCGAGCTGCGCAAGTCCAGCGGCTACAGCCGCCTCGACGACGCGGCCATGGACGCGATGCGCAACAGCGCCTGCAAGCCGTACCTGGAGGACGGCCAGCCGGTGCGCGCGGCTTACACGCAACCGTTCGATTTCAGCCTGCACGATTGAATCGCACAGCTGTCAGGCGCGCTGCCAGCGCGGCGCGTCTGAATGAGAATCACACTGTTTTGATGAATTGAATTAAAGGAAAAAGCATGCAGAACTACGGTATCGCTCACGTCTGGGCGCAAGGGGATTTCGTGACGCGCGGCATCGCGCTCGCACTGTTCATCATGTCGGTGCTGTCGTGGTGCGTGATCGTCGTGAAGGGCTGGAACGTCGCGCGCCTCAAGCGCCTCACGAAGAACGCCGAACAGCAGTTCTGGCATTCGGACGATCTCGCCGATGGCGTGAAGAAGCTCGGCAACGGCACGCGCGAAGAGAATCCGTTCCTCGCGCTGGCCCTTTCGGGTCAGGAAGCCGCCGATCACCATCACCAGACGCAACCGCATCTGCATGACCGCATGGACGTGTCGGACTGGGTCACGCGCTGCCTGAAGGACACGATGGACGAGTCGGTTGCGAAGATGCAGGCGGGCCTCGCGATCCTCGCCTCGATCGGCAGCACGGCGCCGTTCGTCGGCCTGTTCGGTACGGTGTGGGGCATCTATCACGCCCTGCTCTCGATCGGCGCGTCGGGCCAGACTTCGATCGACGCGGTCGCGGGTCCGGTCGGCGAAGCGCTCATCATGACGGCATTCGGCCTGTTCGTGGCGATCCCGGCGGTGCTCGGCTACAACGCCCTCACGCGCGCCAACAAGGCGATCGTCACCAAGCTCAACCGCTTCGCGCACGGTCTGCACGCCTTCTTCGTGACGGGCGCGCGCCTGTCGTCGACGGCCAAGGGCGGCAACGGCGCCAGCGCGAATCTGCGCGTCGCCGCACGCACCCACTAATCCGCGGAGGCAAGCAACATGGCGATGAGCCCTTTTGCCAGCGATGACGACGATGGCCTCATGAACGAAATCAACATGACGCCGCTCGTCGACGTCATGTTGGTTCTCCTGATCGTTTTCATGGTGACGATCCCCGTGATCCGTCACGCCGTGAAGATCGACCTGCCGCACGCGAGCAGCCAGAAGGAAGACACCAAGCCCGCGCAGATCAATGTCTCGATCGAAGCGGACGGCACGGTGCTGTGGGACGGCAATGCCGTGAGCGACGAGCAGTTGAGCACGAAGATCGCGGCGGCCGCCCAGCAGGAACCGCAGCCGGAACTGCACCTGAACGCGGACCGCAAGGTCCAGTACGAGAAGGTGGCGCAGGTGATGTCGGCTGCACAAAGCGGTGGTCTCACGAAGCTCGGCTTCGTGACCGATCCGGCGCACAAGTGATGCATTGAGCGTTGCATCAACACAGAAACACACCAACGCGCGGCCCTTTCGCCGCGCGTTTTCTTTTACATCATTTGATTCGGATGCCGAATTATTGGCGTACAAAGTAAAAGGCCTCCATCGTCGGATGAAGGCCTTTTTTTGTGCGCACGCGGCGCATTCGGGCGGTGGCGACACTCCCCGACAATCGCTCGGTTCACGTCGGCACATGCGACTGCCGTGATCGACACGGACTGCGCGTTCGGCCCTGAAGGCTCGCTATGATAGCGGCCATCAATTCCCGCACAAGACCGGTGCTTGGCGAGAGGACTTCAATATATGCCTCTCGCTTGCTCACTACAAGGCTTAAGCCATTGAAAGTAACGATTGCTGATGACGCTTAAATGTCAAAAACAAACGTGGGGCGAGCGCAGAAAAAGCCTTCATACAAGCGCACGCGCGTGCATGTTCGCAAAGCTTCGTAGCACGCGCTGTAGTTAGGGCTTCAAGCCGTTTCGATATTGCTTGCGGGCTTAGCACGTTGCCCGCTCTGGGTCACGCCCTGCTGCTTCGCGTCGATGCCGTTCTTTGCGATCAACGCATCGATATCGCTCTTGAGCGGACATTCCTGTTGCAGACTCTTGTCGGCGTCGAGCACTTCGACGAGGTAATCGACGAACGCGCGCACCGCCGGCACCATCCCCTGGCGCGAGAGAAACACCGCATAGAGTTGCGGCACCGGCAGCGTCCAGCCCGGCATCACCGGCGAAAGCTTGCCCGAGCGCAGCGCGGCGCCGTACATCATCTCCGGCATCGCGGCGATGCCGAGGCCTTGCAGCGCGGCTTCGCGAATCGTCGTGAGGTCGGCGCTGATAAGACGCGGCTCATGTTCGTGGGAATGGCGCGTGCCGTCCGGCGCGATCAGATGGAACACATGACGACCGTCGCCCGTGGGCGTATCGAGTGTCTCGAAACGCGTTAGATCGTCGGGCGTGAGCGGCGGCGCGTTCTGCGCAAGCAGACTGGGCGCGCCCACCAGCATCTGTTCCGTGCGCCACAGCGGGCGCACCACGATGTTGGCGTTCTGCGGCGGCTCCGAGCGCACGCGCAGCGCGATATCCACGGAATCCTCGAACAGATCGATCACGCGATTGGTCACGCGCATCACCACCCGCACTTCGGGGAAGCGATGCATGAATTCGGGAATGATCTGCGAAAAGATGGTCTGCGACAGCGTGACCGGCACGCTCACGCGCACGGTGCCGCGCGGCGACGAGCGCAGCGACTGCACCACGTTCACGGCAGCCTGGGCCTCCGCGAGCATGGCGCGGCAGTGCTGGTAGAACAGCTCGCCCGCCTCGGTGAGCGCGAGCTTGCGGGTGGAGCGCTGCAGCAGACGAACGCCCAGCGACGCCTCCAGCTCGCTCACGCGGCGCGACAGCCGCGACTTGGAAATGCCGAGCACCCGCTCGGCCGCCGAGAATCCGCCGTGTTCGACCACCTGCGAAAAGTACATCAGGTCGTTCAGGTTGTGCGAATCGATTTTCATGTCGTCGTTCCAGCGATGGGACAATCCATTGCGATCAGGCGGTCAAACAGGCCAAATCGGCTACCTATAATAGCGGTTTGTTTCGCATATCGCTCAATTCCCATTTTTTCGAGGTGATATCCATGTCGGCCGTCCGCTCGATCGCCCACGTTTTCCCCGCCGTTCGCACCACCGAGGGCGGTGGGTTCGTCGTCCATCGCCCCTTCCCCACCCGTCAGCTGATGGATTTCGATCCGTTCCTGCTGCTCGACGAGATGGGGCCCACCGACTACGCTCCAGGCGCCGCCAAGGGCGCGCCCGACCACCCGCACCGTGGCTTCGAGACCGTCACGTACATGCTCGCGGGCCGCTTCGGCCACAAGGATTCGGTGGGCCATTCGGGCACGCTCAATCCCGGCGACGTGCAGTGGATGACGGCGGGCGCCGGCGTCATCCATAGCGAAATGCCTGACCCCGAATTCACACGCACGGGCGGCCGCATGCACGGCCTGCAGCTGTGGGTGAATCTGCCGGCTTCGGACAAGATGATCGCGCCGCGCTATCAGGAGATGCCGCATGCGGGCATTCCGCAGGGGCGCTCGGCGGATGGCAAGGCCACCGTCAAGGTGATCGCAGGCGAATCGCTGGGCGCAAAGGCGGCCATCGAAACGCGCACGCCCATCCTCTATCTGCACTTCACGCTCGCGCCCGGCGCACACGTGGAGCAGCCGGTGCCGCCGGCGTGGAATGTGTTCGCCTATGGCGTGTCGGGCACCGCGCAGTATGGCGCCGAAGGCGAGGCCATTGGCGCGCAGCAGATGGTGGCGTTCGCGGGCGACGGCGAAACTGTCACCATCGCAGCGCCTGCCGATGCGACGGAGTCAGTGGAAGTGCTGCTGATCGGCGGGCTGCCGCTGAACGAGCCGGTTGTGCGCTACGGCCCGTTCGTGATGAATACCGAGCAGGAGATCCGCCAGGCCGTGCTCGACTATCAGGCCGGACGCATGGGGCGGATCTCGCACTAAGGGTGGCTGGACGACGGCATGCGCCATGCGCGACATGGCCAATGCCGGGGCTAACCTGAGGCTAACCCGGGGCTAACCCACAGCCAGCGCCGCTTTTTGTCACAATAAGGTTTTGCACGCCGCGCACCGGGCTTCGAGTCCGGGCGCGGCGGATTCCATTCAACCGTTCCGTCCGCGAGGCGCGCATGGCCGACACCGCAGTCACCGCACACATTGGCTCGACGAACTATCAGGTCCAGTTCGACGACGGCACCCACACGTGGATCGCCGACGAACCGGCATCGCTTGGCGGCGGCGACCGTGGGCCCACGCCCTTCTCGCTGCTGCTGTCGAGTCTCGGCGCCTGCACCTCGATCACGCTCAAGATGTATGCGCAGCGCAAGGAGTGGCCGCTCGAAGGCGTGCGCGTGAAGCTGTCGATGGAAACCGGCAGCGAAGGCACGACCATCGATCGCCAGATCGCGCTGGAAGGCCCGCTTTCGGACGAGCAGCGCGAGCGTCTGCTGCAGATCGCCAACGCCTGCCCGGTCCACAAGGTCCTCACGAACTCGATCCAGATCCGCTCGGGACTTGTCGCCGCGTGAAAGCGGACGGACATCACAGGAAGCCGTCGCCTTGAATTTCGAACACCTTATCCAGATCAACGACCCGACGAATCCGCTCGTGCAGCCGATGACGCGCGAGCAGCTCTGGGAGGGCCTCGTGCTGCGCGCCGAACAGCCGCAGCTCTTCGTGCTCGGGCTCGATAGCTGCACGATCCTTGCCCGCGCAGGCGACACGCTCGAGCGCGAGCTGCACTACGGCCACGCCACCGTGCGCGACCGCGTCACGTTCGCGCCCAACGAGAGCGTGCGCTACGACATCCTCCCGACCGCCGAGTACGTGGGCGGCTCGCTCACGATGACGATCGAGGAGCCCGACGCGCTGCAGCTGTTCCTGCGCTTCGAGTACAGCACCACCCTGCCGACCGCCGAGACGGGCGAGGAGCACGAGACGTCGGAGATCGTGAAATCGGCCTATCGCGAGTCGGACATCGACACCGTGCGGCTGATCCGCCAGTACGTGCAGGGTCCGGGCGAGCCGGAAGCGCCGCTGCACTGAAGTTTCCATCGAACGCCCGGCCCTGCGCCGGGCGTTGTTTTTTCAGGGACGTACGGGCGCATCGGGCATAAAGCTATCGCTACCCGATTTCGATCAATTTATCGCAATTGAAAATAAGAACAATTATCATTTAGAATTCATTCATCGAATCGAGACACAGACAGCCCGTCACGTTCATGACTGAATTTAACCGCTCATCAACACTTAGCCTGCGCCGCTCGGGCTCCGCGTTGACCGGCCCGCGAGCACCGAAGGCAAGCGCTCCCGTCACCGTCACGCGTACCACCGAACCGGCCAGCAACACGCCCGCAAGCAGCGAGCGCTCGCTGGACAGCACGGCCCTGCTGCAAGGCCGCAGCCATGTGAGCATCCTGCACAACGGCGAGACCTATCAGCTACGCGCCACGCGATTGGGCAAGCTGATTCTCACCAAGTGAGGTTTGATTTTTAGTACCGGGTATTGTGGGGACCGCCTCCATCGAGAGGCGTTGGGCAGTAGCCAGCAACGACGGCTTGCACGCGAGATCTAGACCCCTTCGTGCATACATCCTTCAAGCTTCAAGCCGGCCGTCACAGCAAGCCAAGCCATTTTTTTGTTCTCACCTGGAATACGGGAGCGGTGCGCGAAGCGTAGCCGCCCTGGTGAGAGCCGCGGCAAAGTCCGCGGCTTTTGCTTTTTGAAGATGTTGCCGGTGTTGCTTTTTGTGCTGCATGGGGAAGGCAGCGGCGGTTCGCGTTTATGTGAATCAGCGATACCGAGCCGCGATTATAACCGCGACCTCCCCCTTCTCGTAAACCCTTTCCTTAATCTACGTTCAGCGCAGCGATGCCCGCCTGCGCAATCAGCGCGTCCTGTTCGGACTTCACGCCCGACACCCCCACCGCGCCGATCACGTCGCCCTTGACGATGATCGGCACGCCGCCTTCGAGCATCGCCGTCATCGGCGCGCTCAGGAACGCCGTGCGGCCCTGACGGATCGCCTCTTCGTACACCTTGCTTTCGCGCCGCCCGAGCGCCGCCGTGCGCGCTTTGCCCGGTGCAATCTCGGCGCTGATGGGCGGCGCGCCGTCGAGGCGGTGCAGATGCAGCAGATGCCCGCCATCGTCGACGATCGCGATCGTCACGTTCCATTCATTCGCGCGGGCATGCGCGACGGCTGCGTCGGCTACCCGGATCACGTCTTCATCGGTCAGTACTGCTCGCGTTCGCATGCGTGTCTCCAAAAAGTAAAAAACCGGGCGACACTAAGTCGACCCGGTTTCTTGAGAGTAGCACCCACACTTGCGCTACGACGCCCCAATGCGGCGTATACCGCCTATATCAGCGCCGCAGGAATAAGGCTCAACGCGTCCAGCCCCAGAACATCAGCCACCACGCGCTATCGACCACGGCGAGCGCGAGCGCGAAGCCCAGCATCGCGAGACCACGCTGCCAGAAGCGCGTGCTGTAGCGACCCGTGACACGCCAGGCCAACCACGCGCTCCACAGATTCGTGATGACGAGAATCGCGATGCGCACCTCGGTCGCCCAGTCGAGCGGCACGTGTTCCGCGCGCAGCAGCGACAACGTCGTAGCCGACAGACCGAGAAACACGCCCGCGCCAGCCAGCGGAATCAGCGCCTGCGCGAAGTGATGCAGACGGCGCATCTCGAAGCGCCCAAGCGTCGCTGTGGAGGCCGCGAGAATCGCGAACAGCGCCGTGCCATACACAAGCCCGGTGGCGACGATATAGCCAACGATCATCGTGCCGTCGAGCCACGAAAACACGTCGTTCTGCTCCGGGTAATGGGTGAGCAGGAACCATGGCGCGTTGGTATCGAGCGGCCAGGTGATATCGCGATCGATCAGCCAGCCCGCCAGCCATTGCTTCATGCCGATGAACCACGGCGAGCCAGTCCAGTGAAACGCGCCAATGGCAATACCAAGCAGTCCGTACAGAATCAGTGCGGTGTCCCAGCCGTTGGCCTGGCTGTCGCCCAGTTCGACGACTTCTTCGGCGGGCGAGCGCCACGTCAGCGCAATGGCGTCGCGATGACCGCTGCAGCGGCCGCACATATGGCATTGCGCGGCGCCCTTCATATTGCGCAGCGGCACGAGCGGCGCGCAATTGACGGGAATCACGCGATGGCCGCCGTGCTCGCCGTGCGTGTACGAGTTGCGCCACGCGTCTTCGTCGACCTTGAAGCGGAACGGCGCGAGACGCGCCAGAAGCGCAAAAACCCCGTTCACGGGGCAGAGATATTTACACCAGACGCGCTTTTCGCGCCCGTACAGAAAGCCGATCACCATCGCGCCGAGCGTCGATCCGCCCAGCACCAGCAACACCGCCTTGGGGTACTGGTAGACGCTTACCATCTGCCCGTAGATGGTGGTGAGGCCGAAGGCCACGAAAGGCCAGCCGCCCCAGCGCATCCAGCGCGGTATCGCCCAGCCGCGTCCGAACTTGCTGGCGAATTCGGTGAGCGCACCTTCGGGGCACAGCACGCCGCACCACACGCGTCCGAGCATCACCATCGAAAGCAGCACGAACGGCCACCAGATGCCCCAGAACACGAACTGCGCCGCGAGCGTGAGGTTGTTCCAGAGGTGCGAGGTGTCGTCGGGCAGCGGCATGACCGCCGGCACCAGAATCAGGAATGCGTAGACGGCGACCACGACCCACTGCACGCCGCGAATCACCGCGCCGTGCCGTTGCATCCATTGACCCGCCTGGGCCAGCCTGCCCTGCCGCATCCCGGGCGGCTGGGCCGATGCACAACTCATGCTGCCTTCCTCCGGGCCGCGGCGGCGTTGCGGCCGCTCGCGCGACGCGCGAGGAACCACACCACGAGCCAGTACACTGCGTAAGCGATCAGGTTCATCAGCGCCGGGTGGGCGCGATAACCCGTGAGCGTGGCGACGAGCGAACCGAAGGTGCTCGAATCGTCGAGCAGCGCCGACGAATTCCACATCTGGTCGACGAGGGTCGGCAGCACTTCCTTGTCGATCAGCTTGTCGACGCCGGTCTGGAACAGGCCCGCGCCGAGGAACAGCAGCATGATCTCCGTGATGCGGAAAAAGAGGCGCCACGAGAAGATCTTGCCGCCCAGTTGCAGCAGATAGAACGTCAGGAACGCCAGGCCCAGGCCCAGCAGCACGGCCAGATACTGGCTGGCGTCGACATGACCCGACTGGCCGAAACCGAGGCCGTAAAGGAAGATCACCGTCTCGCTGCCTTCGCGCGCGATGGCCAGCGCCACCAGCACCGTGATGCCCCACCAGTTGGCGTCGCGCGTGGTCTTTTCCAGCGACTCTTCCATCTCGCGCTTGAGCGTGCGGCCGTGCTGCTTCATCCACAGCACCATCTGCACGATCAGCACGCAGGCCACCAGCACCATGCCGGTCTGGAAGTAGTCCTGGGCGTCGCCCGACAGCACTTCCGTGAAGCCGACCAGCGCCGCGCCCAGCGCCACCGCCGCCAGAATGCCCAGACCCACGCCCGCCCACAGATACGGCAAGCCGCGCCGTGCGCCGGCGTCGCCGTTCTTCAGCCACGCATACAGAATGCCGACGACGAGCAGCGCTTCAACGCTCTCCCGCCAGACGATGAACAATACCTGACCCATTCAACACCTCCTGCCGCCAGCCGTATGCCAGCCGCGTTCCTGACTACGCAACGCCTATTGCCCGACGCTTATTTCGCAACAATGACGCCTTGCGCCTGTTGATGGAAATCGTCGAAAAACTTGTACTCGCCCGGATCGAGCGGCGCGATCACCACGAACGAATCCGCGCCCGGCGCCAGCACTTTTTCCTTGCGCAACTGGACGCTCTCGAACTCCGCCGCACCCTTGCCCGTGTTGCGCACTTCGATCTTCACGCGCTTGCCTGCCGGCACTTCGATGCGCGCCGGATTGAGCTTGCCGTCGTTCATTTCGAGCTTGAACGTCGGCAGATCATCGGCGTGCGCGAGCGTCGCCATGCCTGAGAACGACACCCCGAGGGACAGCGCACACAACGCCGCCAACTTCCGCATTCCAGTCATCAGTCTTACCTGCTCCTTGGTGTCCTGGCCGTCCCGCGCGTCGATCGACTCGCCAGACGTGGGACTCATCGCTGTTCCAGCAAACGGCCCGCGCCCGGCGTCACCATGGATCGCTCAGGCGCGGGCCGCTCGCGGCATGCTTAGTAGCCGCCCTTCTTGCCGATGCCCGCGAACGGGAAATCGTATTCGAGCGTGATGGGCTTGAACCACGGACCCACGCCGGTTTCCTTGTCGACGTGGCGGCCGAACGCCATGTGGCCGGTTTCCATCGGCTGCTCGATGACGAGCTTGAGGTGATACTTGCCCGGGCCGTTGAGCTTGACGTTATCGCCATAGTGCGGACCGTCGTTGGCGACCATCGCCATCAGATCGCCCTTGTGCGTCCAGCTCGTGCCCGGCTTGCTCAGTTCGTAGTGCACCTGCAGATACGGCATCCAGTCGCCTTCGGCGAAACCCACCGGGTTGTTCTTCACCGCGTGGATATCCGATTCCAGGTGGATGTCGGAATCCGACGCCTTGCGCATCATGCCTTCCGGTTCCATGGTGATGGGCTGCAGATAGACCGCGCCGATTTCCATGCCGCCCTGGATCTGCTGCTTGCCGATCGGGTACTCGGCCGCCTGGACCGAAAACGCAGCGGCCGCAGCCGCGATGACGGCAGCGCCGCGCACGAAAGTTTGGATCCGCATCGAAACTCCTGATTTTTTTATGAGAGGTACAACCGTCATCGAGTGCATCAACGTGAAAATGTTAATGCGAACAATTCTCAATAATGGCGAAGTTTAACACCGATGCCGATGGGGAACAAATTGCGTCGTAAGGAAAACCCCTTCGCAGCAGGGTTTTAGCAGCGTCAAGTTAACGCAGGCTTACGGCGCGCTTCCGCCTGATATTTCGCGAGGGGCGATGGCCGTAAAAAAGGGCGCAGACGGTGTTGAACCGTGCGCCCTGTCCTGTTTGCCGTTTCGCCCTCGCAGGCGTTGTTGCTCGCTACGGCCTCAGGCCGGATGATCTCCCACATTGGCCCCGAACACGCGCTGACGCAACAGCGCCAACTGGTCGCGCGTCTGCGCGGCCTTTTCGAATTCGAGGTTCTTCGCGTAGTCCATCATCTGCTTTTCGAGCTTCTTGATTTCCTTGGCGATCTGCTTCTCGGACATGTCCTCGAAACGCGCGCGCTCCTGCTCCTCGCGCAGTTCGGCGCGGGCGTCGTCCACGTTGTAGACGCCGTCGATGATGTCCTTGATGCGCTTGACCACGCCGCGCGGCACGATGCCGTTTTCTTCGTTGAACGCGATCTGCTTCGCACGGCGGCGCTCGGTTTCGTCGATCGCGCGGCGCATCGAATCCGTGATGCGGTCGCCGTAGAGAATCGCCTTGCCGTTCACGTTACGCGCGGCGCGCCCGATGGTCTGGATCAGCGAGCGTTCGGCGCGCAGGAAGCCTTCCTTGTCCGAGTCGAGAATCGCCACGAGCGAGACTTCGGGAATATCCAGCCCCTCGCGCAGCAGGTTGATGCCCACCAGCACGTCGAAGGTGCCCAGACGCAGATCGCGGATGATTTCCACACGCTCGACCGTGTCGATGTCGCTGTGCAGATAGCGCACCTTGACGCCGTGATCGGCCAGGAACTCGGTCAACTGCTCGGCCATGCGCTTGGTGAGCGTGGTCACCAGCACGCGCTCGCCCACTTCCACGCGCGCGTTGATTTCGGAGAGCACGTCGTCCACCTGGGTGGACGCCGGACGCACCTCAATAGTCGGATCCACAAGCCCCGTGGGCCGCACCACCTGCTCGGCGATCTGACCGGTCACCCGCTTCTCGTAATCGGCGGGCGTGGCGGAGACGAACACCACCTGGCGCATCTTGCGCTCGAACTCGTTGAACTTGAGCGGCCGGTTATCCAGCGCCGAAGGCAGCCGGAAGCCGTAATCGACGAGGTTTTCCTTACGCGCGCGGTCGCCGTTGTACATGCCGTTGAACTGGCCGATCAGCACGTGCGATTCGTCGAGGAACATCATCGCGTCGGGCGGCAGGTAATCGACCAGCGTAGGCGGCGGCTCGCCGGGCAGCGCGCCCGAAAAGTGCCGCGAATAGTTCTCGATGCCTTTGCAGAAGCCCAGTTCCTGCAGCATTTCCAGGTCGAAACGGGTGCGCTGCTCCAACCGCTGCGCTTCCACCAGCTTGCCTTCGGTGTGGAAAAACTCCAGCCGGTCGCGCAACTCGGTCTTGATGGTTTCGACGGCGCGCAGCACGGTCTCGCGCGGCGTCACATAGTGCGAGGACGGATAGACCGTGAAGCGCGGAATCTTCTGGCGCACGCGGCCCGTGAGCGGATCGAACAGTTGCAGTGTTTCGATCTCGTCGTCGAACAGTTCGATGCGCACGGCCATTTCGGCGTGTTCGGCCGGGAAAATGTCGATGGTGTCGCCGCGCACGCGGAACGTACCACGCTGGAAGTCCTGTTCGTTGCGGTTGTACTGCATCGCGATCAGGCGCGCGATGATGTCGCGCTGGCCGAGCTTGTCGCCCTGACGCAGCGTGAGAATCATCTTGTGATACTCGGACGGATTGCCGATACCGTAGATCGCGGAAACCGTCGCCACGATCACCACGTCGCGGCGCTCCATCAGGCTCTTGGTGGCCGACAGGCGCATCTGCTCGATATGCTCGTTGATCGACGAGTCTTTCTCGATGAACAGATCGCGCTGCGGCACATAGGCTTCCGGCTGGTAATAGTCGTAGTACGAGACGAAGTACTCGACCGCATTGCGCGGAAAGAACTCGCGAAATTCAGCGTATAGCTGCGCCGCGAGCGTCTTGTTGGGCGCGAACACGATGGCCGGGCGGCCTAGCCGCGCGATGGTGTTGGCCATCGTGAAGGTCTTGCCCGAGCCCGTCACGCCCAGCAGCGTCTGGAACGACAGACCGTCTGCCACGCCCTCGACGAGCGTCTCGATCGCCGTCGGCTGGTCGCCGGCCGGCAGATACGGCTGGTAAAGCTGGAACGGCGAGCCGTCGTAGTGGACGAACTTCGACTCGTCGAGCGCGGGGGCCTCGGCGACGGTGTGGTCGGACATGGATGACATCCTGTGCGCGGAGCAAACAAACATTCTAGCGTTTCGCCACCGGGCGGGAGCGAGGCGCTTTAGAGTGCGTGGGCGGGGAACGCAGCGGCATGACTGCCGATATGGACCTACATCGGCGAGGCGTTTTTGCACTGCTGGGTCGTATGCAGATGGGGCGCCAGGTGCGCGACTGCAAGAGGCGAGGCGCGCGGTTTTTGCGCGCGGCGGAGCCGAAACGCGGGCAAAAACCGGCCATAAAGGCCCCGCTGGCATTGCAGTCGGCGGAAAACCGGCTTGAGGATTCGTTACAATAGCGCGTTGCGTGGCCGGCCGCCCCGCGCGCCTTCGCCGTATCGGGCGCGCAGCAGAAGTCTTTCGTCATACCCGCGGCGCGCGGACCACCGAGCTTCTCCCTTCACTTTTGCCGAACCATCATGTCCCTCTTTTCCGCTGTCGAACTCGCCCCCCGCGACCCGATCCTGGGTCTGAACGAAGCCTATAACGCCGACGCACGCGCGACGAAGGTGAACCTCGGCGTGGGCGTGTACACCAACGAGGAAGGCAAGATTCCGCTGCTGCGCGCTGTTCGCGAAGCGGAAAAGGCCCGCGTGGAAGCCGGCCTGCCGCGTGGCTACCTGCCCATCGAAGGCATCGCCGCCTATGACGCCGCGGTGCAAAAGCTGCTGCTCGGCGACGACTCGCCGCTGATCGCCGCTGGCCGCGTCGTCACGGCGCAGGCGCTGGGCGGCACGGGCGCGCTGAAGATCGGCGCTGACTTCCTCAAGCGCGTGAACCCGGCCGCCAAGGTCGCGATCAGCGATCCGAGCTGGGAAAACCACCGTGCGCTGTTCGAAAGCGCAGGCTTCGAAGTCATCGCCTACCCGTACTACGACGCGCAGACCAACGGCGTGAACTTCGAGGGCATGCTCTCGGCGCTGAACGGCTACGCAGCGGGCACGGTTGTCGTGCTGCACGCGTGCTGCCACAACCCGACCGGCGTCGATCTGAGCGTCGACCAGTGGAAGCAGGTCATCGAAGTCGTGAAGGCGCGCGAACTGGTGCCCTTCCTCGACATCGCTTACCAAGGCTTTGGTGACGGCATCGCCGAAGACGGCGAAGTCGTGCGCCTGTTCGCTGCGACGGAACTCAACGTGTTCGTGTCGTCGTCGTTCTCGAAGTCGTTCTCGCTGTACGGCGAGCGCGTCGGCGCGCTGTCGATCCTCACGTCCAGCAAGGAAGAATCGGCGCGCGTGCTCTCGCAGCTCAAGCGCGTGATCCGCACGAACTATTCGAACCCGCCGACGCACGGCGGCTCGGTGGTCGCAGCGGTGCTCGGCTCGGCCGACCTGCGCGCAATGTGGGAAGCCGAACTCGGCGAAATGCGCAACCGCATCCGCGCGATGCGTACGGGTCTCGTCGAGCGTCTGGCTGCTGCCGGCGTCGACCGCGACTTCAACTTCATCAACGTGCAGCGCGGCATGTTCTCGTACTCGGGCCTCACCGCTGCGCAAGTCGACCGCCTGCGCGAAGAGTTCGGCATCTACGCCGTGAGCACGGGCCGCATCTGCGTGGCCGCGCTCAACACGCGCAACCTCGACGCAGTTGCAAGCGCTGTGTCGGCTGTGCTGAAGTAAGCCTCACACGTTAGCCCCACTGGCTGGGGCTGCGATAAAAAAAGGCGTCCGTTCGCAAGAACGGACGCCTTTTGTTTTGCCGCGATCGGCTTACTTCGGGTGGCCGCGCATATCGCGATGAATATCGTGCGTGACGAAGCCCGAGTCGTTGTCGGGCTTGTCGAGCCAGCCAGGTTGCTCCAGCGTCGCGCGAATATCCTGCAAGCCGCTCGACCAATGCTCGCGCATCGTCGTGGTGCCGAACTGGAAGTCCTTGAAGTGGCCTTCGTACTCCTTCTGCCGGTAGATCAGATGGAGCACGTTGTACTTCTTCGAGCACGAGAGTTCGTCCGCCAGCTCGACCCACGCATCATGCCGATGTTCGGGCGCCACGCGTTCCAGCACTACGCGCAGCACATTACGGAAACGCTGCGAGCGTTGCAGCATGTCGGTCACGAGACGCGTGCGGCTCGAATACTGGATGTCCTTCATGCGGCCCTGGACGTCGGTGATGTTGTCGGGCACCGGTCCGCGCGCGCTCCACAAATCGACCTGGAACGCGAGCGTGTCGCGCCGCGGCGTGGTCTGGATCACCTCGTAGAGCGGCGTATTCGACATCAGGCCGCCGTCCCAGTAGTACTCGCCGTCGATCTCCACTGCCGCAAAGCCTGGCGGCAGCGCACCCGAAGCGATGAAATGCTCGGGGCGCAGCTTCGTGGTGGTGTTGTCGAAGTACACGAAGTTGCCGGTGCCCACGTTCACGGCGCCCAGCGACACGCGCACCTCGCCCGAGTTGATGCGATCGAAATCGCATAGACGCTCGAGCGTGGCCTTCAGCGGCGTGGTGTCGTAGTAGCTGGCCTTGCCGGGCTGTCCGGAAGCATTGGGCAGCGGCGGCGGGAAGCGCGGCGTGAAAAAGCCCTTCTGCCCTTCGACGATGGCGCCCGCCGCCTGGAACGCCGTGAAGGTCTTGCGCACGGCGTCGCCCGCGTTGAAGAGCGCGTGCTCAAGGAAGGCCGGCAACGGCGGACTCCAGGCCGGCTGGCAAATCGTCTCCCAGAACTCGCGCAGACGCGCCACGCGATGCTCGGGCGCGTTGCCCGCGATCAGCGCCGTATTGAGCGCGCCGATCGAGATGCCCGCGATCCAGTTGGGCGCGATGCCGGCTTCGAAAAGCCCTTCGTACACGCCCGCCTGATAGGCGCCAAGCGCCCCGCCGCCCTGCAACGTGAGCGCAACGGTTTCCCATTGCGCGGATTCGCTGCTGCAGCGCGAAGTGCGTGCATGGGTGTGCGGCTGCGCCTCATGCCGTGCCGGTGCCTCGGCCGCCTGCTGGGGCTGCGTGCCTGCCCCGGTATGCGCGACGGCGTCTTCGCCGAGCGCGCTCGATTGAACCGCCTGGACTTGCCCCTTCTTGCGCTGCGCCATGGCCGGCCCTCCGCGTTACTGCATGAACCAGCCGTGGCTGACGACGAACGACTGACCCGTGAATGCTGCGCTCGGGAACGCCGAAAGGAACAGCACGGTTTGCGCCACGTCTTCGACCGTCGTGAACACGCCATCGACCGTGCCGCCGAGCATCACCTTCTTGACCACTTCCTCTTCGGAAATGCCCAGTTCCTTGGCCTGCTCGGGAATCTGCTTGTCCACCAGCGGCGTGCGCACGAAGCCGGGGCAAACCACATGCGAGCGCACGTTGTGCTTGCCGCCTTCCTTCGCCAGCACGCGCGCGAGGCCGAGCAAACCATGCTTGGCCGTCACATAGGCCGACTTCAGCGGCGACGCCTCATGCGAGTGCACCGAGCCCATGTAGATCACCACGCCGCCGCGATCGTCCTTGTACATGTACTTGAGCGCGGCCTTGGTGGTGAGGAACGCGCCGTCGACGTGAATCGCCTGCATTTTCTTCCAGTCGGCAAACGAATAGTTTTCGATTGGATTCACGATCTGGATACCGGCATTCGAGACGAGGATGTCGATCGAGCCGAAGGTGGCGGCGACCTTGTCGATGCCGTCGTTGACGGCCTCTTCGCTGGTCACGTCCATGGCAATGCCGATGGCCTTGCCGCCCGCGCCCTTGATCTCTTCCGCGACGGCATCTGCGCCGCTCTGGTTGAGGTCGGCGATGGCCACGGCGGCCCCTGCCTGGGCGAGCGTGAGCGCGATCTGCTTGCCGATGCCGCTGGCCGCGCCGGTAACGACCGCGACCTTGCCATTGAGATTCGAATTCAGAGAGAGAGACGACATCAAGCACCTCCAGAAAGTGGACACAGTGGACAAGATGAGACCTCGACGCGCCTACGCCATCCGGGCGAATGTTGCGCCGCAGTCAACCGCGCTATTGTGCATGAACGCGCCTGTCACGCGCGTGAAGCTGGCAAGTCGCAGAGCTTCATTTGGCGTGCGCTTGATGCAGCACAGCGCGGCCCGTCAGCGCCGGCGCGCGGATCGTGCTAATTTGCCTGCTCTACGCAAAGGAGACGTTCATGAACTACCGGCGACTGGGCCGCTCCGGCCTGCAAGTCAGCGAACTGTCCATCGGCTCGTGGGTCACGTACGGCAACCAGGTCGATCGCAATCTTGCGCGCGAATCGCTGGCCGCGGCGCGAGATGCGGGCGTCAACTTCTTCGACAACGCCGAAGTTTATGCAGGCGGCCAGTCCGAAGAAATCATGGGCCAGGCGCTCAAGGAACTCGCGTGGCCGCGCGTGAGCTACGTGGTCTCCACCAAGTTCTTCTGGGGCTTGAACGAGGCGCCCAACCAGTACCACACGCTCAATCGCAAATATCTGCTGGACGCCATCGACCATTCGCTCAAGCGCCTGCAGCTCGATTACGTCGATCTGGTGTTCTGCCATCGCCCCGACCCGAACACGCCAGTCGAAGAGACCGTCTGGGCGATGAGCGACATGATCACGCGCGGCAAGGCGCTCTACTGGGGCACCTCGGAATGGAGCGCGGACGAAATCCGCGCCGCGTGGGAAATCGCGGAACGCCATCATCTGCACAAACCCGTCATGGAACAGCCGCAGTACAACCTGTTCCACCGCCGCCGCGTGGAAGACGAATATCGGCGTCTATATGAAGACATCGGTCTGGGACTGACAACGTGGAGTCCGCTCGCCTCGGGGCTGCTCACGGGCAAATATCGCGGCGGCGTGCCCGCCGACAGCCGCGCGCAGTTGCAGGGTTACGACTGGCTGCGCAAGCAGGTCACCGACGCCGATAAAAACGCGATCGTCGGCAAGCTCGCCGATTTCGCGAAAGAGCTGGATTGCACGGTTGGGCAGCTTGCGCTTGCGTGGATTCTCAAGAATCCGAATGTGAGTACCGTCATTACCGGCGCCTCGCGTGTGGAACAGATCGGCGAAAACATGAAGGCGCGCGACGTGGCGCAAAAGATCACGCCCGAGGTAAAGGAGAAGATCGAGGCGATCATCGGCGACGCCTACGATTGAGTAACTGCGGAGTTACTGCGGCGTCGCGGGGCGCAGGCCACGACGACGCCTGTACAATACGCGGCCTTTCTCCGGCGGCGCGCAGCCTGCGCCGCCGATCCGTTTCACCCAGCCATCGGGCCTGAGCGCGCGTTCGCACGCGACGCGCCGCCGCCCGAGCTTGCCTTTGGCCCCATCATGCTGAGCTACCGTCACGCCTTTCACGCCGGCAATCACGCCGATGTCCTCAAGCACGCCGTCACCGTGCAATTGCTGAACCACCTCGGCAAGAAGGACAAGGCGTTCTGGTACATCGACACCCATGCGGGCGCGGGCGCCTATGCGCTGCGCGAGGGTTATGCGACCAAGAACGCCGAATACGACACCGGCATCGGCAAGCTCTGGAACCGTACCGATCTGCCGGCGATGCTTGCGGAATATGTCGATGAAGTGTCGGCGCTCAACCCGGACGGCCATCTGCGCTTTTATCCCGGTTCGCCCTATCTGGCGTGGCGACTGATGCGCGAGCAGGACCGCATGCGCCTGTTCGAGCTGCACACCACCGAAATCGACGTGCTGCGCCATCGTTTTCGCGACGCGGGCCGCCGCGTGATGATCTACCCCGGTGACGGTTTCGACGGCATCAAGGCGCTGCTGCCGCCGCCGCCGCGCCGTGCGCTGGTGCTGATCGATCCGTCGTTCGAGGACAAGCGCGATTATTCGCGCACGATCAAATGCGTGACGGAGAGCCTCGAACGGTTTTCGACCGGCACCTATGCGGTCTGGTATCCGCAGGTGACGCGTCCGGAATCGCAGCGTTTCCCGGAGCAGCTCAAGCGCATCCAGGAAAAGAGCTGGCTGCACGTTTCGCTGTCGGTCAGCCATCCGCCGAAGGACGGCTTTGGCCTGTTCGGCAGCGGCATGTTCATTCTGAACCCGCCCTACACGCTCGCAGCCGAGCTTAAGGAAACCATGCCCTTCCTCGTCAAGACGCTGGGTCTGGACGACGGCGCGCAGTTCAAGATCGAATCGCGCGGCGACTGAGCGCGTACGCTCCCGCTATTGCTGCGGGACGTACTGCTGAGGGATGTATTGCTGCGGCGCATATTGCGGCTGCACCGTGCGAGGACGCGGCGGCCGCCCGCCGCCGCCCGGCACTTCCACATAAGGCGCGACGATGATCGGCTGCGAGCCGTCCGTGCCATTGCCATTGAGCGTGGGCAACTGCTGCATCTGCACCATGGGCTGATGCGAAAGCGGCGCGGTCTGCAGCACCGTGCCCGATTGCCCGTCGTTGATCCCCGTTTCCGTATCCAGAATCAACGGCTTGCCTGCCGCGTGTGCGCCCGCACTCGCGAACGCCATGGCTGTCGCCGTCAGCACGACGGCCAGCGATGGGCGGAAAAAACGGTCTGACGCCATGAAAAGCCCCCGGAGTGAGTAGCGACGCCGATTCTGATTGCAGAGTCGGTGCTTACCTATGGTGTTGTCGGCTAATCGCAAAAAGGACTTTACCTTACCGTGGTGGCAAGGTTCAGACTGCAAGGCATGCGCTCAAGGAAAACCGGTCCAGAAATGACAAAGCCCCGCCAGATGCGGGGCTTGCGGCAAGTCGGCGGCCCTGATGCGAGGGCCGGGGACTGCTTACAGCGAGTAGCCGCTCGATTCGAGCGAGCGGATGCGCTGTTCGAGTTGCACGATATCGGTCGACGAGGCGAGATACGTTTCGCGGCGACGGCGCTCTGCAGTTTCGAACCAGGTGCTCAGCTTTTCGAGGAAGTACGCAAACATGATGGTGTTCTCCAAGGATCGGTATGTATCCCCGGTGGATTTGCATCAGGGATTACCCTCGTAAGGGATAACCCGCATTATAGCGGTTGCACCTGACTTTGCCAGTGAATTGCTCGCATACAGTGCATTCCAATCTGGAATGGTGCACGACAGATATTTGGCAACATTATGATTTATCGGCAGATTTTTAGGACGATTCGCAACGCCTTCGCGGTTAATGCAGAAATGCGCACCAGAATTGTGCAGAAAAGCGCAAAAGTTGCGATCGTTTGCGCGGGCGGGTTGCACCTTTTGCCGAAAGTTTGCGCCAGCTCAAGTGTCAGCGCCCGGTGCAACCTCGGCAACCGGTTCCGGATCGGCCAGGCGTTCGATAATCGGGCAGTCTGGCCGGTCGTCGCCGTGACAATGGGCCGCAAGGTGGCGCAGCGTGTCGCGCATCTGCGTGAGTTCGGCGATGCGCTGGTCCAGTTCAGTCACATGTTCGAGCGCGATAGCCTTCACCTCGGCGCTGGCGCGCGAGCGATCGTGCCAGAGCGCCAGCAGACGGCGTATATCGTCGACGAGAAAACCCAGCCGGCGGGCCTGGCGGATAAAGCGCAGCGCGTGCACCTCCTCCATGCCGTAGACGCGATAGCCCGCCTCGGTGCGCGCTTTCGGCGCAATCAGGTCCACGCTTTCGTAGTAGCGGATCATTTTTGCCGTGACGCCCGAGGCGCGCGCCGCTTCACCAATATTCATGCTGCTCTCCTGCAATCTGCCAGTTTTTTGATCCTACACCTTCCCACGATGGGAAGGTCCAGTCGCTCCGTCCGGACGATCCGGCCACCGCTGGCATAATCGGACGACGCGTTTTTCCTCCGTTTTCACTTAAAAGGACTTCACCATGATCCAGTTCAACGTCGAAGGCATGAGCTGCCAGCACTGCGTCGGCGCGGTCACGCGCGCGATCCACGAACAGGACGCCGCCGCAAAGGTCCAGATCGATCTGGCCGCTGGCCGCGTGAGCGTCGAATCGAGCCAGAGCGCCGAGGTGCTCAAGGCCGCCATCGACGAAGCCGGCTACACCGTCACGGCCACGGCCTGACGCGAGGCGCGCGCTATGTTCAAGGTCGCCATTGCGGGGGCATCCGGGCTGCTGGGTCGCGCGCTCGTGCGTGAATTGGCCGCGCAAACGGACTGGCAGGTCGTGCAGACGGCCTTCAGCCGCGTCGGCGCGCAGCAGGTCGCGCTCGACGTGCGCGACGCGCGTGCGGTTGAGGCGTTCGTCGCGCGCGAATCGCCCGACGCGATCGTGATCGCCGCCGCCGAGCGCCGGCCCGATGTCTGCGAGCACGATCCCGCCGCGGCGCGCGCGCTCAATGTGGACGCGGTGCGCCACGTCGCAGCGGCGGCCAAAGCACGCGGCGCATGGGTATTGTCGATTTCCACCGACTACGTGTTCGACGGCAGCGCACCGCCCTATCTGCCCGACGCCACGCCGAATCCGCTCAACGCCTACGGTCACAGCAAGCTCGAAGGCGAGCGCGCATTGCTCGACGCCATGGACAACGCGCTGGTGCTGCGTCTGCCGCTGCTCTACGGCCCGATCGTGAACTGGCAAGAGTCGGCGGTGACGAGTCTGGTGCCCGCAATCCGCGCCTCGGCGCAAGCGGGCAGCACTCCAGCGGTGATGGACGCGTGGGCCACGCGTTATCCCACCTTCACGCCCGACGTGGCGTTCGTGATCCGCGAGCTGCTCACGCGCTGCGCGGACGGCAACGCGGTGCGGGGCCTCGCGCAATGGTCCGGCGACGAACCGATGACCAAGTACGAGATCGCACAGCGCATCGCGCGCGCACTCGGCATCGACGCTCGCTTGATCGCGCAGACGGAGCCTGCTGACTCAACGCCGCGACCGCGCGACTGCCACCTCGATTCGGGGCGGCTCGAAGCGCTGGGAATCGGCCGGCGCACGCCGTTCGATGCGGGCATTCGCGCAGTGCTCGACGCCTTCGAGGCCGGGCAAGCCAGGTCGTAAACCACCAGTCCGGCGCGCGGCAATCCACGCCGCGCGCCCTTCCCGCCTTCAATGAAAATCGCGGCTTTGCGTCGCGAGACGTCCGAGCAGGCGGCTGTGGTCCTCCAGCCGGTTCGCGACCAGATGCACCACCTCGCCCTGCCGCTGAACCACGCCCGCCACCGCCAGCAGCGACGCGCCCAGCAGTTCCTTGCGCTGCGACTCCACCAGCGCCGCGTGCACGATCACGTTGACCGAGCCGGTCTCGTCCTCCAGCGAAACGAAAATGGTCCCCTTGGCCGTGCCGGGCCGCTGCCGCACCGTGACGATGCCGCATACGCGCGCAAGCTTGCCGTGACCGCACAGCGCCAGTTGCGCCGCGCTCAGAAAGCGCTGCTTCGCCAACCCCTCGCGCAGTAGTTCGAGCGGATGACGGTTGAGCGTGAGACGCAGGCTCGCGTAATCGGCGACGATCTCCGCACCTTCGGAAGCACGCGGCAGATCGATGCGCGCTTCGGCGACGGGCGCGTCGCGCAGTAGCGCAGGCACCGCGTGCTGCGCGGTCACCGCCCACCAGGCCTCGCGCCGATGCCCCGCGATGCTCGCCAGCGCATTGGCCGCCGCCAGCGCCTCCAGTTCGCGGCGCGTGAGCGCGGCGCGACGCGCGAGATCATCGACATCGGCGAAAGGCGCCTGGGCGCGCGCCGCCAGCACGCGCCGCGCGGCACTCTCAGAAAACCCCTTGATGAGACTGAAGCCGAGCCGCACCGCCGGGCCGCCGCTGCCGTAATGCTCTGGCGCCTGCGCGGCACGCATGCGCGCGATCCGCCCGTGACGACACATCAGTTCCGGCAGGCGCGGCACGCCGCGGCGCGCCACGGCGGCCTGCAGGCGCGCGCGGTAATGCGCCACGCGCGTGCGGCGCACCCGCGCAGTGCCCTCGTCGAGCCGCACGCCGGGCTTGCTGCGCGCTTCCAGCACCGACTCCCACTCGCTGATGGCGATATCGGGCGCGCGCACCAGCACGCCGTGCCGCTTCGCGTCCTGCACCAGTTGCGACGGCGAATAAAAGCCAAGCGGCTGGCTGTTGAGCAGCCCCGCCAGAAACGCGGCGGGCTCATAGCGCTTGAGCCAGGAACTCGTGTACACGAGCAGCGCGAAGCTGGCCGCGTGACTTTCCGGGAAACCGTAGTCGCCGAAACCCTCAATCTGCTTGCAGATGCGCTCGGCAAATTCCTGCGAGTAACCCTTGGCCTTCATGCGGTTCGTCAGGTCTTCCTGATACGGCTTCAGATTGCCGTCGCGCCGCCACGCGGCCATCGCGCGGCGCAGCTTGTCGGCTTCCTCGCCGGAATAATCGGCGGCGACCATCGCCAGATGCATCACCTGCTCCTGGAAAATCGGCACGCCGAGCGTGCGCTGGAGCACCGGACGCAGTTCGTCCTTCGCGTACTCGACACGCTCCTCGCCATGCCGCCGCTTGAGGTAGGGATGCACCATGTCGCCCTGGATCGGCCCGGGCCGCACGATCGCCACCTGGATCACGAGGTCGTAATAAGTGCGTGGGCGCAGGCGCGGCAGCATGCTCTGCTGCGCGCGCGACTCGATCTGGAACACGCCAGCCGTATCGGCATGACTGCACATCGCGTAGACGGCCGGATCCTCAATGGGAATGTCCTTCACGCCGAACTGCGGCAGCCCGCGCCGCAGCGCCACGAATTCAAGCGAGCGCCGGATCGCCGAGAGCATGCCGAGCGCCAGCACGTCCACCTTCAAGAGACACAGCGCGTCGATATCGTCCTTGTCCCATTCGATCACGTAGCGGTCTTTCATGGCCGCGTTTTCGATCGGCACGAGCCGCGAGAGCTTGTCGCGCGCGATCACAAAGCCGCCCACGTGCTGCGAGAGATGACGCGGAAAACCGCGCAGCTCGCGCGTAAGGCGGATCAATTGCTGCGTGACGGGCGAATCGGGCGAGAAACCGGCTTCCTGCAGATGATGCGCGATCGAATCCGGGCCGTCCCACCACTGATGCGCGCCCGAGAGCTTTTCGACCAGCGTGTTGTCGAGCCCGAGCGCCTTGCCCACGTCGCGCAGCGCGCTGCGCGAGCGGTAAGTGATGAGCGTCGCGGCGAGCGCGGCGCGGCGCGTGCCGTATTTGCGATAGATGTACTGGATGACTTCTTCGCGGCGCTGATGCTCGAAATCGACGTCGATATCAGGCGGCTCGTTGCGCGCGCGGGACAGAAAGCGCGCCACCAGCATGTTCATGCGCACGGGATCGATCTCGGTGATTTTCAGGCAGAAGCACACCACCGAATTCGCCGCCGAACCTCGCCCCTGGCAAAGAATCTTCTGCTCGCGCGCGAAGCGCACGATGTCGTGCACGGTCAGGAAGTATTTCTCGTACTTCAGCTCGGTGATGAGCGCGAGTTCCTGCTCGATCTGGCTGCGGCGCTTCTCGTTCATGCCGTCGGGCCAGCGCTCGTCGGCGCCCTGCATGACGAGCGTGCGCAGCCAGGTGGTGGGCGTCTCATGCGCGGGCACCAGTTCCTCGGGGTATTCGTACGCCAGCTCGCCCAGCTCGAAAGTACAGCGGCGCGCCACTTCCAGCGTCGCGTCGAGCGTGTCGCGCGGATACAGATGGCTCAGGCGCACGCGCGAGCGCAGATGGCGCTCCGCATTCGGCTCCAGCGCGCGGCCGCACGCCGTGAGCGGTTTGCCGATGCGCACCGCGCTGAGCGTGTCCTGCAAGGGCTTGCGCGAACGCGCATGCATCAGCACGCCGCCCGCCGCGACGAGCGGCAGGCCGCTTTCCTGCGAGACGTGACGCAGCACTTCGATCTGCGTATCGTCGCCGCCGGTCTGCCAGAGTTCGAGCGCGAGCCACGCGCGCCCGGACGCGAAGCCCGCCAGCCAGTGCGCGGCGCGCAGCGTCTGGGCGAGCGTGGCCGTGCGCTGCGGCACCAGCAGCAGCACGCAGTCGCGCAGATGGCGCAGATGCGCGAAGTCCGGCTCGGGATCGGTGAAGTCGAGCGGATGCACGCGGTAGTGGCCTTTGTCGGCACGCGAGCGCGCCAGCGTGATCAGCTCGCAGAGATTGCCGTAGCCCTCGCGGTTCATCGCGATCGCGATGAGCGTGCAGAACGGCGCGTCGTTTTCATCGACGAGATTCAGTTCGCTGCCGATCAGCAGTTGCAGCGAAGGCACGAAGGGGGCGCTTTTGCCGTGCGCGGCCTCGTGGGCTTTCTTTCGCGCTTCGTCGTAATCGTTGAGTGCGCTCCAGGCGCGCACCACCCCGGCGAACGAGCACTCGTCGGTGATGGCAAGCGCGCTGTAGCCGTTGCGGATCGCCTGCTCGACCAGCTCGTTCGGACGCGATGCGCCGCGCAGGAACGTGAAGTTGGTCAGGCAGTGCAGCTCGGCATAGTCAGGTAACTGCGCCGGTAGTTGCGCGGGCAACGATGCGCCCGCTCCACGGTTCGACATGATGCGTTAAATACGGGTTAATGCAATCGACGGCATCAGCCGAACAGCCCTTGCAGATACCACTGGCCGCCGATGCGTTCGCGGTAGAGCCAGAACATGTGCCCCCGATCGTCGGCGGCAACGTAGTAGTCGCGCGCGACGCCCTCGCCGTCCCACCAGCCTGCCTCGATACGCTCGGTGCGCGTGAGCGTCTTGAGCGGGCGGCGATAGACCGGCCGGTCGTCGCGCGTGGCCAGCTTGAGCGGCTTTTCGAGCAGCCACGCCGGACGCGGCTGCGTCGGCAGCGGCACTTCGGGCAGATCGAAGGCGCTTTGCACCGGCGCGTTGTCTTCCTGCGCCGCCGCGGCCTGGGCGCCAGCCTTATTGCGCGATTTGCGCGGCGTCTGGCGGCGCGACGGTGCACGCGACGGTGCTCGATACGTACGCGCCGACATCGCGTGCTCAGGCCGATGATCGTCCTCGACGAACAGCTGCAACACGTTCTGCTCGCCGATGCGCGCGCCAATGCGCTCGAACAGTTGCGCCAGCGACGCATCCGACGCCTCGGGCGACGGAAACAGCGTGTCGGTGGGCGGCGCATACGCGCTCACCTGATCGGCAACCAGCGCCATGCCGATCACGGGCGCGGCCAGTTCGGTCTGGTTGAGCTTCTCGCGCAGCAGCCACAGCAGGTGATCGGCGTCGCGCGAGGGCGCGGCCCATGTGAGCCGCAGACTCGACGTGCGCGGCGCATGGCGCGAAGCCAGTTCATGCTCCAGACGCAGCTCGAAACCGCTGAGCGCACCATGCTGCGCGGCGAGCCAGCCCGCCAGTTGCATCACCAGACGGCGCGCGGCGAACAGCAGCGCTTCGGCGCTTTCCACGCGCGCCTGCAGTTCGAGCGAGGCCTGAAACGACGGTGGCGCAACGAACCACGCACGCGGATCGGGCGCCTCGCCGCGCGCCTGCGCGAGCCAACCGAGCACGCCATCGCCGAAACGCCGCACGATGCCCTCGCGCGGCAAGCGCCGCAGATCGCCGAGCGTCGCGCAGCCGATCTGCGTGAGCGCGTGCTCGTGCTGCGCGGCGAACGGCGCGAGCGTGACCGGCAAGGCATCGAGCGCACGCGCAAGCGACGCGTCCTTGAGCACGCGAAAACGCCGCGCGGCGTGCGCACCGGCCGTCGCATGCGCCTGCGCGAGCGTCCACGCGCCCCACGCGGTGGGGGCACAGGCGATGCGCGCGGCGTGACCGCAATCGGCCACGGTGGCCGTGACTCTGGCCAGCAGCGCGCGCACGCCGCCGAACAGCCGCAAGCCGGAACCGACTTCGAGCAGCAACGTATGCGAGTGCGACGCCACCTCGGCCAGCGAGACCTTCGGCGTATAGGCGAGCAGCGCGAGCGCCAGCGCCTCGAACGCGCGCGTCTCGCGCGCCGCATCGGCTTCGAGCAGCACGAGGCCCGGTGCGAGCGCCAGCGCATGCGCGCGCGTGCTGCCCGGCTGCACGCCGAGGCGAAACGCATCGCGATCGGCAATCAGGATGCGCGCGTGATCGGCGAGCGCGTAGCAGCGTGCGGGCTGGCTTTCTTCGGCTTGATTCGCAGCCGCCCCTACGCCCTCAGACGACCCGATCGACGGAAGCGGCGGCCTGACGGCCTCCAGCGGCAACAACGGCAAGGTGACGGCGATCCACAGCATGATTGACCCCGGGCCACGGCATGAACGGCGCGGCGCCCGGCTGGGGCAGCACCGACTCCTGCAGCGGCAAAGTGACGACGAGTGGCTGGGCGGGCGGCGGCCCGCGGCGCTTGAAAATATCGACGCAGACACCGGTGTGCTGCATCCATTCACGGCGATTCAGGCGTGTATCCGCCTCGGGCGGCGGCACCGGCGTGCAGACCATGCGCAGCGGCGCGGGCGAAGACTGGCTGCGCGCTGCGGGCGGACGCATCAGAAACGCCAGCGCCTGCGAATCCTGCGCGGCGACCTGCAAGCGCCGCAGCGCGTCGGCGCGCGCCTTCGGCTGCCACAGCAGCACCGCGCCAATGCCATCCTGCTTGAGCGCCTGCTCGGCGGCCCACGGCGCCTCGTCGTCGCTGGCGCGAATCCAGACGACGCGCTCCAGCGCAATTCCCCACGCCTTGAGCGCGCACGCATAGGGCCGCCACGGCGGCGCGACCAGCAGCACATGCCGCCCGGCCTGCGCAGTGAGCGCGCGCAGCGCGGGCGCCATCAGCCGCATCTCGCCGATGCCGCCCTGCTCCACCAGCAGCTCGGTCAGGCTGCCTGCCGGCCAGCCCGCGCCGGGCAGCAGCGCATCAAGCGCGGCATCGCCGCTCGACACCGTGCGCATGCCTGCGGCGGCGACCTGATTGCCCTGCCAGATCCGGCTTTGCAGCCGGGGCGGCAAGCTTGCCGCTAGCTGGAGTGCTGCTGCCATGATCCGCTCTGGAAAAAGGTAATAGGGCACCCTGCCCGACGCTGGATGGGGCATGACGAGGGTGTTGAGACGGCACATCGGGTGAAACCGCGGCGAGACCGTTATCCTGTATATTTATACAGTATTTCGGACGGTTCCTGGAAGGAGGTTTTTGAGGGACGGTTCGGGGAGGAGCGCGAGAGAAAGTGCGGGAAATTCCGCCTGCGGAAAGTGCGATCAAAAATTAAAGATAGAAACCCATTTGACGCGGCATGTTAAGGGGCGCTACAATCCGCGATTCGTCGGAGCGTAGCGCAGCCTGGTAGCGCATCTGATTTGGGATCAGAGGGTCGTAGGTTCGAATCCTATCGCTCCGACCAGCAATACTAAGGGGTTACACGCCATCGGCCTGTAGCCCCTTTTTCATTTTCTCCCGCCCGGCCTATTCCGGCCCCAACGCCGGCTCCAGCGCGCGGAGAATTGCGGAAACGCAGCGCTTCCACTGCTTTTCGCCAAACAAGCGCTCGCATTCCGTCGTCCGGCCCGGTTCGATTTGAAAAGCCGGCGAACTTATAAAATACAGATCGGCCACGATTCCCGTGGCGACCGCACCCTGGCACCCATGTTACGTCTATCCGAAGTCAAACTCCCCCTCGACCACGCCGAAAGCGAACTTGAAGCCGCGATTCGGGGACGCCTCGCGGAACTCGGCGTAGCGCCAGACGGGCTGATCCGCTTCACCGTCTTCCGCCGCGCGCACGATGCCCGCAAGCGCTCGGATATCAAGCTGACCTATATCGTCGATGTCGAAGTCCAGGACGAGGCGAAGGTGCTCAAGCGCGTCGCGGGCAAGCCGCATGTCGGCGCCACGCCAGACATGACCTATCGCTTCGTTGCGAAGGCGCCCGAGCACTCCACGCGGCCGCGCCCGGTGGTGATCGGCATGGGACCGTGCGGTCTGTTCGCCGGTCTGATCCTCGCGCAAATGGGCTTCAAGCCGATCATTCTCGAGCGCGGCAAGGCCGTGCGCGAGCGCACCAAGGACACCTTCGGCCTGTGGCGCAAGTCGGTGCTCAATCCGGAATCGAACGTGCAGTTCGGTGAAGGCGGCGCCGGGACGTTCTCCGACGGCAAGCTCTACAGCCAGATCAAGGACCCGAACCACTACGGCCGCAAGGTGCTTGAGGAGTTCGTCAAGGCGGGCGCGCCGGAAGACATCCTGTTTCTGAGCCGCCCGCACATCGGCACGTTCCGTCTCGTCAGCATGGTGGAAAAGATGCGCGCCACCATCCACGAGCTGGGTGGCGAAGTGCGCTTTGAAACGCGTGTCGAAGATATCGAAATCGACAACGGCAAGGTGCGCGCGCTCAAGCTCTCGAACGGCGAGACGCTGCCCTGCGACCACGTCGTGCTGGCCGTCGGCCACAGCGCGCGCGACACGTTCCAGATGCTGCACGATCGCGGCGTGTTCATGGAAGCCAAGCCGTTTTCGCTGGGCTTTCGCATCGAGCATCCGCAGGGCGTGATCGATCGCAGCCGCTTCGGCAAGTTTGCGGGCCATAAGGAACTCGGCGCGGCCGACTACAAGGTGGTGCATCACGCCAACAACGGCCGCGCGGTCTATAGCTTCTGCATGTGCCCCGGCGGCACGGTGGTCGCCGCGACGTCCGAACCCGGCCGCGTGGTCACCAACGGCATGAGCCAGTATTCGCGCGCCGAGCGCAACGCGAATGCGGGCATCGTCGTCGGCATTACGCCGGAAGATTATCCGGGCGGCCCGCTTGCGGGCATCGCCTTCCAGCGCAAGTGGGAAGAGCGCGCGTTCGAACTCGGCGGCGGCAATTACATGGCGCCGGGTCAACTGGTGGGCGACTTCATCGCGGGCCGCCCGTCGACCTCGCTCGGTTCCGTGGTGCCGTCGTACAAGCCGGGCGTGCATCCGACCGATCTCAGCACGGCGCTGCCCGATTACGTGATCGAGGCGATCCGTGAAGCCCTGCCGCAGCTCGACAAGAAAATCGCCGGCTTTGCGATGAACGATGCGGTGCTGACCGGTGTGGAAACGCGTACGTCGTCGCCGTTGCGCATTCGCCGCAAGGACAACTACCAGAGCATGAACGTCGAGGGTCTCTATCCGGCAGGCGAAGGCGCCGGGTACGCGGGCGGCATCTACTCGGCGGCGATCGACGGCATCGAAGTGGCGCAGGCGGTGGCGCTCGATATGACCTCGGGCGGCGCGGCCTGATCGTCAAGGGGTGAGGACGGCAGGCGCCGCCTGAGCGCGCCCGCCCCCTACAATGACCGCATCCCTCCAGGAGAGCCGCTCCATGAACCTCATCCTCTGGCGTCACGCCGAAGCCGAAGACATCGCCGCGAGCGACCTCGCCCGCCAGCTCACCACGCGCGGACGCAAGCAGGCCCAGAACGTGGCGCGCTGGCTGCGCGCGCGTTTGCCGGAAGACGCCGTGATCCTGGCCAGTCCGGCCGCGCGCACGATCCAGACGGCCGAAGCGCTCACCGATCAATACCGCGTGGTGCGCGAGCTTGCGCCCAATGCCAGTGTCGAGGCCGTGCTGGAGGCCGCTGGCTGGCCTGACGGCATCGCCTCGACCGTCGTGGTGGTCGGCCATCAGCCAACGCTCGGCGAGGTGCTGGCGCGCCTGCTGGGCAACGAAACGGATGGGCTCGGCAACGTACGCCGTAGCTGGGCCGTAAAAAAATCGGGCGTCTACTGGATCAAAAGCCGTGAGCGTAACGGCGACGGCGAAGCCGTCCTGCTGGCCGCCATCACGCCCGAACTCGTCTGAATTCACCCGCGGCGCATCCCACGTCGCATCGCACCAACACCTCGCGCCGCCGTTCTGGCGGCGCTTTGCTTTCCTCTCTTCACAGCGCGCCCGCCCCGCCCAGCAAGCCTGAGGCGGGCTGAAGCCGCGCCTCGCCTGCGTGCGCCTTACAGCGCGTCATCGAATCGTCATTGCGTTTTCATGGAACCGTAACCGCGCCTTACTACATTGCCGGGAAAGTTCTCTTACCTTTCGAAGGACGCCCCATGCGAGATCTGCCGACGCCCTCCCTGCCGTTCGCCTCGAGCCTCTTCGAGTCGACCCGGAGCCTGCCGCGCGCCGAAGAAACGGTCACCGCGCAGCATCGCCTGCAGGTAGCCTGGGCTCGCACAGACGAAGAACTGCGCGAGGCGCAACGCCTGCGCTACCGCGTATTCGCCGAGGAAATGGGCGCGCGTCTGTCCGGCCCGGCGGGCCTCGATGTCGACTCCTTCGACAACTACTGCGATCACCTGCTCGTGCGCGACCTCGACACGCTCAAGGTCGTCGGCACCTATCGCGTGCTGCCGCCGCACCAGGCCACGCGTATCGGCCGTCTGTACGCCGAAAGCGAATTCGACGTCTCGCGTCTGGCGCACCTGCGCCCGAAGATGGTCGAAGTGGGCCGCTCGTGCGTGCACCCCGACTACCGCAGCGGCTCGGTCATCATGTCGCTGTGGGGCGGTCTGGGCGCCTACATGCAGCACAACGGCTACGAGACGATGCTGGGCTGCGCGAGCGTGGCGATGGTGGACGGCGGTCACTATGCGGCCAATCTGTACACCTCGCTGGGCGCGAGCGCGCTGACGGACCCTGAGTACCGCGCCTTCCCGCACACGCCGCTGCCGGTCGAGGAACTGCGCACCGGCGCGTCCGCCGTGCCGCCGCCGCTGATCAAGGGTTATCTGCGCCTGGGCGCGAAGATCTGCGGCGCACCGGCCTGGGATCCCGACTTCAATACCGCCGACTTCCTCACGCTGTTCCGTCTCTCGGACATCAACGAACGTTACGCGCGCCACTTCCTCGGCGACGTTTAACCGGCGTTCGGCACCCGCCCCAAAACACAATGCCCGGCTCTCAGGCCGGGCATTGTCGTTTTCAGCTTAAGCGACGTGGCTTACTTGCCCGCTTATTCGTCGGTATACACCACGCGATACGGAATGCCGATCTTGCCCCACTCCGCCGCTTCCTGAACGAGGTTGTAATCGGTGAGCGGATTGTTCTGCACCCACGCGTTGGGCAGCATCACTTCATAACCGTTGTGCTCCTGCACGACCGTGATCTTCGGCAGACCCACATCGGCGCGGCGGCGGCTCAAGAGCGCAGCCAGGCGCAGGCAGAACAACAGCGGCCATTCCACGTCGCGCGTCTGCGACAGCTTGCCGAGCTTGCCCACGTGGCCAAGCACCAGCGCCGCCAGGCGCGCCTGGTCGGTGCGCGAGAAGCCCGGCATATCCGCATTGCTGGCGATATAGGCCGAGTGCTTGTGATACGCGCTGTGCGAGATCGACAAGCCGATCTCGTGCAGCGACGCCGCCCAGCTCAGGAACATGCGGTTTTCTTCGCGGCGCTCGGCGTCGGCTTCCTCGAACTGGTCGTAGAAGCTCATGGCCAGCTCGCCGATACGGCCCGCCTGGGCGCGATCGACGCCATAGCGGCGCATGAAGCCTTCCACCGTGACCGTACGCATGTCCTCGTGCTGCGAGCGGCCCAGCAGGTCGTACAGCACGCCCAGACGCAGCGCGCCATCGGTGGTGTCGACGTAGTCGATGCCCAGTTCCTCGAACACCGCGATCATGATCGACAGGCCGCCCGCCAGCACCGGAATGCGGTCGGGCTTGAGCGCGACCAGCTTCAGCCGGTTGACGTTCTCGGCCTTGATGAGCGCGCGCTTCAGGCGTTCGAGACCGCCGCGCGAGATGCCGTGCGTGATGCCCGGATCGTTGAAGCCGTTGGCTTCAACGAGTTCGGCCAGCGCCCGCGCCGTGCCCGACGAGCCAATCGCCTGATCCCAGCCGGTCTTGCGATAGTCCGCCGAGATGATCTGGATTTCGCGCGAGGCGGCCAGTTCGGCCTGGCGCATGGTGTATTCGTCGACGTTGCCGGCCGGGAAGAACTGGCGGCTATGGCTCACGCAGCCGATGTAGAGGCTCTCCATGCGGATCGGCGTGTAGTGCGAGCCGATGATGAACTCGGTCGAGCCGCCGCCGATATCCACCACGAAGCGCTTACCGGCGCTTGCGGGCACCGAATGTGCTGCGCCCGCATAGATGAGACGCGCTTCTTCGCGGCCCGCGATCACTTCGATCGGAAAGCCCAGCGCCTTTTCTGCTTCGCCGAGGAATTCGCGGGCGTTCTTGGCCACGCGCAGTGTGTTGGTGGCGACGGCGCGCACGTGATCCGGATGGAAGTCGCGCAGACGCTCGCCAAAGCGCTTGAGCGCGTCCCAGCCGCGCACCTGCGAGGCGCGGTCGAGCATCTTGTCCTTCGAGAGGCCGGCGGCGAGTCGCACGGGTTCGCGCAGGGCATCGACGGGATAGATCTGGCTGCCGGCGTCGGTTTCCTCGACGCGGCCGACGATCAGGCGAAAGCTGTTCGAGCCGAGATCGACGGCGGCAAGCAGTTGCGGGTTGGTGACCATCGAGGGTGCGGGCTCCATGCGTGCGAACGCGGCCATCCTGACTCTCTGAGCGGCGGCCGCGTTGTCCAAAACTGCCATTTTAAGCGTACCCGACTTCCCCATGGCGCTCCTCGCTCGGTTATCGTCAGCAGATGGCAAGGAACGCGCCGCGAGGGCGTCCTGACCCAGTGTGCATGATTACTTTGCAAGGTGTCGGCAACGTGAAAATGCAGCGTAAAATTTATGACACACCAAATGTCACAATAAAGTCACATTACTGTGAGAATTTCCGAGCGTCCGTTCGAATCATCCCCTGAAATTCCGCTTTCAATACCAATGTCCATCCGCTATCCCCTTCTCAACCGCGAACTGGGCATTCTGGGATTCAACGAGCGTGTGCTCGCACAGGCCGCCGACCCATCCGTTCCCTTGCTGGAGCGCTTGCGCTTCATCTGCATCACCAGCAGCAACCTCGACGAATTCTTCGAAGTCCGCATGGCCGGGCTTCAGGAGCAGATGCGCGACAACCCGGGCGCGCTCTCGCCCGACGGCATGTCGCTGCAGCACGTGTACGACCTCGTGGTCGAGCGCGCGCAGCGTCTCGTGCATCGCCAGTACCGCATGCTGCACGACACCGTGCTGCCGGCGCTGGAGCAGGAAGGCATCTACTTTCACGGCACCGACGCCTGGAACGAAGCGCAGACCAACTGGGCGCGCCGCTACTTCCTCGACGAGCTGCTGCCGGTGCTCACGCCGATTGGCCTCGACCCTGCCCACCCGTTCCCGCGCGTGCTCAACAAGAGCCTGAACTTCGTGGTCGAACTCGAAGGCAAGGACGCCTTCGGGCGCCAGGCCGTGATGGGCATCGTGCAGGCGCCGCGCGCGCTGCCGCGCCTGGTGCGCATGCCGCAGGAACTGTCGGGCTTCCAGCATGGCTTCGTGCTGCTCGGTTCGCTGCTGCAGCGCTTTGTGGGCGAGCTGTTCCCGAGCCTCGTGGTGCGTAGCTGCAACCAGTTCCGCATCACGCGTAACAGCGAACTGTTCGTCGACGAAGACGAAATCACCAATCTGCGCGTGGCGCTGCAGGGCGAACTGCCCGCGCGCCACCTGGGCAATGCGGTGCGCCTGGAAGTGTCGGCGGAAACGCCGGTGCATCTTGTGAAGCGTCTGCTCGACGAAAGCGGTCTGGATGAAAAGGACTGCTATTACGTCGATGGCCCCGTCAATCTCGTGCGTCTGATGCAGTTGCCCGAAATGGTGGATCGCCCGGATCTGAAATTCGTGCCGCACGTGCCGGCGATTCCGCAGCGCATCGCCGCGAGCGGCAGCATGTTCGACGTGATCGATCAGGGCGATGTGCTGCTGCATCACCCGTACGAAAGCTTCCAGCCCGTGCTGGAGCTGCTGCTGCAGGCCGCCAACGATCCTAACGTGGTCGCCATCAAGCAGACCATCTATCGCACCGGCACCGACTCGCCACTGATGGACGCGCTCATGCAGGCCGCGCGCAACGGCAAGGAAGTCACGGTGGTGGTCGAACTGCTCGCGCGCTTCGACGAAGAAACCAATATCAACTGGGCTTCGCAGCTCGAAGCGGTCGGCGCGCACGTGGTCTACGGCGTGGTGGGCCACAAGTGCCATGCCAAGATGATGCTGATCGTGCGCCGCACGCCCGTGAACGGCCGCATGCAACTGCGCCGCTATGTGCACCTGGGCACCGGCAACTATCACCCGCGCACGGCGCGTCTTTATACCGACTTCGGCCTGATGACGTCGGAGCCGAAGATGTGCGAGGACGTGCACCACGTGTTCCAGCAGCTCACCGGCATCGGCGGCGAATTGCAGTTGAACGAACTGTGGCAGTCGCCGTTCACGCTGCATCCGAAGCTGGTCGAGTCGATCCGCGCCGAAGCTCAGGCTGCCCGCGAAGGCAAGAAGGCACGTATCGTCGCGAAGATGAACGCGCTGCTCGAACCGACGGTCATCGATGAGCTATACGAAGCATCGCAGGCGGGCGTGAAGATCGATCTGATCGTGCGCGGCGTATGCTCGCTGCAGCCCGGCGTGCCGGGTTTGTCCGAGAACATCACGGTGCGCTCGATCGTCGGGCGCTTCCTCGAACACCATCGCATCTACTACTTCTACGCGGGCGGCGCGGAAGAAGTCTATCTGTCGAGTGCCGACTGGATGGACCGCAACCTGTTCCGCCGCGTCGAAGTCGCGTTCCCGATCCATGACCGGCGCCTGAAACGCCGCGTGATTGCCGAAGGTCTGTCGTGCTTCCTCGGCGACAATCAGGCGGCGTGGCTGATGCAAAGCGACGGCCACTACAAGCGCCGCCGCGCCGGCAAGGCGATCCGCAACGCGCAGATGAGCCTGCTGGCGAAGTTCTGTCCTTAACGCATCCAACGCATCCGCGCCTGTTCTGCGAACAGGCGCAAGATGCAAAAAAGCCGCTTCGGTCGTGACACGAAGCGGCTTTTTTATTCGACGAAATTCAGGCCGGCGCGGGCTGCCGGCGCGTCGTGCGCGCGGCCGGGAAACGCACCGTAAAGGTACTACCCCGCCCTTCTTCGCTCTTCACTTCGAGCGCTGCGTCGTGACGTTGCAGCACGTGCTTGACGATCGCAAGACCCAGGCCCGTGCCGCCGGTATCGCGCGAACGACTGCGATCGACGCGATAGAAGCGCTCCGTGAGACGCGGAATGTCGCTTGCCGGAATGCCATAGCCGCTGTCCGTCACCGAGAACACCGCGTTGCCGCCTTCGAGACGCCACGACAGTTGCACGCCGCCGCCCTCAGGCGTATAGCGCACCGCGTTGGTCGCTAGGTTGCCCAGCGCGCTCAGTACTTCGGTCTCCGAACCGGTCACGCTCAGGCCATCGTCGAAATCGGCGCTGATGACGTGATGCCCGCCCGAGAGGCTTTCCGCGTCCTCGCGCACATGGCCGAGCACCGCGCGCATATCGATGATCTGATCGCCGGGCAGACGCGCCTCGCCTTCGAGCTTGGCCAGCACCAGCAGGTCGGTGACGATGTGGCGCATGCGCGAAGCCTGCTGCTCCATCAGATCGAAGTAGCGCATGCGCTCTTCCTCGGACAGCGGCAGCTCGCGCATCGTCTCCAGAAAGCCCGAGAGCACCGTAAGCGGCGTCTTCAGTTCATGCGAGACATTGGCGACGAAGTCGCGCCGCATCGCGTCGGTGCGCTCGAGTTCGGTGATGTCCTGCGAGAGCACCAGCTTGCGGTTATCGCCGTACGGGAACACCTGCACCGAAATCACGTTCTGGCGCTTCGCCCCCATGCCGCGCATGATCAGCATTTCCTTGTAATCGTGCGAATTCAGATAGCGCACGAAGTCGGGCTGACGCACGAGATGGGTGATGTGCTGACGCAGATCGCGCTTCGCATCGAGGCCGAAATGCACTTCGGAGATGGCGTTGCACCACTCGATCTGATCGTGATCGTCGAGCATCGCCACACCATTGGGCGAGGCCTGGATGGCCTGAATGAAACGCGAATGCTGTTGCTCGACCTGGCGCACCTGGGCGTGCCAGCGCTTGGCGAGCTTATGCAGACGGTAGTAGATTTCCCCCCACACGCCAGGCGCGCTCGGCACTTCGCCGTACACGGGGGCATCGAGCAGGCGCCAGAGGCGCTGCTTGTGGAAGGTGCTAAAAACCATTTGGCCGACCAGCGCCACCACGGCGAAGGCCAGCGCGAATTTGACGCCGAATAACGCGCCGACGCCCGTGCAGATGAGCGCAAGCAGCACGATCGATACGAGGGCGCGCGCCCAGATGATGTTCATGTTCCTGCGATCGAAGAGAGTGACAGTCCGTACCGGGGCGCTGCGGATTCGGAACACCGGCGCTGCGAGAAACGCCGCGCCGGCGTGTAACTGCGGTTAATCAGCCCACAGGCTTATGCGCTCTTGGCAAGACGATAGCCGCTGCCGCGCACCGTTTCGATCATAGCATCGCAGCCAGCGGGCTTAAGCGCGGCACGCAGACGCTTGATATGCACGTCCACGGTGCGCTCTTCTACGAACACGTGATCGCCCCAGACCTGGTCGAGCAACTGCGTACGGCTGTGCACGCGCTCCGGGTGCGTCATGAAGAAGTGCAGCAGGCGGAACTCGGTCGGACCCAGATCCAGCTTGATTTCCGAGCCTTCCGCGTGGGCGGCCACGCGATGCGTCGCCGGGTCGAGCTTCAGACCGTTGATCGCCACCACGTCTTCCGTGAGCTGCGGCGCACGGCGGCGCAACACCGCCTTGATGCGCGCCATCAGTTCCTTCGGCGAGAACGGCTTGGTGACGTAGTCGTCGGCGCCGATTTCGAGGCCGAGCACCTTGTCCTGCTCGTCGCCGCGCGCGGTCAGCATGATGATCGGAATGTGTTTGGTGCGCTCGTTGTTACGCAGATCGCGCGCGAAATTCACACCCGACTTGCCCGGCAGCATCCAGTCGAGCAGGATGAGATCGGGCAGCACATCGCTGATCAGATTCTGCGCCTGCTCCGCGTTGTATGCGCGAATCGGGCAGTGTCCGGCGTGTTGAAGATTGACCGAAATCAGTTCGGAAATTGCGGGCTCATCTTCAATGACGAGAATGCTGCTAGGCATCGGCACCTCTTGACCTAAAGACCTGTTGATACGGATTACGAAAAATGTCGGGGCGGAATCGATTTCATCTCGCGACGTGAAAAACGCGCCCGAAAGCGCGATTCACGCCCCGCCTGCAAGTTAGCTCAGTGCTTCGCGTTCGAGCGCGTCGCGCGACTTGTGCCGCACGTCGGTGCCCTTGACGATGTAG
>NZ_DASZJJ010000032.1:0-11903 GCF_035948235.1 Paraburkholderia sp. | reverse complement strand
AATTCGCGTGATGTACCTGCTGGACGACACGCCGGAGAACCGGAAGCTGGTGCACCGTTACATCGACGTCTGGGAGTACCCGGACGGACGCATCGAGATCCGCGCTGACGGCCAGCCGCTGCCGTACCGCGAGTACGACCGCCTGACCGAGGTGGACCAGGGCGCAGTCGTCGAGCACAAGCGCCTCGCGCACGCGCTCGCGGTAGCGCAGGCCCTGCAGGCGCAGCGTGATGACCGGCGGGCCTCGGGATCGCCCTCGCGCACGAACCAGGGCGAACCCGTGCGGGCAGCGAAGCGCAGGCCGGGCACGAAGAAGACGCGCGAGTTCACGCGGGCGGACATGGAGGCGGTGATTGTGAAGCTGGCGCAGGTCCCAAACCGGGATTCAAAACCGGGCCAGCGGTCGGTCAAGCCCCGCTGAATGAACACAGGCGCCCTGCTGCCTCAACCACAGCCTTCAACGATGCGTGAATACAGAAACAGAGAAAGATGCGACATCTGTAAATGGCCAGCGGTACGACATCTGTAACTGGCCATGACATTGATTTGTAGTGGCTACATTGAAATGTCCGCTCCAGGCCACGCCATCCAGCGCTACGTGGCCAGCAAGCCGAAGCCAGCTGGCCACTTGTTCTCAATGCGCCGTACAAAAAAACGCCTGCGCACCTTCGCCAGGCGTGAGCCCGGCGATGAACAGACCTTCGAGACGCCGTGCCTTCGCTTCATCCAGGATAAACGGCGGACGCACGAAGCCCCGCAGGATCGCCTGGTCGAACCACTGACTCATCCACGCACGCAATTCGGTTTCATACACCGACAGGACCTCTTGACCTTCCTGCGCTGCCTCGACTCGCTCGACTCGCATTGGGTGCTCCTTGGTTGGTGTTGATCGAAACCCATTTGTATCGACTGCTGCACCATCATGCCTGATCTGCAGCGCGCCGTACCGTTGAACGCCGATAAATCTGGTCCGCGGGCATCGCAGGAAAATATGCCAAAAGGATTTTGCTCAGGTAGGATCGCCGCAGTGTTGTCAAGAAATCCCTTGATCTTCTGCGGCCATTTGCGGAGTCCGGCTATGCAAATGCGCGTGATACGTTAGATTCGTCTGATCATTTCAATACTGAGAGACGCATCATGAATCAATCGCTACAGACAGAGGCACGACGCAAGACTTATTCGATGAACCGGCTTCGTAAAGCCATGGGCCGCCTGATGGACGCCGACGCGCCGGACGAGCGAAGCGCCGCAATGCGCTGGGTCAATGCGTGGAGCGGCCTTATCGGCGAGCGGCAGATTGCGCAACTGGTCGCCGATCGTCACAACGACTGAGCCGCCCCTGGATTGAAATCCGTCGTTCAATCCTTCGCGTAATTGAATTCCGGCATGGCCTTTAGCGCTGATTTATCGGCTTGCAGCACGATCTGTTTGGCGCTCACCTGCAGATCGTTGAACCGCACGGCAACCAGGTGCTTGCCCATGCCGAGAAAGCCCCCTACGGACAGAATCGCGAACGCCCCGTCATTCGGCGATTCGAGCACGATATCGTCGATTTCGCCGATCTTGCTGCCGTGAGTGTCATACACGTCCGCGCCGACGAGCTTCGAGGCGCGAAAGCCAGTGCCCGATTGAACCGTCGCCATGCTTTGCACGGAGATCGACTGCGGCGCGCCTTGCGCGTGGACGAGCGGCGAAGCGCCCAGTCCCGCGGCCACAACGGACAATGCAAAGACCAGCGAACGGGCGCGCGCAGTACTCATGCTAGTGCTCATGATGGTATCCCCCTCGATATCGATGATGTGCTTGACTGGCTAGCCGCGTCGCGCGGCTTGAACTGGATGTCGCAAGTCACATGCCCATCTCGTCCTTGCCCGCGCCCGCGCCCGCGCCCTAGCCCGTTATGAAGGTTCAATCCTGCGGCGTCCAATGCTCGATCAGCGGGCCGCGCTCGCCATAGACCGGGTCGCACGCGGGAAACGGCAGCGCCTCCATCAGACGCAATTCGCCAGGCGTGAGTGCATCGCGACGGATATCCCACTGCTGTCCATGCGGATAGCCGCCCGCGACCTGAAACGCGTCGTCGCGCGTCGCTAGACAATGTCCCGTGCCCGCAGGCAACAACAGCACATCGCCGCCCACGATACGCAGCGTGCGTCCGCCCGGCCCGCCGACGATCAGTTCCGCCGATCCCGCAATCACGCCCAGCACCTCGTGAGCAGTCGAGTGAAAGTGGTGATAGTCGAATACACCGTCATGCCATTGCACGGGCCACCCGCGCTCTGCGAAGCGGCGGTCGATCTGGGCACCCAGATCGCGCGTAGCCGCGTCGAAGGCGTGCCGGTAGACGATCACGGGCAGGCAGCGGTTGTTTGGCACCCACGCATGGGGCGTAAGGCGGAAGGTCTCGATCTGCGGCCCGGCGGCGTGCGCATCCTGCCGATCGCCCTGCCGTTCTTCATGCGAACGGGAAGATGCGAAGGGTCCAAAGTGCCCAAAACGTCCAAAAGGCAAATGCATCGTCACGGCTCCTTTTCCTGTACGTCGCGGTATGTCGCGCTACGTCTCGCTATGTCGCGCCAGTCGGCGCGCCCAGCAACGCGCAACCCGCGTTCCACCCAGGAAAGACTGAAGGCGGCACGGGCCTTGCGGCTCAGGGACGCATCCTCACTGCCTTCAGGAGCCGCCATGCCGCTTGCCTCGCTTAGAACCACCGGCGCTCGCGTCGTGATTCACGCGCATCTGCCCACGGAGGAACCCGGCGATCCGAAGCCCAGACAACCGCCGCCCGTGCCCGATAGCGATGTGCCGCCACCGCCGCCGCTCGGCGACCCGCCCTCGGAGGCGCCTCCAGAGCGCGCACACCGTTTCGACTGATCAGTCGCGGCGCAGCACCCCTTGCGCGTCGCTGCGTTCTCCCAGCAATTCACGGCGCGAACGCGTGAGCAGCAGCATGATCTGTTCGGGATCGGCCGGTTTGGTGATGTGCCAGTCGAATCCCGCCGCGCCGGTTTTTCTGCGATCTTCTTCCTGCCCCCAGCCCGTCAACGCCACCACCACCATGTCCGCCGATTCGGGCATGACGCGCAGCGCGCGCGCCACGTCGTAGCCGCTCAGGCCCGGCATGCCCAGATCGAGCAGCACCGTCTGCGGCCGGAACACCGCCGCAAGCGCAAGCGCCTCTTCGCCGGCATGCGCCACGCGCACATCGTGGCCCGCGATCGAAAGCAGCAGCGCCAGACTTTCGGCGGCGTCGCGGTTGTCGTCGACGACCAGCACGCGGCGCCCGCCGGGTGGCTCGATGGCGTCGCCATCGGTCGATACGCTGGCGCGATGCGTCGGCACCACGATCGGCAGGCGTACCAGGAATTCGCTGCCCAGATTCGCGCCGGCCGAGCGCGCGGTGATGGTGCCGCCGTGCAGTTGCACAAGCCCCTTCGACAGCGCGAGCCCAATGCCCAGGCCCCCTTCCGCGCGCGGCGAGCGCGCGTCGATCTGAGCGAACATCGCGAAGAGGCGCTCATGCGCGTCGGGCGGCAGGCCAATGCCGTCGTCCTTCACCGCGAGTTCGACGGTGTCGTCGGCGACGGTGATCGTCAGTTCGATATGGCCGCCCGGATCGGTGTACTTGCCCGCGTTGTTGAGCAGGTTCGACAGCATCTGGGCGAGGCGCAGCGCGTCGGCGTCGATCAGCACGTCCGGCAGCGGCGCATGCACGACAAGCGCGTGATGCTTGCGCTCAAGCAAAGGCCGCGACGCCTCCACGGCGGTCTGGATCACGCTCGCCAGGCTCACCACGTCGCGCCGCAGATCGAGCTTGCCGCAGGTGATGCGCGCCAGATCGAGCAGATCGTCGAGCAGCCCCGACATATGCGTGACCTGACGCCGGATCACGTCGGTGGCCCAGTCAAGCTGCCCGGGCGTGAGCGACGCCGATGCCAGGATCGCCGCCGCACTGCGGATCGGCGCGAGCGGATTGCGCAGTTCGTGTGACAGCGTGGCGAGAAACGCGTCCTTCTGATGATCGGCTTCTTCGAGTTGCTGGCGCACGCGCACATGCGCCGAGATATCGCGGAAATAGCAGACGAGTCCAAAACTGTCGTCGGGCAGCGGCGTGCGGTGCACTTCCCATTCGTAGCATTCGCTCGTGTTGCGGTCGCTGCGCGGCTCGATGCGTTCGGGCGTGTGATATGGCTGGCCGGTCTCGAGCGTGCGGCGGAAGATATCGACGATTTCCTGCGCGTACGCGGCATTCCAGACGCGCCGCATCACAACGCCCACATCCTCGCCGATCAATTCAGGCGCATCGCCGAAGAACGGCCGCGCCGCCGGATTCACTTCGCGGATGCGCAGATCGCGATCGACCAGGTAGACGCCCAGCGGCGCCTCGTTCATGAGCGTTTCGAATTGCGCGGTGCGCAGGCGGATCGATTCCTGGGCGCGCTTGCGCTCGGTGACGTCGGTCATCAGCACCGCCGCGCCTTCGGCAGCCGGATAGATGCGCGTGTCGAACCAGCGGCCCGAAATCGCGCAATACGTTTCAAACTGACGCGCCTCGCGCGTCGCGAGCGCGTCGTGCAAGGCGTCGGCGAAACCATTGGCGAGCGTCTGCGGGCAGACATCGACAAAACGCTGGCCAAGCGCCTGCGCCGCCGATACGCCCGCCACTTCGAGAAAGCGCGGATTCACGAGCGTGAGCCGCGCATCGTGATCGAGCAGGAAGAACTGGTCCTGGATGCTCGAGAGCGCCAGTTCGAGCAGCTGTTCGTTGGCGCGGCGGATCTGCGTGCGTTCGAGCAGCGCGCCCACACGCGCCGCGAGTTCGCGCGCCGAGAACGGCTTGACGAGATAGTCGTCGGCGCCCGCATCCAGCCCTTCGATGCGCGCCTCCTCGCCCGCGCGCGCCGACAGCAGGATCACCGGCACGCCGCGCAAGGCGGGGTCGCGGCGCACTTCGGCAACGAGGCCGAAGCCGTCGAGGCGCGGCATCATCACGTCGGAGACGATCAGGTCGGGCGGGTTGCGCCGCGCGCAATCGAGCGCCTGCACGCCGTCGGCGGCGAGATCGACCTGATAGGCGCTGGCGAGCAGCGTGCCGAGGTAGGCGCGCATGTCGGCGTTATCGTCGACCAGCAGCACGCGCGCGCCGAAGGTCGTCGCAAAGCGCTGATCGCGCAGCCCGCCTGGCAGAGCGCTCGCAGCGGGCTCCATGCGCAGGCCGTCGGCTTCGACGCTTGCGGCTTTATCCCGCTGCGGTGACTGCGTCGGCAACGCCATCGGCATCGGCTGGCTTTGCGGTGGCACGGCGCGCTCGGTGCCCAGCCATCCGGCGGCCTCGGCGGCGAATGCGGCGGCCACCTGCATGCCGCCGTTGCGCGCCGCGCGCGGGGCCGCTTCACGCAGATGCGCCGCATCCAGATGCGCGCTGCCAAGCGGCACGCTGACCGTAAAGCGCGAGCCCTGCCCCGGCTCGCTCCACGCCTCGATCACGCCGCCATGCAATTTGACCAGTTCGTGCACGAACGCGAGGCCAATGCCCGAGCCTTCCTGCGTGCGCCCCTGTGTGCCCTCGACGCGATGAAAACGCTCGAAGAGATGCGGCATCGCCTGCTCCGGAATGCCGCTGCCGCTATCCTCGACCGTGAGCAGCGCATACGCGCCGTGGCGCGCGAGACTCACGGCAATGCGCCCGTTCAGCGTGAACTTGAAGGCATTCGAGAGCAGATTCAGGACGATCTTTTCCCACATCTGCCGGTCGACGTAGACGGGTTCGTCCATGCGGCACTGCACGCGAAACGCGAGGCCGCCGCGCTCGATCGCCGAGCGGAAGGTGCTCGCCACGTCCTGGGTGAGGCGCGCGAGATCGGTCGGCTCGTAGCAGACCTCGATGCGCCCGGCCTCGATGCGAGCGAAATCGAGCAGCGAATTCACGAGCCGCAGCAGGCGATGGCCGCTGCGCCGCGCGAGGCGCAACAACGCGAGACGCGCCGGGTCGCGGTCGGCGGCCACCAGGTCGTCGAGCGGCGACAGCATCAGCATGAGCGGCGTGCGCAGTTCGTGGCTCACGTTGGAGAAAAACGTGGTTTTGGCGCGGTCGAGCGCGGCGAGCTGCTCAAGCCGCAGGCGTTCGTTTTCCGCCGTGCGGGCGCCTTCGACGATGTCGCCCGCCTGCGCCGCGACGAGATCGATGAAGCGGCGATAGTCGTCGTCGAACACCAGACGCGGACTCAAACCCGCGACGAGAAAGCCGGTGCACTCGCGTAGCGCACTCGTGCCGCTGCCGCGCGTCAACGGCGCGACCACCGCGCGCGTCGCGGGTTCGGGCCACAGCGTCGGCGCGGGCAAGAGGGTATCGAGGTTGTCGGCGTCGAGCGGCGCACCGGAGCGCGCCGCCTCGGCGAACGCGGCCGCGAGCGAGCCGGCGTGCTGGCCGTGCAACGGCAGATCCACGGGCAGGCACGCGGCATCGGCATGATTGGAAGCGGTCCTGCGCGCATAAGTGCCGTCCGGGCCCAGCAGATAGAGCGCGACGAACGGCAGGTCATGACGATTGCCGTCGAGCGCGGCGACGATTTCATCACAGGCGCCAGCCACGGAAGGCGCGGTGCGGGCCGAACCGGAGAGCCGCGCGACGCTCGCCAGGCGCCGTTCGGAGAGAATGCGCCGCGTGTCTTCCGTCACCACGCACAGCATGCCCTCGACGGCCCCGCTGTCGCCATGCACCGGGCCGTAGGAAAAGGTGTGATACGTCTCCTCCTTGAAGCCGTTGCGCTCAAGGAAAAGCAGCAGGCTTTCGTCCCAGGTCGCCTCGCCGGTCGCGAGTACGTGCTCGATGCGCGAGCCCGCCTCGGTCCAGACCTCGCTCCACACCTCGCGCGCGGGCAGGCCGATGAACTGCTGCTTGGCGCCGAGCGTCGGCCGGTAGGCGTCGTTGCACAGGAACGTCAGGTCTGGGCCCCAGGCGAGCCACATCGCGTAGCGGGACGCGAGCATCAGGCGCACGACGCTCCTGAGGCCATGCGGCCAGCTATCGTAGGCGCCAAGCGGCGTGGTGGACCAGTCGAAGGCGCCGACGAGATCGGCCATGCCGAGCGCGGCAGTCGCTGCGTGGGCCTGCTGGGCGCGCTGCTGCACGCTCTGCCCGACCGCCGCGATGGCCTCGTCGACGACCGTGCGGATGGCATGCTGCCGCGCCGCGCTGCCGTCGTTGCGCTCCCCTTCATCTGTCATGTGGTCTCCCGCGTGGGCTGGAATTGGCGTGCCGCTAATCGCGAGTGTTGCGGCAAGGGAGCAATGCGCAATTTCCGCGCCCGGCGGCGAAGCCGCCCGCTTCGGCCTCGGCAGCCCGGTGCGGCGCTTCTGGCGAGAGTGCGCCAGGCACGCGCGAACTGTCAACGACGCTCCCGCCGCGGCCTGGAAAGTCCCTATTCATCAGATAAATGACGAACGCGGCGTCCCTGCGATCGGGGACGCCAGTTGGCGCGCGAGCCGCTACAATCGCGCACTTGCCTGCGGCAAATGCGCACAGACGCGCGGATCGACATCAGCCCCGACCCGCGCCAACGCAGCATTGAGCGCACCGCGGCAACCCACACGACATCCAGAGACAGTCCCACTCCCCGCATTCGTCATGGCCCGCATCGAGCTCCATTTTCCTGAAGACCAGTACTACTACTCGACCCACCTCACGGTGCGCGTCACCGATATCAACTCGGCGAACCACCTCGCAAACGATTCGATGATCTCGATGATTTCGGAGGCACGGGCGCGCTTTCTATTCGATGCCGGTATCGAGGAAATGAAGGGCGAGCACACCAGCATCATCGTGACGGATCTGGCGACCACCTACCGCGCCGAAGCCTACGCGCGCGACCAGTTGTGCTTCGAAGTCGGCATCATGGACTTCAACAAGTACGGCGGCGACATCATCTTCCGCATCACGCGGCCCACCGACGGCGCGCTCATCGCGATGGCGAAATCGGGTTTCGTGTTCTTCGACTACGAGGCGAAGAAAGTCGTGCCGATGCCGCACGCGTTCCGCGCAAAGTTTCCGGGCGTGAATACGCTCGTTTGAGCGTGATGCGCAGGAATCGCTGCAAGCCGCGTCAGCGCGGCTGGAAAGCGATCAGCGCCATGCCAGCGAGCGTAAAGGCGATGCCGGCCCAATCCCAGGGGCTTGGGCGGATCGCCTCGACGCCCCACAGCCACAAGATCGCCACGCAGACGTAGACACCGCCGTAAGCGGCATAGGTGCGCCCGGCCGCGCTCGGATGCAGCGTCAGCAGCCAGGCAAACAGCGCGAGCGACGCCGCGGCCGGCACGAGCCACCAGGCGCTCGCGCCCTCGCGCAGCCAGCGGTACGGCAAATAGCAACCGACGATCTCGGCAAGCGCGGTGACGACGAATAGCAGGAACGTCTTCATGGGTGAGCGACAAAACAGGGGCGCTCATGGTAGCGCAGACCGCGCTTTTCCGTGAATCCAGTTGAGTGCATGGATTTTGCATTCACCCGATATCGGCAACGCGGATTTACCGCATTTCGAATCATCAAATGATGCGCGCGTCATTAGATGCCATAGCTTCAATGCGGGCGTCGAATATGCGTGGATTTTAAATTCTGCACACCTGTTAATTTGTTGAAAAAATTCGCATACACGCATTGCGCACGCTAAGAATCAATATATTAATCGCGTGAATTTGAATTTATCCGAAAAGGGAAAATAGTCGGAAGACGCAGCCACGACAGCCAAACGAAAAACGGGCGGCACGCGCCGCCCGTCCATCAAAACCCGGCGATTCCCCGCACGCTCACGGGCGCTCGCCGCGCGCCAGACGCGATTCGATTTCGCTGACCACGGGCAGCAGATCGGCCACGCTGTCGATCACGTAGTGCGCACCGGCGGCGCGCAGGCGCTCGACGGCGGCAGCGCGGCGCAGCGCGAACTCGTCCGGCGCCAGCGCGTGAACTTCGTCCTCGGTCATACCGAAGGCGTTGCCGCTCACCGCCACGCCCACGGCCCAGGTGCCGCCGTTCAGGCCCTCTTCGATACCCACTTCGGTGTCGTCCACCTTGATCGCATCGCGCGCGCGCCACACGCCCAGTTGCGGCAGCGTGCGATAGATCATGTACGGCGACGGACGGCCCTCGGGCGTGTCGCCGGTGCAGACGATGCTGTCCGCCTCGAAGCCTTGCGCGGCCGCGCCCGGCACGATCTGGTCGATGATCTCGCGGGTGTAGCCCGTGGTGGAGCCGATGCGCACGCCATCGGCACGCAGTTGCTTCGTCACCGCCGCCACGCCCGGAATCACGTCGCTGTACTGCGCCGCCACGGCGACGTTCTTCGGCACGAAGACGTCATAGACGGCGTCGATATCGGCTTCGCCCGGCGCGTGGCCGTGGCGTGCTTCCCATGCCTGTGCCACGCGCGGCAGCGCCATCAGCGCGGCGATATGCGGACGCTTGGCCATGCCCATCGGACCGCGCGCTTCGTCGATGGTGATCGGCACGCCGAATTCCTCGAAGGTTTCGACGAATGCGCCCATCGGCGCGCGCGAACCGTAGTCCACCACTGTGCCGGCCCAGTCGAAAATCACTGCCTTGACGTGTTTCATTTCCGTGTTTCCTTCGAATTGCGTTCGAATTGCGCTGCTGAATACGTGTATCGATTAAGAAGTCAGGCCGCGAGCGCCTCGCGGGCGTCGAGCGAGGTGTGTTCGGGTGCGGCGTCGGGCACGCCCATGGCGCGCAGGGCCGTGTCGCAGGCCGCGACCACGCGGCGCATCACTGCTTCGTCGAGCGCGCCGATGCAGCCGATCCGGAAGCTTTCGACGTGGGTCAGCTTGCCCGGGTAAATGATGAAACCCTGCTCTTTCATCAGCTCGTAGAAGCGCGCAAAGCTGAAGTTCGCATGCGCAGGCGAAAAGAACGTGACAATGATCGGCGAGCGCCACGCGTCGGTCAGCAGCGGCTCGAAACCGAGCGCCTGCATGCCCGCCACCATCACGTCGCGATTGCGCGTGTAGCGCGCGAGACGCCCCGGCTGGCCGCCCTCTTCGGCATAAAGACGCAGCGCTTCCAGAAAGGCCGCCACGGCGTGCGTGGGCGGCGTGAAGCGCCACTGACCGGTGCGGTTCATCACGTCCCACTGGTCGTGCAGGTCGAGCGCGAGCGAATGGCTGTTGCCCTTTGCGGCTTCCAGGGCGCTCTTCTTCGCGATCACAAAGCCAAATCCCGGCACGCCCTCGATGCACTTGTTCGCCGACGAGACAAACGCTTCACACGGCAGCGTGCGCACGTCGAGCGGCACCGCGCCGAAGGCGCTCATCGAATCGATCAGCAGGCGGCGGCCATGGCGCGCCACGACCTCAGCGATTTCGCCGATCGGGTTGAGGATGCCGGAGCTGGTTTCGCAGTGCACGACCACGACATGCGTGATGTCGGCGTTGGCGGCCAGCAGGCGTTCGACGTCGGCGGCGCGCGGCGGCAGATAGTCGCCGGTGTCGTGCACGGTGTGGCGGCGGCCCAGATAACGCAGCGTCGTGGCGATACGCTTGCCGTACGCGCCGTTGGCCAGCACCAGCGCGTGACCGTCGCGCGGCACGAAGCTGCCCAGCATCGCTTCGACGCAGTAGCTGCCGCTGCCCTGCAACGGCACGCAGTCGTAGTCGAGATCGGTCGCGCCGGCGATCTCCAGCAGCGCTGCGCGCAGGCGCGCCGTCATGGCACGGAAGTCGGCGTCCCACGATCCCCAGTCGCGTTGCATGGCGGCTTTCGTCGAAGCGGCCGTGGTCAGCGGGCCAGGGGTCAACAGATACGGATCGGCGGGGGTCATGCGGCTGCTCCAGTCGGTGTTCAGCGTAATGGCTTGATGCCGCTAAGGTACTGGAACGTCGAGCATCGGTAAAATCGATATAATCGATGTACGTATCAGTGGAACTTATAGGCAGGATCACTCATGCAATACGCCCAGTTGCGCGCCTTTCACGCCGTCGCCGAGCACGGCGGCTTTTCGCGCGCCGCGCAGGCGCTCTCGCTCACCCAGCCGGCCGTCTCCGATCACGTGCGGCGGCTGGAGAGCGATTTCGGCGTCAAACTGTTCGAGCGCGCGCCGCGCAGCGTCGAGTTGACTGAACTGGGCCGCCGGCTCTACGCGGTGACGCGCCAGATGGTGGGCTGCGAGCGCGATGCGCGTCGCCTGCTCGAATCGGCGGGCGCGCTGGAATCGGGCGAACTGGCGCTGGTCGCCGACGCGCCCGATCTGGCGATCAAGCTGGTCGGCGCGTTCCGGCGCCGTTATCCGGGCGTGGTGGTGAAGCTCGGCATTGCGAACGCCACCGAATGCATGCGGCGCGTGCTGTCGAGCGAGGTAGACGCAGCGATCACGGCAGCGCATCAGGTGCACAGCCGCCTGCAGACGCGCGTGCTGCGCGAGGAACCGCTGGTGGCGGTGGTGCCCGCCGACAGCCCGGCGGCCAAAAAGCGCCGCATGACTTACGAGGAACTAGTGCGCGAACCGATGATTTTCCGCGAGGCGCATTCGGTCACGCAGCAGTTGCTCGAAAGCGAACTGGTGCGCAAGGGGCTGCAGGTGCAGCCCGTGCTTTACGTGGATGGGCGCGAGGCGCTGCAGACCGCGATCGCGCAAGGCGTCGGCGCGGGTGTGATCGCGGGCGCGGAATTCGGCGAATCGCGCCGCATCCGCACCATCGCGCTGGTGGACTGCCAGGTGCGCATGGTCGAATCGCTCACGCGGCTGGCCGATTCCTCATCGTCGAATCTGCTCGACGCGCTGTTTGCCACGCCGCTCGACTAAGAGTCGCTAACACAAGTCGTCAACGAAGCGTGAACAGATAACGGCAGCAGCCAGCGACAGCAACGCAACATGGATGTCGAGACGACGCTCGAA
>NZ_DASZJJ010000031.1:0-17273 GCF_035948235.1 Paraburkholderia sp. | reverse complement strand
TCCGTGACCGGTACGTTCAGCGGTGCGCCTTGCTCCTTCCAGTCGGGAAAGAGTTCGGTGATTGCGCGCGGATCCATGACCGCGCCCGAGAGGATATGCGCCCCGATTTCAGAGCCTTTTTCCAGCACGCACACGCCAATCTCGGCGCCTTTTTCGGCGGCGAGCTGTTTGAGACGGATTGCCGCCGATAGACCAGCCGGCCCGCCGCCGACGATCACGACGTCGTATTCCATCGACTCGCGTGGGCCGTATTGCTCCAAGAGACTTGTGGGGGTCATTAAAGCTCCTCTTGCCATTAGAATGCTTTTTTCGGGTTCGTATTGTCGGGGAACGCTTCCCTTGCCGCAACCCGACAAACCCGCATTAGCACGATCGTTCTATTTTATGTCAGAATGCCCGGCACACACCGCAGACGCATTCCGACGCCCCGTCAGCCTTGAAGAGGAAGCGAAAATGGGCCGTTCGATCAATCTCGAAGGAAAGGTGGCGATGATCACCGGTGCGTCAAGCGGTCTTGGCAAGCGCTTCGCCCAGGTGCTGTCACAGGCGGGCGCGAAGGTCGTGCTGGCGAGCCGGCGCGTCGAACGGCTCAAGGAATTGCGCGCGGAGATCGAAGCCGATGGCGGCGCCGCACATGTGGTATCGCTCGATGTCACGGATTATCAGAGTATCCGCTCGGCGGTCGCGCATGCGGAAACCGAAGCTGGCACCATCGACATCCTCGTCAACAACTCGGGCGTGTCCACCACGCAAAAGCTCGCCGACGTCACGCCCGCCGATTTCGAATACGTCTTTGACACCAACACGCGCGGCGCTTTTTTCGTCGCGCAGGAAGTGGCCAAGCGCATGATCATGCGCGGCAACGGCGGCGGCTCGAAACCCGCTTACCGCATCATCAATATCGCTTCGGTGGCGGGACTGAGCGTATTGCCGCAGATTGGTCTGTACTCGATCAGCAAGGCGGCAGTCGTGCATATGACCAAGGCGATGGCGCTCGAATGGGGGCGCTACGGCATCAACGTCAATGCGATCTGTCCCGGTTATATCGACACCGAACTCAACCATCATCACTGGTCGACCGAGCAGGGGCAGAAGCTGGTTTCGATGCTGCCGCGCCACCGCGTGGGCACGCCTGCCGACCTCGACGGCCTGCTTCTGCTGTTGGCCGCCGACGAATCGGCTTTCATGAACGGCTCGATCATCACCGCCGACGATGGCTTTGGCCTGACCTGAGCCTGAGATTTTTTCAACGCAACCTGAGTAACCCGAAGTCGAAGTGCAATGAGCGATTACCATCCCGTTTTTGAAATGACCATGCCGATCCGTTGGGGCGACATGGATGCGTTCGGCCATGTGAACAACACGGTCTATTTCCGCTACATGGAGCAGGTGCGGATTTCCTGGTTCGAGCAACTGGGCGTGGCCGGCGAAAGCCGCGAGAGCGGTAACGGCCAGGGGCCCGTGATCGTCAACGCGTCGATGGAGTTTCTCAAGCAACTGCACTATCCGGGCGACATCGTCTGCACGATGACGGTGGGGCAGCCGGGCCGCAGCAGCTTCGATACCGGTTTCGAGCTGCGTCGCGTGGACGACCCCGATACGCTTTATGCGCGCGGCAACGCGCGTTGCGTCTGGATCGACTACGAAGCGGGCAAATCGGTGCCGATTCCCGACCACCTGCGTGCGACCATCGAAAACGCGCCGCTCGTCAAGGCGCGCTGATCTTCCTCGCCGGGCGCACCCAGCGCCCGCGTTTCTCTCGCGCTCCTTCGCAATAGCTCACTGGCCGAGCAGCCGTTGCAGCAGTTCGGTGGCGTTGCCCGTGTCGTACTTGCGCATCAGCCGCGCACGGTAGACGTCCACCGTGCGCGAGCTGATGTCCAGAATCCGCCCGATCTGCTTGCTCGTCTTGCCAGTCACCAGTTGCGCCGCGATTTCGCGCTCGCGCGGCGTGAGTTCGACCGCCACGCGTCGCGTCGCGCTCAAATCCTCGAATGTCCACACACCCGCCGCATGCGGCGCCGCGCGATCGAGCGAGCGGCCCGTCACATGGCACCAGAACAGTTCGCCGTTCGCACGCTTCATGATGCGGTCGTCGGCGTAACTGCCTTGCGCCGTCATGATGGGCGGAATGCGCTCGCCGATGCGCTCGAATTCGTCCGCCGACGGATACAGCACCTGAAACGACTGACCGACCAGCGCTTCGCGCGGGCAGCGAAAAATCGCGCAGACCGCTTCGTTGCAGTCCTCGATGATGCGCTCGCGCGCGATCACGAGGCCAATGGGCGCGAGGTGAAAGGCGGTCCGGTAATCGAGCGCGGGGAGTGCTGTAGCGGTGTCGGGCATGGCGGTTGATACGGGTATGGCTTTATGTAGTTTTGCGTATTGTGCCGCAACACCCGCGCAGCGTACGCTTGCCAACCATCGGAGGGACGCGCGGACGGCGCGCCGGATTCACGGCAGCGCCGCCGGGGCATGACTAGAATGGGGCATCCGGGCGTGTTGCGCGCCTGCGTGCCATGCTCAACAAATAGATTGATCGAACAACGCATCGACGTATTTCCATTCGAGGAAGGGACACACTGATGAACAAAGTCTATGGAAGCGCGGCTGCCGCGCTCGAGGGCATCGTCAAGGACGGCCAGACCTTCGCGGTCGGCGGTTTCGGGCTGTGCGGGATTCCGGAGGCGCTGATCGGCGCGCTGCGCGACACGGGTGTGAAGGGCATTACCTGTATCAGCAACAATGCGGGCGTGGACGGTTTCGGCCTTGGCCAGTTGCTGGAAACACGCCAGATCAAGAAGATGATCTCGTCCTACGTGGGCGAAAACAAGGAATTCGAGCGCCAGTATCTGTCGGGCGAACTCGAACTCGAATTCACGCCCCAAGGCACGCTCGCCGAAAAGCTGCGCGCAGGCGGCGCGGGCATTCCGGCGTTTTTCACGAATACGGGCTTCGGCACGCTGATCGCCGAAGGCAAGGAAACGCGCCAGTTCGGCGACAAGCACTACGTGCTGGAACACTCGCTGACGGCCGACGTGGCGCTCGTGAAGGCGTGGAAGGCCGACAAGTCGGGCAATCTGGTCTATCGCCGCACGGCGCGCAACTTCAATCCGATGTGCGCGATGGCGGGCAGGATCACGGTCGTGGAAGTCGAGGAAATCGTCGAAAACGGCGCGCTCGACCCGGACGCGATCCATACGCCGGGTATCTTCGTGCAGCGCATCGTGCTGAATGCGCAGCCGGAAAAACGCATCGAACAACGCACCGTGCGCGCCGCGAGCGCCTAAGAAGGGAGACCGATCATGGCATGGAATCGTGACGAAATGGCCGCGCGCGCGGCGAAGGAACTGCAGGACGGCTTCTACGTGAACCTGGGTATCGGCCTGCCGACGCTCGTGGCCAACCACGTACCGGAAGGCGTGGAAGTATGGCTGCAATCGGAAAACGGCTTGCTGGGCATCGGCCCGTTCCCGACCGAAGACCAGGTGGATGCCGACATGATCAACGCCGGCAAGCAGACGGTGACCACGCTGCCAGGCTCGTCGATTTTCTCGTCGGCGGACTCGTTCGCGATGATTCGTGGCGGCCACATCAACCTCGCGATCCTTGGCGCGATGCAGGTGAGCGAGAAGGGCGACCTGGCCAACTGGATGATCCCCGGCAAGATGATCAAGGGCATGGGCGGCGCGATGGATCTCGTTGCGGGCGTCGGGCGCGTGGTGGTGCTCATGGAGCATGTGGCCAAGGGCGACCAGCACAAGATTCTCGAAGCCTGCACGCTGCCGCTCACGGGCGTGGGCGTGGTGGATCTGATCATCACCGATCTGGGGGTGATCGAGGTGAGCGACGCGGGTCTGAAGGTGACCGAACTCGCGCCGGGCGTCACCGCCGACGAGATCAAGACGAAGACGGGCGCACCGCTCGACGTGAGCGCGGTGAGCTGAGTGCGGTGACGGCATAGTCGCAGCAAGTTGCATGGCAGAGGCGGGCGGAACTTCGGTTTCGCCCGTTTTGTTTTCCGGTTCGATTGCGATGGGATCATTCTGGCGCGTTTGGCTGCGCCTGAAACCTCGGCCCAATGGCATAGGCCGGATGGCCGATGGTGAATGCGCTGTGCCCTTGTCTGGCGCGCTCCGGGCGTGCGCCGGGGCACTCGTCTGTACAGTCCGGGCCTGCCGCGCGCGCCGTTCCCGCCCCGCAAAGCCGTCTACAATGGCCGCACGCCTATGAACGCTTTCAGCGAGGATCACGCAATGACCGTTTCGTCTGCCGTGCCGCTCCAGCCGCGCCAACACTATGTCCAGTGCCTCAGCCCTTCAGGGCTGCATCGCATGGCGTACACCGAATGGGGCGATCCGTCGAATCCCCGCGTGCTCGTCTGCGTGCATGGTCTGACGCGCTCCAGCCGCGACTTCGATCGCCTGGCAATTGCGCTGGCGGATACTTATCGCGTGGTGTGTCCCGACGTGGTCGGGCGCGGCCTGTCGTCGTGGCTCGTCGATCCGCGCGGTTATGGCGTCGCCCAGTACGTTGCGGATATGGTCACCTTGATCGCGCGCACCGGCGCCGAGAAGGTGGACTGGTTCGGCACGTCGATGGGCGGTCTGATCGGCATGGCGCTCGCCGGTCTGCCCGACGCGCCCATCGGCCGCATGTTGCTCAACGATATCGGCCCGCATATCGAGCCGGCGTCGCTCGAGCGCATCGGCGAATACGTGGGCCGCGACGTGAGCTTCGCGACCCTCCAGGAAGGGATCGACAACGCCGCGCTGCTGGCGGCTTCGTTCGGGCCGCTGACGGCCGACGAGTGGCGCGAGATCAATACGCCCTTGCTGCATGAAGTGGATGGGGTCTGGCGCTATCGTTACGACCCGCGTATTTCCGAAGGCTTCAAGGGCGTGACGCCGGAGCAGAACGAGCAGGGCGAACAGTTCCTGTGGCGCTCGCTGGCAGCGTTCAAGGGGCCGGTGCTGGCCGTGCGAGGCGAGCTTTCCGATCTGCTGTCGCGCGAGACCGTGGCGAAAATGGAGACAACGGGCCAGCAGCTTAAGGGCGTCGAAATCGCTGGCGTGGGGCATGCGCCAGCCTTCCTGGCCGCCGACCAGATTGGGATCGCGCGCCGTTTCTTCGCCGGATAACCTGCCGGCGCGTCATAATATTGGATTGTCCGGCGCCTCGGCGCCCTGAAACGGGCGCGCGAGCACGCTTTCAGGCACTTAACTTCAACAGGAAAATTCATGGCAGTCATTCGTCACCACGTCGGCCCGCGTCTTTCGGAAACCGCCATTCACAATGGCACGGTGTATCTGGCCGGCCAGATCGCCGAAGACACGAAGCAGGACATCACTGGCCAGACGCGTGAAGTGCTCGGCCACATCGACCGTCTGCTGGGCGAAGCAAACAGCGACAAGTCGCTGCTGCTGTCCGTGCAGATCTACATCGCCGACATGAAAGACTTCCCGGGCATGAACGCCGAGTGGGACAAGTGGGTGGCGCAGGGCGCTACGCCGCCGCGCGCGACCGTTGAAGCGAAGCTCGCGAATCCGGAATGCCTCGTCGAAATCGTCGTGGTCGCCGCGCAGCGCGATTGAGCTTGACCAGCTTGAGTGGCCGCGCGAATGCGTGCGGCCATGCTGCACACCAGACCATGGTTGGACTGTTTTACCGTAGTTAGCAGCCCGTCCGGCACGCCGGCAGGCGACGTCTCATGAGCAGCGACACCTTACCTCCCGTTCCCGCCGAAGTTTCCTCGTCCGTCGCGCTGCCGTCGCTCGACGACACGCTCGCGTTCGTGCGCGAGCATGCTGGCGACGCGCGCCTGTCGACGGGCGAGCCGCTCGTCGAACATGCGCTGGGCACGGCGTCGATCATGAGCCGCCTGAACGTCGATCCGCCTGCGGTGCTGGCAGCGGCGCTCTTCAACATTGCCCAGCATCTCGACGATCCGGAAGCGACGCTCGAAGCGCGTTTCGGCGCCGAGGTGACGAAGCTTGTTTTCGACGTGCGCAAGTTGCTGCGTCTGGGCACCGTGAGCGCGCGCGCGGCTGCGCAGAACGTGGCGCCCGAAAGCGGGCGCGAAAGCCGCGATGCCCAGGCTGCGCGCCGCGCTCAGGTCGAATCGCTGCGCAAGATGCTGCTCGCGTTCGCGCAGGATATTCGCGTGGTGCTGATTCGCCTCGCTTCGCGCCTGCAGTCGCTGCGCTATTACGCGGCGGCCAAGGTCACGCCCGCGCCCGAGATTGCGCGCGAGACGCTCGACATCTACGCGCCCCTCGCGAACCGCCTGGGCATCTGGCAACTGAAGTGGGAGCTCGAAGATCTTGCGTTCCGCTTCGAGGAGCCGGTTACCTACAAGCGCATCGCGAAGCTGCTCGACGAAAAACGCGTCGAGCGCGAGAGCTATGTCACCGAAGCCATCGCGCGGCTTCAGCACGAACTCGCGGCGGCGCATATCGACGCCGAGGTGAGCGGGCGGCCCAAGCACATCTACAGCATCTGGAAGAAGATGCGCGGCAAGGATATCGACTTTGCCGAGCTGTATGACGTGCGCGCGTTCCGCGTGATCGTGCGCGACATCAAGGATTGCTACACGGTGCTCGGCATCGTGCACAACCTCTGGCAGCCGGTGCCGCGCGAATTCGACGACTATATTTCGCGGCCCAAGCCCAATGGCTATCGCTCGCTGCATACGGTCGTGATGGGTGACGACGGGCGCGCGTTCGAAGTGCAGATCCGTACGCAGGAGATGCATCAGTTTGCGGAATATGGCGTGGCCGCGCACTGGCGCTACAAGGAAGCGGGCGCGAAGGGCTACGCGGGCCAGGTCAGCGCGAGCAGCAGTTATGACGAGAAAATCGCCTGGCTGCGGCAGTTGCTCGCCTGGAAGGACGACGTGGCCGATGGCCGTCAGCCGTGGGAGCAACTGCGCCAGGCAACGCTCGACGACGACCATATCTACGTGCTCACGCCACAGGCGCGCGTGATCGCGCTGCCGCAGGGCGCGACGCCGCTTGATTTTGCGTATCACCTGCATAGCGAGCTGGGTCACCGCTGCCGCGGCGCACGCGTCGATGGCGCGATGGTGCCGCTCAACACGCATCTGCATAACGGCCAGACCGTCGAGATCATTTCGGTGAAAGAGGGCGGCCCGTCGCGCGACTGGCTCAACCCGCAACTCGGCTATCTGCAGAGCCATCGCGCGCGCCAGAAGGTGCGCGCCTGGTTCAACGCCATCGAGGCGCAGGAAAACATCGCTAACGGCCGCGCGATGGTCGAAAAGACCTTGCAGCGCGAGGGGCGTACCTCGGTCAATCTCGACCAGCTCGCGGCCAAGCTCGGCTTCAAGTCGACCGACGAGTTCTTCAGCGTGGTCGGCAAGGAAGAGTTCAGCCTGCGCTATGTCGAACAGGCGCTGAGCGACGCACCCGCGCCCGAGCCCGAGGAAGAAACGCCCGAGCAACTGACCAAGCGTGCGAGCGGATCGAACGTCACGCATGGCGGCTCATCGGGCGTGCTGGTGGTGGGGGTCGATGCGCTGCTGACGCAACTTGCGCGCTGTTGCCGTCCCGCGCCGCCCGATGGTATCTGCGGTTTCGTCACCCGCGGAAAGGGCATGTCGATTCACCGCAGCGATTGCGCCACCTTCCAGCGCATGGCGCGCCGCTCGCCTGAGCGCGTGCTCCAGACAACCTGGTCCGCCGATGTGATGGGCGGGCGTGGCCAGTCGGTTTATCCGGTCGATATCTCGATCGAGGCCACCGACCGTCAGGGCCTGCTGCGCGATATCTCCGAAGTATTCGCGCGCGAGAAGATGAACGTGATCGGCGTGAAGACGCAGACGCGCCGCAATGCGGCCTATATGTTGTTCACGGTCGAGGTGTCGAGTTCGGCCCAGATCCAGCGCGCCTGCGTGCTGCTGGGCGAGGTGGGCGGCGTGCTGCGGGCGTCGCGCAAAGGGTAGCTCAGGCTGCTCTTTTTGCGGCAACGCAAAAAAGCACTTGCCAACTCCATGAAAGTGTCATATAGTCTTGCTTCTTCAGGCTCGTAGCTCAGCTGGTTAGAGCACCACCTTGACATGGTGGGGGTCGTTGGTTCGAGTCCAATCGAGCCTACCAACGAAATCGAAGTTGCGATGTGTGTGTTAGCATCGGGGCTTCATGTGCAGTAAAAGCGCTCTGCGCTCAAGGCGAATACGGTTATGACACCGCGAACGTTGACCGAAACTACTTCGGAGCGACGCTAGTCGAGGACCTCTTTCGCCCTGCAATCTGGTTTGAAAAGTGAATGCGGCCCCTCGAAAGCGGGGCCGCATTTTTTTTCGCCGCGAAATTTTCGCGGGTCGCCGCAGGTGGCTGGCAGTTGGCTGTAAGCGGCGATCTCCCCCGAACACAATACGATGTGCCGCGCGCGGCGCTTCTGGAGAAAAACATGGTTGCGATACGTCTGCCCGACGGTTCGGTTCGACAGTACGATCATCCCGTCACGGTCGCTGAAGTGGCGGCTTCGATTGGCCCCGGTCTCGCCAAGGCGGCGCTCGGCGGCAAGCTCGACGGCGAGCTGGTCGACACGTCGGCGCTGATCGATCGCGACGCGTCGCTTGCCATCGTCACGGAAAAGGACGCCGACGGCCTCGACATCATCCGTCACTCCACGGCGCACTTGCTGGCCTACGCGGTCAAGGAGCTGTATCCGGAAGCGCAGGTCACGATCGGCCCGGTCATCGACAACGGCTTCTACTACGACTTCGCCTACAGCCGTCCCTTCACGCCTGAAGATCTGGAAAAGATCGAAAAGCGCATGCAGGAAATCGCGAAGAAGGACGAGCCGGTTTCGCGCCGCGTCGTTACGCGCGGCGAGGCGGTGGATTACTTCAAGAGCATCGGCGAGAAGTACAAGGCCGAGATCATCGAGTCGATTCCCGGCGACCAGGACATCAAGCTGTACTCGCACGGCGGCTTCACGGATCTGTGCCGTGGCCCGCACGTACCGTCCACGGGCAAGCTCAAGGTCTTCAAGCTGATGAAGGTCGCGGGCGCGTACTGGCGCGGCGATGCGAAGAACGAGCAGCTGCAGCGTATCTACGGCACGGCATGGACGAAGAAAGAAGATCAGGAACTGTATCTTCACAATCTCGAAGAGGCCGAAAAGCGCGACCACCGCAAGCTTGGCAAGCAGCTCGACCTGTTCCACATGCAGGACGAGTCGCCGGGCATGGTGTTCTGGCACCCGAAGGGCTGGACGCTCTGGCAGCAGGTCGAGCAGTACATGCGCGCGCGTCTGCGCGTAGCGGGCTACGACGAAATCAAGACGCCGATGATCATGGACCGCTCGCTGTGGGAAGCGTCGGGTCACTGGCAGAACTATCGTGAAAACATGTTCACGACGGAGTCGGAAAAGCGCGACTACGCCGTCAAGCCGATGAACTGCCCGGGCCACGTCCAGGTGTTCAACCACGGCCTGCGTTCCTACCGCGATCTGCCGCTGCGTTACGCGGAATTCGGTTCGTGCCACCGCAACGAGGCGTCGGGCGCGCTGCACGGCCTGATGCGCGTGCGCGGCTTCGTCCAGGACGATGCGCATATCTTCTGTACGGAAGACCAGATCATCGCCGAGTCGATCGCCTTCAATACACTGGCGATGAGCATCTACAAGGACTTCGGCTTCGAGCACATCGACATCAAGCTGTCGCTGCGCCCGGATTCGCGCGCTGGCACGGATGAAACGTGGGATCGCGCCGAACAGGGTCTGCGCGACGCGCTGACGGCCTGTGCTCTGGAGTGGGAAGAGCTGCCGGGTGAGGGCGCGTTCTACGGTCCGAAGGTCGAGTACCACATCAAGGATGCGCTCGGCCGTTCGTGGCAGTGCGGCACGCTGCAGCTCGACATGGTCCTGCCGGAGCGCCTTGGCGCCGAGTACGTGGCGGAAGACAACAGCCGCCGCCGCCCGATCATGTTGCACCGTGCAATCCTCGGTTCGATGGAGCGTTTCCTCGGTATTCTGATCGAGCACCATGCTGGTGCAATGCCGTCCTGGCTGGCTCCAGTGCAGGTCGTTGTGATGAATATTGCAGAGAGTCAGGCCGAATACGCGGCTAATCTGGCCCAATCGTTGCAAAAACAAGGGGTTAGAGTGCAGGCCGATTTGCGCAACGAGAAAATTAGCTATAAAATACGCGAGCACACGCTTGAGAAGGTCCCGTACCTGCTGGTTGTCGGTGACAAAGAGCGTGAAGCACAAACGGTAGCCGTGCGTGCCCGTGGCGGTGTCGATCTGGGTGTGATGCCCGTCGACGCCTTTGCTGAGCGTCTGGCGCAGGACGTCAGTTCGTTCAAGTAAGCCACCTGGCAGCGCGGCTCGTTTTTTTAATTTTTAGAGGAAACGTAACATCGCTACGGATAAGTCGCACCGCATCAACGGTGAAATCACTGCACCCGAGGTGCGTCTCGTCGGAATCGAGAACGAGCCGCTCGGTATCGTGAAGCTGGCTGACGCGTTCCGCATGTCGGAGCAGCAAGACGTCGATCTGGTTGAAATTGCCCCCCAGGCTGTGCCGCCCGTGTGCCGCCTGATGGACTACGGCAAGTTCAAGTACCAGGAATCGAAGAAGCAGCACGAGGCCAAGCTCAAGCAAAAGGTCATCCAGGTCAAGGAAGTCAAGTTCCGCCCGGGTACCGACGACGGCGATTACAACGTCAAGCTGCGCAACCTCATCCGATTCCTCGATGAAGGCGACAAGACGAAGATCACGTTGCGTTTCCGCGGCCGCGAAATGGCCCACCAGGAAATCGGCATGCGTATGCTCGAGCGCCTGCGTACCGACCTCGAAGAAGTCGGTCAGGTTGAGCAGATGCCCAAGATGGAAGGGCGCCAGATGATCATGGTGCTCTCGCCGAAGAAGAAGAAGTGATGCGGCGCGCGGCGCAGTGGGTGTTCCCACTGCACCGTGCGACGTTTCAGGCAGTTCTCAGTGTCTCGTATGCCTGATGGCAAGCGCAGACATGCAGCAGGTTCCGGAAATGGCGCCCGCGCGCTGCACGCAAGTGCGGCAGGTGGGCGCTTTTCCTGAAAGCGGCGGCCGGTTCGACTTTTTAGAGTTGGCTGTCTGCAAAACAAGTGGAGTGGGTTTCGAAGGGCGGTATGAGGGCAAAAGCGCAAGGTGCAAACCGCGCGTGGGAGCCAGCCGCACACCCATGTCCATCAAATAAATGGAGTTTTTCATGCCCAAGATGAAGACCAAGAAGAGCGCCGCAAAGCGCTTCGTGGTTCGTCCGGGTGGTACCGTCAAGCGCGGTCAAGCCTTCAAGCGTCACATTCTGACCAAGAAGACCACCAAGAATAAGCGTCACCTGCGTGGTGCAACGGCCGTTCATGATTCCGATCTGAAGTCCGTTCGCGCAATGCTGCCGTTCGCGTAATCCTCAACCGACAACTCATAGGAGCAACTAATGCCTCGAGTCAAACGTGGGGTTACCGCACGGGCCCGCCACAAGAAGATCATCAACCTGGCCAAGGGTTACCGCGGCCGTCGCAATAACGTCTATCGCATCGCCAAGCAGGCGGTCATGCGCGCAGGCCAGTACGCCTATCGCGATCGCCGCAACAAGAAGCGTGTGTTCCGCGCACTGTGGATCACGCGTATCAATGCAGCGGTGCGTCAGCACGACATGACCTACAGCGTGTTCATCAACGGCCTGAAGAAGGCTTCGATCGAACTCGACCGTAAGGTTCTGGCTGACATGGCTGTGTTCGACAAGGCTGCATTTGCTGCGATCGTCAAGCAAGTGAAAGCCGCCGTCGCTGCCTGATTTGGGTAACTAAGTCAGGTATTGCGCAGGTTGGTTGCAGCAGACATTCCGGTTGTTTCGGTGATGCTGCAACAAAAACGGGGCTCCTCACCGAGCCCCGTTTTTGTTGGTGAAGCGCTTCCTGCGCGCTTTATGTTTTACGCGCCGCCTGATGCGGCTCGTTGCGCCGCCTCATGCAGTGCCACCATGCCGTCGTGATCGCGAGTCACACTCGTACATGGCAGCGTGCAATGCACCGCTCAAGTCTCAAACACTGACGCTGAAAAGATGGGATCAATGGATCTGGACCAGATTGTCGCCGACGCGCAAACCGCCTTCGCTTCCGCACCCGACGTCAACACGCTTGAAAACGAGAAGGCTCGTTTTCTGGGCAAGTCGGGCGCGCTGACCGAAATGCTCAAGGGTCTTGGCAAGCTCGACCCGGAAACGCGCAAGACCGAAGGTGCGCGCATCAACGCCGTCAAGCAGCAGGTGGAAGCCGCGCTCAACGCGCGCCGCCAGGCGCTTGCCGATGCGCTCCTGAACCAGCGTCTCGCTGCCGAGGCGATCGATGTCACGCTGCCGGGCCGCGGCACGGGCACGGGCAGCCTGCATCCGGTGATGCAGACGTGGGAACGCGTCGAGCAGATCTTCGGCTCGATCGGCTTCGACGTGGCCGACGGTCCCGAGATCGAAACCGACTGGTTCAACTTCACCTCGCTGAACAGCCCGGAAAACCATCCGGCGCGCTCGATGCAGGACACGTTCTACGTGGACGGCAAGGACGCCGATGGCCGTCAGCTGCTGCTGCGCACGCACACGAGCCCGATGCAGGTGCGCTACGCGCGCACGCACACGCCGCCGATCAAGGTGATCGTGCCGGGCCGCACGTATCGCGTGGACAGCGACGCCACGCACTCGCCGATGTTCAATCAGGTCGAAGGCCTGTGGATCGAAGAGAACATCAGCTTCGCGGACCTTAAGGGCGTCTACAGCGACTTCTTGAAGAAGTTCTTCGAGCGCGACGACATTCAGGTGCGTTTCCGTCCGTCGTACTTCCCGTTCACGGAACCGTCGGCCGAAATCGACATGATGTTCGAGCATGGCAAGAACGCGGGCAAGTGGCTCGAGATCTCGGGCTCGGGGCAGGTGCATCCGACCGTGATCCGCAACATGGGTCTGGACCCGGAGCGCTATATCGGCTTTGCGTTCGGCAGCGGCCTTGAACGCCTGACGATGCTGCGCTACGGCGTGCAGGACTTGCGCCTGTTCTTCGAAGGCGATCTGCGCTTCCTGCGCCAGTTCGCCTAAGTCGAGGCAACGTCGAATTTTCGTCGACGCGACACAGTCGCCTGCAGGGCGCGAGGCGGACGCAGCACCAACGAAGGTGCGCGGCAACCCGCTTCGCGACGGTCACAATCTGTCTGGAACGTAAAACCAAATGCTATTCCCCGAATCCTGGCTGAGAAGCTTTGTCGATCCGAAGCTCACGACCGATGAGCTGGCCCACGCGCTCACCATGGCCGGCCTCGAAGTCGAAGGCCTGAGCCCGGCGGCGCCTCCCACCACGAAGATCGTCGTTGGCCGCGTGCTCGAAGTCGTCAAGCACCCGGACGCGGACAAGCTCAACGTCTGTCAGGTCGATGCCGGCACGGGCGCAACGCTGCAGATCGTCTGCGGCGCGCCCAACGTCGCGCCCGGCATCAAGGTGCCGGTGGCGCTGGTCGGCGCGGAACTGCCGCCTGCGGAAGAGGGCGGCAAGCCCTTCGCGATCAAGCTCTCGAAGCTGCGTGGCGTGGAAAGCCAGGGCATGCTGTGCTCGGCACGCGAACTCAAGCTCTCGGAAGACCACAGCGGCCTGATGATCCTCGCGGAAGATACGCCGATCGGCCAGGACATCCGCGAAGCGCTGAACCTCGACGACACCATCTTCGAAATCAAGCTCACGCCGAACAAGGCCGATTGCCTTTCGGTCTATGGCGTCGCGCGCGAAACCGCCGCGATCACCGGCGCGCCGCTGCAGGCGCCCGTGTTCCCGAAGGTCGAAGTCAAGCTCAACGAAACGTTGCCCGTGAAGATCTCGGCGCCGGACCTGTGCGGCCGCTTCTCGGGCCGCGTGATCCGCGGCGTGAACGCGCACGCAAAGACGCCGGCGTGGATGGTCGAGCGCCTCGAGCGTTCGGGCCAGCGCAGCATCTCGGCACTGGTCGACATCTCGAACTACGTGATGCTCGAACTGGGTCGCCCGTCGCACGTGTTCGATCTCGACAAGATCCACGGTTCGATGGACGTGCGTTGGGGCAAGCAGGGCGAACAGCTCAAGCTGCTCAACGGCAATACCGTCGAAGTCGATGAAACCGTGGGCGTGATCGCCGACGAACGCGAGATCGAAAGCCTCGCGGGCATCATGGGCGGCGATAGTACGTCCGTCACGCTCGACACGAAAAACATCTATCTGGAAGCCGCTTTCTGGTGGCCGGATGCGATCCGTGGCCGCTCGCGCCGCTACAACTTCTCGACCGATGCAGGCCATCGCTTCGAGCGCGGCGTGGACTGGTCGACGACCGTCGAGCACATCGAGCGCATCACGCAACTGATCCTCGACATCTGCGGCGGCGAAGCCGGCCCGATCGACGATCAGACCGTCAACGTGCCGCAACGCACGCCGGTGAAGATGCGCGTCGCGCGCGCGAACCGCATCATCGGCGTGAAGATTGGCGCCGATGAGATCGCGCAGATTTTCACGCGCCTGGGTCTCACGTTCGAGCGTAGCGTCGATGCTGCGGGCGAAGAGAGCTTCAGCGTCACGCCGCCGCCGTTCCGCTTCGACATCGAGATCGAAGAAGACCTGATCGAAGAAGTCGCGCGTATCTACGGCGTCGAAAAGATTCCGGCGCTGCCGCCGGTGGCGCGCAGCGAAATGCGCGCGACCAACGAAACGCGCCGCTCGATCCACACGATCCGTCACGCGCTCGCCGCGCGCGACTACGCCGAGACGATCAACTTCAGCTTCGTCGACGCCGAGTGGGAACTCGACTTCGCGGGCAACGCCAATCCGGTCAAGCTGCTCAACCCGATCGCGAGCCAGCTTTCGGTGATGCGCACCACGCTCATCGGCAGCCTCATCAACGTGCTGCGCCACAACCTGAATCGCCGCGCGGACCGCGTGCGCGTGTTCGAAGCGGGCCGCGTTTTCCTGCACGATCCGTCGATCAAGGCGGGTGAGATGACGGTGGAAGGCTTTGCGCAACCGAAGATGATCGGCGCGCTCGCGTATGGTCCCGCGCTCGAAGAGCAGTGGGGCGCGCAAACGCGCGGCGTGGATTACTTCGACGTGAAGGGCGATCTCGAAGCGCTGTTCGCAGGTCTGGGCGCGGCGAAGACGCCGCGTTTCGTGAAGGCCGAACACCCGGCGCTGCATCCGGGACGCAGCGCGCGCGTGGAAGTCGATGGCCGCGCAGTGGGCTGGATCGGCGAGCTGCATCCGCGCTGGATGCAAAAGTACGACCTGCCGCACGCACCGATCGTGTTCGAAGTGGAAGCGGACGCGCTGATGGCGCGCGAGCTGCCTACGCCTTCGGACGTGTCGAAATTCCCGCCGGTGCGACGTGATATCGCCGTGGTGGTCGATCAGAAGATCGAAGTCCAGGCACTGCTCGACGAGCTTCACAAGGGCATCCAGGAAGAACCTGCACGGATTGTGCAGAGGGTTGCGTTGTTCGATGAATTTCGTGCAAAATCAAATACTTCCGGACTTGGCGCGGACGAGAAAAGCCTTGCCTTCCGGGTGACCCTGCAAGATACTGGCGGCACCCTTCAGGACGAAACGGTCGATGCGGCCATCAAGTCCCTGGTGGATCGCCTGGCTCGAGTGTTTGGCGCCCGGTTGCGCGGATAAGCCTCCCGGCTTTCACGTACCGACATTGGCTTCCGGTTTGTGCAGTGCAGACTGCAGTGCTGCAAACCGGAAGCGCGCCATTTCATAGATAGATGAACGAAATGAACTCGAGTGATTTCGAAGCCCTACTCGCGGCACAGCGTAGCGCCATGATTCGCGATATCCCTGCCTCGTCGGCAAGCGCCGCGAACGACACGCCCACGCTGACCAAAGCCGAACTCGCGGAACTGCTGTTCGACAATGTCGGACTCAACAAGCGCGAAGCCAAGGACATGGTCGAAGCGTTCTTCGAAGTGATTCGCGACGCGCTTGAAAGCGGTGACAGCGTGAAGCTCTCGGGCTTTGGCAATTTCCAGTTGCGCGACAAGCCGCAACGTCCGGGCCGCAACCCGAAGACCGGCGAAGCGATTCCTATTGCCGCGCGCCGTGTGGTGACGTTCCACGCGAGCCAGAAGCTCAAGGCGCTGGTGGAAAGCGGCGCTGAAGCCAGCTTCCCGCGTTAATCAACGAAGACGCGGCAACGAACACGCGACAACAAAGACGCGATCGATCAGGCATCATGGCGCGGGACGACCCGCGCGCGCCCGCACGGGTGATATGCAGCGGGCGTGACTGGCAACAACGGACTCTGGCGGCGACGCCACTTTGCGCAACCACCACGACGGCATCCCGGCGATGACATCGACAATCGAAAAGGTCGTCTTGCCTCCGATACCCGCCAAGCGCTACTTCACGATCGGTGAGGTGAGCGAGCTGTGCGGAGTAAAGCCCCATGTGCTGCGATATTGGGAGCAGGAGTTCACGCAGTTGAAGCCGGTCAAGCGCCGCGGCAACCGGCGCTACTACCAGCATCATGAAGTCCTGCTGATCCGGCGCATTCGTGAATTGCTCTACGAACAGGGCTTCACGATCAACGGCGCACGCAACCGGCTCGACTCGCATGGTGCGGTGGTGGAAGAGGGCGCGCCAGGCGAACAGGAAGATGCGCCGGTGAGCGAAGGCAACATGGCGAGCGTCGATGTCGACCAGTTGCGCAAGGAGTTGCTTCACGTGCTCGATCTGCTTGGGCGCTGAGTGTTGTTTGTGTATCGCTTGCGTGTAGCTTGTGTTCGCAGGCGTTGAGCGCGTCGCAAAGAATCTTTCCGACGAATTGCATTTCAGGCATTCAAATCGGCAAAAGGGTCTGTTATACTTTCTAGCTCTCGGGGCGTAGCGCAGCCTGGTAGCGTACCTGCATGGGGTGCAGGTGGTCGGAGGTTCAAATCCTCTCGCCCCGACCAGGAAAATCAACGGGTTACAGATGAAAGTCTGTAACCCGTTTTCCATTTCTGGCTTCCGTTACCGTCTGGTTACCGGATCGTCGTCAATTCGTGGGATCATCCGCGACATCGCCCTGCTCTGTTGGCTGGACTCGGCCATGAAGCGCCGCTCGCCGGGCGGTGATGAATTGTTGATGTTCACGCAGAACTGACCCACTAGAGCCGCAGATTTTCATCGAAATTTGACCCACGTGATTGAATGCCCTGCTCAATCTTTGAGCAGGGGATACAAAGGTGATCACGGTGGGCATATTGGCCAAGATCAGGCGG
>NZ_DASZJJ010000030.1:0-8706 GCF_035948235.1 Paraburkholderia sp. | reverse complement strand
GACGCCGATCCGCCTGCATAGTGCGCCGGAATCTCGACTGCGGGCGCCTGATACGGCGCGGTCGTCGAACACGCCGCGAGCGCCGCGGCAATCGCAATCACGCCCAGGCGCATGGAAAAGCGGCGCGCGCTCATGATTGCGCCGCCTTTGCGGGCTGGGCGATGCTCACCGCCTCGCCGTTGCCGATGCTGTCGCCGGGATTGTCGATCACGCGATCGTTTGCTGCGAGACCCGAGGTGACTTCCATATGCGTGCCGAAGTCGCGGCCCAGATGCACCGGCTTGAGCAACACCTTGCCCGCTGCATCGACGGTGGCCACCGCCACGCCGTCGGGGCGGAACAGCAGCGCGGTCACCGGCACGTCGAGCGCTGGCGTCGTGGTCTTGAGCGCAAGATGCGCCTGCACATAGCCGCCCGGCAGCAGCGCGCCATCGGCATTATCGACGTCGATTTCCACCCGCAGCGTGCGGCTGGTCGGATCGATCGCGCCCGCGCTGCGCGCGACATGCGCCGCAAAGCGGCGGCCCGGATATTGTTGCGTCGTCAACCATGCCTCGGTTGATGGCGTGACGTCAGCCGCATCGTCCTGCGGGACGTCGACGAACACGCGCAAGGTTCGCGTCTGCGAAAGGTGGAACAGTTCGTTCGTGGCGGAAGGCGCGCCGGGTGTGCCGCCGGCTGTGACGAGCGCGCCCACATCCACGTCGCGCGCCGTCACCACGCCGTCGAACGGCGCGGTCACTTTTTCATACGAGACCAGTTCGACCAGGCGCGCCACGTTGGCTTGCGCTGCCGCGAGCGCGGCTTGTTTCGTCTGCATGTCGCTGACCTTGGCGTCGGCGTCCTGCTGCGCGACGGACTGGCTCGCCAGCATGGTCTGCCAGCGCTGCGCCGTGGTTTTCGCGTAGTTATAGGCCGCTTGCGCGGAGGCTTCGTCGGCGCGCGCGGCGCGCAATTGCGCGTCGAGATCGGGCGCGGCGATGTCCGCGAGCACCTGACCGGCCTTCACGTGCGTGCCGATATCCGTGTACCAGTGCGCGATATAGCCGCTGGTGCGCGCGAAGATCGCGGCGTCGGCGAAGGGCGTGGCGGCGCCTGGCAGGACGAGATCCTGGCTCGCAGGCGCGGGCTGCGGCTGCACCACCGAAACCGTGAGCGTGCTTTGCGATTCGGTTTGCGCCGCTAGCGCGCGGCTGGCCTGCAGACGCGGCACGATGCCCGCGGCGAGCAGTGCCAGGGCAAGCGCCCCGAGCACCGTGGGGACGAGCGCACGTTTGCGGCGCGGCGCGGGTTGATTGTCGAGGTCGGTCATGATCGTCAGGGTGAAATCGGAATACGTTACTGGCCGGCGTCTGCGGGCTCGCGGGTTGACTCGTCGGCGGCTGCTTCCAGCGCGGCTTGTCGCGCCTTGCGGCGCGCGAGCCAGCCATGCACGATGGCGAACACCACCGGCACGAACATCAGCGTGGAAACCGTGCCGCATGCCAGACCGCCAATCACGGCACGCCCGAGCGGCGCGTTCTGCTCGCCGCCGTCGCCGAGTCCCAGCGCCATCGGCAACATGCCGATCAACATCGCCAGTGCGGTCATCATCACCGGGCGAAAGCGGCTGAACCCGGCCTGTTCGGCCGCTTCATGAGGCGACATACCTTGTGCGAGCTTTTCGCGCGCGGCGGTGACAACAAGAATGCTGTTCGCCGTGGCAATGCCGATACAAAGAATCGTCCCGGTGAGCGCGGGCACGCTTAGCGTGGTGTCGGTCGCAAACAGCATCCAGACGATGCCCGCGAGCGAAGCGGGCAGGCCGCTCAGGATCACGAGCGGATCGAGCCAGGACTGGAAGTTCACCACCATCAGCAGATAAACCAGCGCAATCGCGAACACGAGACCCATCAGGAGTCCGGAGAAAGCCTCGTGCATCGCCTGGACCTGACCGCGAATCACGATTGACGATCCGGGCGGCAGTTTCGCCTTTTCGCTATCGACCACTGTGGCGACGTCGCTGGCGACTGCACCAAGATCACGCCCCTGCACCGCGCCGAAAATATCGAGCACCGGCTGCACGTTGTAATGCGAGACCACGGCCTGCTGCGTGGCGCGCGAGAAGGTGCCGAGCGAGCCGAGCAGGTTCTGCACCGGCATCGCATCGGCGGCGTTTTTCGTGTTGCCGGACGCGCTCGCGCTGGACCCCGTCAACGGCAGATTCGCGAGCGCCTGCAAGGAATTCACGTCGTACTGCGGCATCATCACCATGAGCGGATAACTCACGCCATTCTTCGGGTCGAGCCAGAAGTTAGGTGTCGTTTGCGAGCTGCCGGACAGCGCGATCAGCAGGTTCTGCGCGACATCGCGTTGCAGCAGGCCCGCCTGCATCGCCTTGGTGCGATCGACGTCGATATTGATGGCGGGCGCGTCGCCGGGCTGCTGGATGCGCGCATCGACCAGACCGCGCACGTGGCGCAGTTTCGCGAGCAGATCGTCGGCGACCACGCGATTCGCGGCGAGCTTGTTGCCGACGATCTGGATGTCGATTGGCGCGGGCAGGCCGAAGTTGAGGATCTGGCTGACGATATCGGCGGGCAGGAAGGCGAAGGTCACGCCGGGAAACGCCTTCGGCAATTGCTTGCGCAGCTCGCTTACGTATTGCGCCGTCGGGCGATGGCCCGGCTTGAGCGAGACCATCACGTCGGCGTCGCCTGCGCCCACCGGGTCCGACGAATCGTAGGTGAGGTTGATGCCGCTCACCGGCACGCCGATGTTGTCGAGTATCGCGCCTTGTTCGCTCGCCGGGATGATCTTGCGGATGGCCGCTTCGACCTGATCGGTGAGACGCGCGGTCTGCTCGATGCGCGTGCCCGTGGGCGCACGCAGATGCAGACGGATTTCGCCGGTATCGACGCTCGGGAAAAAGTCGCGGCCCGTGAACATCAGCAGCGTGAGCGAGGCCACGCAGCAGGCCAGAAACACGGCCACGAAGCGTCGGCGTTGCGCAATGGCGCGGGCGAGCGTCGCGCGATAGGCCAGACGCAGCGATTCGAAGCGGGCTTCGAAGCCGGCCTGGAAGCGCTGCAGCCGCGCTGCGAAAGCGTTCGCGGGACGCCCATTCTTTGCGCGCGGCTTGAGCAGATAGAGCGCGAGCGTGGGCACCAGCGTGCGCGAGAAAAAGTACGACGCGGCCATGGCGAAGATCACGGCTTCGGCCATCGGCACGAACAGATAGTGCGCCACGCCCGTGAGCAGGAACATCGGCGCGAACACGATGCAGATCGACAGCGTGGACACGAAGGTCGGCACGGCGATCTCGCCCGAGCCGTTCAGGATTGCGTCGTAGAGCGGCTCGCCATTTTCGAGGTGATGGGTGATGTTTTCGATCGCGACCGTTGCGTCGTCAACGAGTATGCCGACAGCGAGCGCAAGACCTCCCAGCGTCATGATGTTGATGGTCTGGCCAAGCGCGGAAAGCGCGAGGATCGAGGTGAGCACGGCCAGCGGAATCGACACCGCGATGATGAGCGTCGCGCGCCAGCTTCCCAGGAACAGCAGGATCATGAGCGCGGTAAGGCACGCGGCGATCAGCGCTTCGCGCACCACGCCGCCGATAGCCGATTTCACGAACACGGACTGATCGCCCAGCGGCGTGATCGTGAGCGCTTTCGGCAGGCCCGCGGAGATATGCGGCAACAGCGACTTGACCTGACTGATGATCGAGAGCGTGGAGGTGTTGCCGGTTTTCTCGACCGTGAGCAGCGCCGCGCGCTTGCCGTTGCTGCGCACGATATTGGTCTGCGGCGCGTAGCCGTCGCGCACGTGGGCGACATCGCGCACATAGACCACGCTGCCGTTCACGGTCTTGACGGGCAGATTGTTGAGCGCGGCGATGCTGTCGGTGCTGCCGTTCATCTGCACGTTGTATTCGCGTGCGCCGATTTTCGCGGTGCCGCCTGGCAGGATCAGGTTCTGCGCGTTGATGGCGTTGACCACGTCGAGCGGCGCGAGGCCCTTGGCCTGGAGCGCGTGCGGATCGATATCGACCATGATCTGGCGCACCTTGCCGCCGAACGGCAACGGCACCGACGCGCCCTGCACGGTCGCCAGCTGCGTGCGGATAAAGCTGTTGCCCAGGTCGTAGAGCTGCTGCTCGGCGAGCGTTGCGCTGGACAGGCCCAGTTGCAGGATCGGCACCGTGGAGGCGTTGTACGTGATGATGTTCGGCGGCAGCGTGCCGGGCGGCAGCACGCGCAGGATCGATGCCGAATTGCTGGCGGCCTGGGCAATCGCGCGGTTGATATCGGCGCCGGGGTGAAAAAACACCTTGATCACGGAGACGCCGTTGAGCGACTGCGATTCGATGTGCTCGATATCGTCGACGTCAGAGGTCAGCGCGCGCTCGTAGTTCGAGGTAATGCGCTGCGCCATGTCCTGTGCCGAAAAACCGTTGTACGACCAGACGATGCTGACGACGGGGATATCGATGTTAGGAAAGATGTCGGTCGGCGTGCGCAGGATGGCAAGCGGTCCCGCGATCAGGATGAGAATCGCGAGCACCGCGAAGGTATACGGGCGGCGCAGGGCGAGCCGGACAATCCACATGACGAACCTGTATGAGCGTGAAGGCGCGCGGCGGCTTGCAGCCAGCGCGCGCAACGGTATGGAGGTTCGCAGTCTGCGGGTTGGGCCTTTGCCGGAGGGTGACTGGAAGATTACGAATCTGAAATGCGAGGCTTTTTGTATCGGCGTGTATCTGGCGCCGCTACAGACACGCAGGCTTGCAGGAAGGCGGGTTGGTGGACACAAGCGGGATACGTCGGGGCGTTCAAATACACCCATGCCAGTCAGCTGGATCGCGAAGGCGCCAAGCCACTAAACCGCCAAGCCAGCCGACCGGACCGTCGATTCCTTACTTAACCCGCTGGAGAAAAAGCCATGAAACTCGTTCAATCGCTGCTCGTCGCTGGTGTATTCACTGTTGCCGTCGCCGTTCCCGCCGTGTCGTTCGCCCAGTCGAACGAACCGGTAACCCGCGCCCAGGTGCGCGCCGAACTGGTGCAACTGGAAAAGGCCGGCTACAACCCGGCTGCCGATTACACGCAATACCCGCAAAACCTGCAGGCCGCGCAGGCACGTGTCGATGCGCAGAATCAGGCGGCCGCATCGGCTTATGGCTCGGGGTCGAATGGCAGCGCTGCGGCAGGCGTGCGCGTGGTTCATGGCGCGGCCGATAGCGCGCAGAACGATGTAGTGGGTCTCGAACCGATCTACGCGCACTCCTGAATGCGCCTGTTAGTGCATGATGTCCCGCTTAATCGCCCTGCCAGGCGGCGCTGCCGTCCGGCGGGGCGCCGCCGATTTCTCCGGTGGCGAGCGCAAGCGAGGCGGCGGCGGACAACGCAGCGCTGTAGCTGTCCGCGTAGGCATTTTGCGCGGCGAGCAACTGGTTCTGCGCAAGCAGCGCATCGGTAATCGAGCCGACGCCATGCCGATAAGCCGCGAACGCCGCGTCGTAGGTCGTCTGCGTGGCGTCGAGCAGAGCCTTGGCCGCGCCGTTGGAGGCGAGGCTCGTGGCCAGCGCGTTCTGCGCGGCGACGATCTGGCGCACGGCTTCGTCGCGCGTGTGGGTCGATTGCGCGCTGGCGCTGTCCGCATCGTTGCGCGCCTGCATCAGCACGGCGGAGCGCAGGCCGCCGTCATAAAGCGGAATCGTCACGCCCAGAAAAATGCTGCCGCTGCGGCGGCTGCCGTTCAGGTTCACCGTTGCCGCCTGATCGCCGACGGGCGGAATCGCCGTGATCGCGGTCGTGCCCGTGCCGTAGGCGGCCGACGCGGAGAGAAACACCTTCGGCATGAAGGCCGCTTGCGCCGCGCGGATCTTCGCCTGGTTGGCCTGCTCAAGCGCGTAGGCGCTTTGCACGTCCGGGCGGCGCGCGATGGCGTCCGTGACGATCTCGTCGACCGGGCGATGCAGCGACGGCGAGAGCGTGCGCGGCGGCAGCGCGGCGATAGCCGGTTTCGACAAGGGCGAAATGCCGAGCGCCGCAACGAGGCTCAAATAACTGTCGCTGACCATGCCATCGGCCTGCACTTTGGCGAGGTTCGCCTGGGCGCGATTTTGCGTGGCCTGGGCGAGTTCGACCACGGTGCCCACGCCTTGCCGGAGACGGGCGTGCGCGGCGGCGAGGATGCCGTCGGCGTTGTCGAGCGCTTGCTGCGTGGTGCGTGCGCGCGCGGAGGCGGCCTCATAGGTGTAGTACGCAACGCTGACGTCGTGGATCACCTGCTGATGCACGGCGGTGAACGCGATATTCGCGGCGAGCGATAGCTGGTTCGCGGCATCGACATGCGCGCGGCGGCCGCCGAAGTCGAACAGCAGCCATTGCAGCGAGAGCACCGAGACGGTGCCGTGAATCTCGGAACTTGTCGATGAGGTGCCGAGCAGCGTGGTCGTCGAGCCGCTGGACGCCTGGTAGCCGCCCATCGCGGTTGCGGTGAGCTGCGGCAGATAGGCGGTCCTGGCGATGCCCGCCGCGAGCGCCGCATTGCGCGCGTTGTTCCAGGCGATGCGCGTGAGCGGATTGGTCGATTCTGCGATGTCGATCAGTTCGGGCAGCGTGTACGCGTGGTTCGCGTGGTTCGCGTCGAGCGCGGCGGCCGGTTCGACGCTCGACAACGCCGCGCTGCGCGGCAAGGTGTAGCCCTCGTGCTTTGCGTTGTTTGCGTTTGCGATGTTTAGCGCCGGTCCGGGCACGAGGTTGCCGGCGACATCGGTTTGCGGCTGCCAGGGACGGTCGGCGGCGGGTGGCGCGAGATCCAGCGAGGACGTTGCGCATCCGGCCAGCCCGGTCATCGCGAATAGAGCGGCCAACGCAGAGCGCAGCGTCGTGTCAGGGGCGCGCATCGGTCGGCGTCTCCTCGGTCGGGGCGATAGTGTGGATGCGCTCGTAGCGTTGCGCGACGAGGTTGAATAGCGCGTGGACGCCGGGGTCCGTGGCGGCATCAGCGGATGGCGTGGCAGAGCGTTCCGGCGTGTCGCCGCCTGTCGCGAGCTGCCGCGTCAGCGCGTCAAGGCGCGCCTCGCCTGCGGCGCCACCTTGGCCCGCCGCAAGAAAGAGCGGCGCCTCCAGCGCGCCCAGTTCGGCGAGCGCGCGCCGTCGGCTGGCGACCCACGCGGGCGCGGGGCGCACCCACGACGGCTCGTAATGGATCAGCCCGAGGTTCTGGCGCAGGCCGCCGTATTCGGCCAATGCACCGGCGGCGAGCGCCCGGCGCGTGGCTGCATCCGTGGCCTGCGCGATGCGCTTCCATTGCGCGACCAGTTTCGCCAGCGCCGCGTCGATATGGCTCGCGATGCTCACGGGCCACACGCGCGTGAACACCAGATAGACCACCAGATTGCCAATCAGGATGCCGATCGCGCGGTCGCGCGCCAGCGTCAGATCGAACGCGGGCGCCGCGCCCTGGATCACGCACAGGAAGAACGCGAAGGCGATCTGCATGCCCGCATAGGCGATGCGCGGCGAGCCCATCGCGACCCAGGCGGCCAGCCACGCGCCCACGAAAACGAGCGCCATCAACTGCCACGCGGTGGTCAGCATGGGCGTGACGAACACGATCGCTGCCGTGCCGAGCAACGCGCCGATCAGGCAACCCGTAATGCGCAGCGTGAGCTTTTCGACGGTTTCGGCGGTTGTGCTGAGCGACACCATGTAGCAGGTGATGAAACAGGTGTGGATGCCCTGCCAGTCGAGCTGCTGATAGAGCAGGTAGCAGAACATCGCCGCTGCCGTGGTTTTGAGCGCGTAGCGGACGTGATCGGGATTGCTGAACGCGTCCGCGTCGAAGAAGCCGCGGCGTGCGGGGGCTTCCTGCGTGGGGGCGGCGGGCGCTTCGGAAGGCGTCGCGAAATGCTCCAGCGCCACGCGCAGATCCGCAAGCACCACGGCGGCGAGCGGCGTGAGCGTTGGGTCGTCGATGACCGGGGCGGCGACGTCCACCGGATACCCGCCCGCTGCGAGCATCGCGGCCATCTGCATCAGCGTGTCGGCGATTTGCGCGGCGCCTGCGGCGGGCAGGCGTGCGTCGGGTTCGCTGGCGGCAAGATCCACCGCAATCAGTATCGCCGTACTGGAGGTGACCGCCTGGCGCAATGCGGCGGCATCGGCGGGTTTCAGGCTGCCTTCGAGTGTCGCGAGCTTCAGCCACGTCATGATGGGGTGATCGCCCTCGCGCAAGCTGGCCGCGAATGCGGCGCGTTCGGCATCGTTTGCGGAGTCGGTCAAACACAGGGCCGCGAGCTGCAAACGCCGCGCGAGCTTCGCGCTCGCCAGGCGTCGCGGCGACGGTCCGATCAGCAGATTCACCACAATCGCCAGACCAATCGGAATCGCCACGAACAGCCAGGCGTACAGCAGCCCGCGCGTGGCCGCCTCGCCAATGGGCGCAAGACCCAGTTCATCGAGCCCGAAGCCGACGATCATCGCTACGATCGCCCCCACGGGCCGCAATTTGCTCGCCGAGGTAACAAATAGCAATCCGAACGAAAGCAGCGCCATGCAGCCGACCCGCAGCGCAGGCACGTCGATGGAGAAGATCGCGAAGATCATCACGATGCCGATGATCGCGGTGACGAGCAGAAACAGCGCACACGACATGACGACGCTGGTGACGCGGTCCGGCCGGTTCAGGAAGAACACGATATAGGCCGAGGTCGCG
>NZ_DASZJJ010000029.1:0-32712 GCF_035948235.1 Paraburkholderia sp. | reverse complement strand
GTACAGCGTCACGCTGCTTTGCGCGTGCGCGGCGCTTGCCATACCCATCAGCCCCGTCGCTGCAACCCCGGTGGCAAGCAGTTTCTTGCGTAGCGTATTGCGTTTTAACATTTTGGAATCCTGATCGACTGGAGTGGCTTGAAATTGGTTGGATCAGTGCACTTCTTGTCGCGGCACGTCAGGGTGCGCGGATGCGGCGCATACGCGCCATCCGTGCGGGTTGCCGGCCTGGTCGTTCAATACGGGGCCGGCTTCGACGCGTCACGCGGACGTCGTTACGGGGATTGCTGCGGTAATACGGGAAGGACGTCTTGCCGGTGAGGCCAGTCAGGCGTGCAAGGGATAGAGCGGCGCGCCGTAGATCGGATGATCCGGATTGCAAGTTCAGGCTGTTGCTCGTTCACCGATTGCCTCTCCACATACCCGGTAGGGCTCGCAAGATTGTCCGGAATGTCTGTCAGACGGGGATTATTTTTGTACGGTCGTACGGAAACGTCACCCTGGGGGAAACGTGGGGGCGACACTCTAATTTTTATCGGGCGTATATACAGGCAGGGCAAATTGTCGTATGGGCGACAATTGAGGAGGGGTTGGTAAGAAACTGCATAGAGCGGTGGTTTATGCAGTTTGCAATAAATAATTCGGAGTCCGTTTTAAATAAGAGCGGCTCAGGACTTGAATGTATTGCCCACCACTTCGACAACGAAATCGATGACCGCGCGGATCGGCGGCGAGTGGCGCAGGTCGTCGTGCACCACGAGCCAGATGTCGCGCGAGAAAGCCTCGCCCGACCAGGGCAGCCGCTGGAGCGCCGGATCGGCGTCGCCCATGAACACGGGCAGGCCCGCCACGCCGACGCCTGTGCGCGCCACGGCCAGCTGGGTGGTGATGTCGCTCACCTCGCAGACGATGGGCCGCTCGCCCGCCGCCGCGCGTAGCCATTGCTCGTGGGGCATGTCCGCAAGACGCGCCTCATAGGCGATGAAGGCCCACTCGGCGGGTTGCTCGGCCTGAGCGTAGTCGCGGCTCGCGTAGAGCGCGAAGGGCATGGCGCCCAGCTTGCGCGTCACGTTGCGCGGCTCGTCGGGCCGTGCGAGCCGCACGGCAAGATCCGCTTCGCGCCGCCCGAGCGACACGCGCTGCGCTTCGCTCGCGATCGCCAACTGAATGCCGGGGTGCCGTTGTGAGAACGCCCGCAGCGTGGTCGCGAAGAAGTTGCTCGCGAGCACCGGCGGCACGCTGATTGTCACCTTGCCGCTCATGGGCGCCTGGGCCGCGCGAGCGAGACGCTCGATCGCGAAGGCTTCGGCCTCCATGCGCTGTGCCACCTCGACGAGCTGGCGGCCCGCTGCGGTCAACTGGCATGCGCGCGGCAGCCGGTCGACGAGGCGCATCTCGAGCTCCGCTTCCAGCGCGCCCAGACGCCGGCCAACCGTCGCGTGATCGACCTTGAGCTGCCGCGCCGCCGCCGAAAGACTGCCGGATTGCGCCACGGCGAGGAAAAATCGCAGGTTTTCCCAGTCGAACATCGGTGCATTTTCTCCCATAGGGTGTGCGCGTTTTGGGAATATTCGCACAGATCGGTTTGGCTTACCCTGACGTTTTCCCGTTCTGAGGCATTCCGATGCAAACATCGTCCACCGTATCGGCATCGCCCCGCGCTGGATTCGTGCAGGTCGCGGCGTGCCTGGGCTTCGTCGTGGTCTCGATCGACGTCAGTGTGGTCAACGTCGCACTCGATGCGCTGCGGGCCGCCTTTCACGCCGATATCACCGGACTGCAATGGGTCGTCAATGCCTACGCGCTGGTGTTCGCCTCGGCGCTCTTACTGGCGGGGGCACTGGGCGACCGCTTCGGCGCGAAACGCGTGTTCGTCGCGGGCTATGCTCTGTTCACCTGCGCGTCGACCGGCTGCGGCCTGGCGCCATCGCTGGCGGCGCTGATTGGCTGGCGCGTCGTGCAGGGCCTGGGCGCAGCGTTGCTGGTGCCGAACTCGCTTTCGGTGTTGCGCGAGGCTTTTCACGAGCCACTTGCCCGAGGCCGCGCAGTCGGCTGGTGGGCTGCGGGCGGCGGTATCGCGCTCGCGGCTGGACCGGTGATTGGCGGTCTGCTGATTGCCGCGTTCGGCTGGCGCAGTATTTTTCTTATCAACGTGCCAGTCGGCGTGATTGGACTCTGGATGACGATGCGCCACGCGCCATACTCGCGCGGCCATGCGGGGCGCAGCCTCGATCCGCTGGGGCAGGCAAGCGGCGCGCTGACATTGGCGGCGCTCGCGTTCGCGTTGACCGAGGCGAGTAGTCTGTCCTGGCAAAACCCGTTGATCTGGGGAGCGGTCCTGTTGAGTGTCGCCTCAGGCGCGGCATTCGTGTGGCTGCAGGCGCGCAACCCCGCAGCGATGCTGCCGCCGGCGCTGTTCGCGAATCGCGTGGTCAGCGGCACGACGCTCATCGGCCTGATCGCGAACCTCGTTTTTTATGGCATCGTCTTCACGCTCAGCCTGTTGTTTCAGGCCGTCTGGCATTTCACGCCCGAACGCACTGGCCTCGCCTTTCTGCCGATGATGGCGGTGCTCGTCGTCATGAACATCGCGGCGGGGCGGCTGGTGCACCGCATCGGCGCCCGCACGCTCACGATGCTGGGACTCTTGATCGCCATCGCCGGTTATCTGTCGATGTTGACCGCGCTTGCCGCGCAGTCCTATGCCTGGCTGATCGCGCCGATGCTGCTCGCAGGTGCAGGCATCGCGCTGGCGGTGCCGACCCTCACCAATGCGCTGCTGGCGGCGGTCCGGCGCGAGCAGTCGGGCATTGCGTCGGGGCTGCTCAATGCCGCGCGTCAGGTGGGCGGCGTGATGGGCGTAGCGCTGTTCGGCTTCTTAGTGCGCCACACGCAGCCCGTGCCGTTCATGCATGGTCTGGCGCAGGCGCTGGTTGTGTCCGCAACGTTACTGGCCGTGGCGGCGGGTATCGCGTGGCGCACGCTCGAGGCGCATGCCGGGCATCCAGCGCCGTGCGGCCCCGGCTCCGCGCCGCTGCATTGACCCCGCAGCCGATTGCAGGCGGTCGCGCCATGCCTGCGCATACATAGACTACATGGAGGCGCGGGTATGGGTTGCGCGCGCCGATCTGGCTATCTTTGTCTCCACGCAGCGGCTCTCGCGTACAAAGCGCAGAAACGCTACGACGATACCCACAATCCAGGAGACAGGAAAATGACGCAAGCCCAGCTTGCCGCGCTCACGCGGCCACGTCAGCCGGCCATTCCCCGCCACTGCAGCTTCGATTCCCGCGACTGGGAAATCCTGAGCCGCTACTGGCACCCCGTCGCGTTCGCGACAGACGTGCAGGACAAGCCGCTTTCCGTCACGCTGCTCGATGAAGCGCTGGTGGTGTACCGCACGCAGGGCCGCATCGTCGCAGCGCGCGATGTCTGCCCGCATCGCGGCGCGCCGCTGAGCCAGGGCTGGATCGACAACGGCAATCTGGTGTGCCCGTATCACGGCCTGGCCTATGAGGCGAGCGGCAAGTGCGTGCATATTCCTTCGCAGCCCGAAGGACCGATTCCCGAGCGCCTGTGCCTCACGACCTATGCCGCGCAGGAAGCGTATGGCCTCATCTGGGTGTCGTTGGGCGGCGGCGAGGTGCCGTTGCCCGAATTCCCAGCCTGGAATACCGAGGGCTATCAGCAGATCCTGCCGCCTTCGATCGATATTCACGCTTCGGCGGGACGGCAGACCGAAGGCTTCATCGACGTGGCGCATTTCGCGTGGATTCACCACGACAGCTTTGCCGATCGCCATAATCCCGTGGTGCCGCAATATACCGTCGAGCGCCGCCCGAACGGCCTGCGCGCCGAATACGTGAGTACGGTGAGCAATTTCCCCAAGTCGATGCAGCATCGCGCGCCGGAGGGCTTCGTGTGGCGCCGGGTGTTCGAAGTCGATGTGCCGTTTTTTGCGCGCCTTACGGTGCATTTTCCGGAAAACGGACGTCTTGCGATCCTGAACGCTGCGAGCCCAGTTTCAGCGCGCCACACGCGCCTGTTCGTGCCGATCGCGCGCAATTTCGATCAGGATCTGCCGCTCGACGATGTCTATGCGTTCAATCGTCAGGTGTTCGAGGAGGACCGCGCCATCGTCGAGCTGCAATGTCCCGAGGATCTGCCGATCGACCGCTCGCAGGAAGCGCCGATTCTCGCGGACCGGTCTTCGGGCGCCTATCGCCGCGCGTTGGGCGAGATCGGTCTGGGCCAGAGCTACGTGCGTTGAGGCGAAGGGGAGTACCGACATGAAAATCTGGGAATGCGTGATTTGCGGCTTTCGCTATGACGAAGCCGAAGGAATCCCCGAAGCAGGCATCGCGCCGGGCACGCGCTGGGAAGATGTGCCCGACGACTGGATGTGCCCCGACTGCGCGACAGGCAAGCATGACTTCGAAATGCAGGTGGTGGCATGAACGCGGCGATACAAGACAACGATAATCAGGATTCCATTGTAATTGTCGGAACAGGGCTGGCGGGCTATACGCTCGCACGCGAGTTGCGCAAGCTCGATGGCGAAACGCCTGTGCTGATCGTGAGCCGCGACGATGGCCGCTTCTATTCGAAGCCCGCGCTTTCCAACGCGCTGGCCACGCGCACTGAACCGCATGCGCTCGCGCGTTTCGACGCGCAGGCGATGGCGCAGCAGTTGAATGCGCGCGTCTGGACGCATCGGCAAGTCGAACGCATCGTGCCGCATGAACATATGATCGTCGTCGATGGGCAGCCTCTGCGTTATCGCGCGCTGGTGCTGGCGACCGGCGCGGACCCGCGCCGCGTGCAGGTCGATGGCGATGGCGCGGCCGATGTGCTGTCGGTCAACGATCTGGGCGACTACGCGCGCTTTCGCGAGCGGCTGGCGGCGTGCCGCTCGATGGCGCTGCTGGGCGCGGGGCTGATCGGCTGCGAGTTCGCCAACGATCTGCTGGGCGCCGGCTACGCGGTGACGCTGGTCGATCCCGCGCCCGTGCCGCTCGCGCGTTTGCTGCCCGTCGAAGCGGGCGAGGCTTTTGCGCGTGCGCTCGCGGCGGCGGGCGTGGACCTGCGCCTTGGCCGCGGCGTGCAATCGATCGTCAGGCGCGAGCCGGGCTATCGGTTGAGCTTGAGCGATGGCGCGACGATCGACGCCGATCTGGTCGTCTCGGCGGTTGGCCTCGTGCCGCGCACGTCGCTGGCGAGCGCGGCGGGCCTGCAGATCGAAGGCGGCATCGCCACCGATGCGTGGTGCCGCACGAGCGCGCCCGATGTCTATGCGCTCGGCGATTGCGCGGCGATTGAAGGGCGCGTGCAGCCTTACGTGCTGCCGATCATGCACGCGGCGCGCGCGCTTGCGCAGACGCTCGCGGGCACGCTCACGCGCGTGACGTTTCCGGTCATGCCCATCGTCGTCAAGACGCCGGCGGTTCCCGCCGTGGTCGTGACACCCGATGATCCGCAAGGCCGCTGGACGGTCGAGGCGGGCACGCATGACGGCGCCCACGCCGTACGCGCGATCTGCGCGGACGAAGCGACGCAGCGCATGAGCGGTTTCGCGCTGCTAGGCGCGGCGGTTGCCGATAAGGCAGCGTTGCTTAAGTCGATGTCAACGGGCACGTAATATCGATTAGTAATGCAAATAATCAACACGCAATCACCCTCTTCGACAGGCAGCTTCGGCTGACCGACCCCTGTCGCGCTCGCGTAGCGACGCCCGCTTGAATCCTGTCGCGGGCTGTCGATACGAGGCGTTTTGCACCGCGAGCCGCGCTCGCGGTGTTTTTTTCGCTGGATTCAACGGATCAATCCCTTCGCAACACCGGCCACCAGATGACGCAACCACACCGCTGCCGTGCTGCGATGGGTGCGGTCGTGCCAGAGCTGGTAATAGGTGAGCGCACGAGGCTCACCGGGCAATGGCTCGATGCGTAGTGGCAGCAGATTGCAATAATGCGTTGCCAGCGCGCGCGTGGTCGTGAACAGCAGGTTCGAGCGCATCAGCACATAAGGCGCCATGCCGAAATACGGCAGCGTGGTTGTGACATTGCGCGACAGGCCGTTGCGCGCGAGTTCGGCGTCGATCGTGCCGAGACCCGTGGCGTTGTGCGTCGTCACGGCCAGATGCTCGGCTTCTTCGTAGATGGCCTGACTCAGCGTGCCGGGTTTGACCGGATGTTGCGCGCGCATCAAACACACCAGATCGTCCTTGCAAAGCGGCTGCAGATGCAGATGCTCGGGCGGCGTGCGCCAGTTGCCGATCACCAGATCGAGCGTGCCGCTTTCCAGCCCGTGTCCGTAGCCGCCATCGACCATCATCAGATGCTGGAATTCGATGCGCGCGCGCGGCGCCTGGCTATGAAATGCATCGACGATGGCGGGCAGGAAAAACACGTCGAGATAATCCGGCGAGCCGATCAAAAACGTGCGCCGTGTGGTGGCGGGATCGAACGCGGTGGTTGGGTTGAGGATCGCGGCAATGCCTGCGAGCGCCTGTGCGGCCGGCTCGATCAGCGTGAGGGCGTGGCTCGTGGGGACCATGCGGCTGCCGCTGCGCACCAGCAGCGGATCGCCCGTCATCGCGCGCAGGCGGCGCAACGCAACGCTCACGGTGGGCTGCGACTGGCCGAGCAACGCTGCAGTACGCGAGACGCTGGCTTCGGTGACGAGCGTATGGAGAACCTTGAGGAGATAGGAGTCGATGACTTCCCGGGACATGCGAACCGCCGATGTTGTAGACACTTGTTCTTGTTGTATACGTGTCGATATATCGGTTCGTCAAATCAGGGAAATCGCCTGGGTGGCGTGCGAAGCCGCGCCGAGCGGGGTTCATGATGCAGGGCGCATCCCAGGTATGTTGGGCAAGATATGGACGTTTGAATAAGTCTGCTGGAATTGATGTCCGGAAAATTTGGGATGAAGTTCAAATGGCATCCCAGCCTGAACTATTGTTCCCTGACAAACAACGGTATTTCAAAGAGCCCCGAATCATTGTCCTGTCGAACGACGCGGGGTATAAGGCTTGACGATCTTTAAAAGGTCACACCACGGCTCGTCTCTTTTATATTCCATGTCTGCGGGCCGTATCTCCACGTAATCAGCAAGGAGGCAACGCCTATGGCCCAGTTGCAGACGGCATTACCGGACATACCGGGAAGACAGGCGTACTTCCTCGACGTGCCAGGCATTGCAAGCGCGGAGCGATTGTCGGTCGTTGAATTCAGCGCCACCGAAAAAATGGGCGAGCCCACCGAAGTCAGCATCACCTTCACCCACCCGCTCCAGCTTCCGCGCACCGATTACCTGAATCTAGACGCGTCATTCACGATTGTGCCGGACGATGGCGCGCCGAAGAAAATCTCCGGCTATCTCGATAAGTTCTCCACGATCCAGCAGACAAACGATTACACGATGTACCGGCTCGTATTGAAGTCGCATTTCGCACGGCTTCTGGGCATAACGAACTCGCAGACGTTCCAGCATCTCAGCACGCCGCAGATCATCCACAAGATCCTGCGCAGTCACGGCATCAAGGATCACCAGATGGCGTTCCGCCTGCGGCGTCAGTACCCCAGGCATCTGTGGCGCTTCCAGTATCAGATGACGGATTTTTCATACGTCCAGATGCTGATGCAGAAGTCAGGCATCTATGCGTATATCGTCGAGACGGAATACGGCGACCAGGTCGTCTTTGGTGACGACATCGATCACTACATCTACGATCCCCGCCTGATCGTTCCGTACCGCGAAGCTGCCGGTCTGGAATCCGCTGGCATGGAAGCGATCACGTCGATCAGGACGCACAACATCACAGTGCCGCAGTCGTACACCGTCGCCGAATACAACCCGGAGGCCGCATGGGAGCGATTCAGGGATAGCGCCAATCTGGCGCCGCAAGATCCGACCACCTACGGCCAGCCCTACATCTACGGTACGAATCACCTCGATCAGACGGGGGCCCAGTGGGAGGCCCGACTCTGGCACGAGGCCGCGCTCGCGCGCCAGGTGGTGTATGAGGGCGAGAGCAATGTGCTCGAACTGCAGTGCGCGCGCGTGCTGGAAACAGATATCGTGCTGCCCGATGCGCCGCAGGGTCAGGTGATCGTCGAGGTCACGCACAGCGGCGGGCGCGACAAGCCCTACACCAACCACTACAAGGCGATTCCTGCCGACCGGCGCTTTCGTCTGGAAATGCGGCCAGATACCTGGACAAAAATCGCCGGCACACTCAGCGCGCGCGTGTGCAGCCCGGATAAATACACCTACGGCTACTTAAACTCCGTCGGCTATTACGTGGTGCGGCTCGATGCCGATTTCGGCAACTGGCCCAATGGCGGCGAGAGCGTGCCGCTGCGCCTGGCTAAACCTTTCGCCGGCAAGCTGCAGACCGGCCTGCATTTCGTCGCGCTGGATAACGACGAGGCAGTGATCTCATTCAGGGATGGGGATCCTGACAAGCCCGAAATTACCGGATTTCACCACCACAGCCAGGCGCGTGATCTGGTGACGAATGACCGTCGCTGGCTCTCGCGCAACATGATCCGAACGCAGAAAAATAACAAGCTGCGCATGGAGGACTGGGCCGGGCAGGAAGGCATCAAGCTAAGCACCGAGCACTCGGGCAAGTCGCAGTTGAACCTTGGTTATCTCGTCAACAACAAGCTCGAGTACCGCGGTGAGGGGTATGAACTCCGGACATCGGGCTATGGCGTGAGCCGCGCGGGCAACGGTCTGCATCTCACGACCTATGATCGGCCGGCCGCCACCGGCAAGCAGCTCGACATGCAGGAGACGATTGCGCAGCTAGAGAGCGCGCTGGCCACTGCAAAGGCGCTTGCAGCGTCGGTGTCCAGCGCCAAGGCAGAGCCTGCCGATATCGATGCCCAGCAGCAGATGAAGGACGATTTCGATGGTCTGAAGAAACCGGGACTGCTCATGAGCACGCCGGAGTCGGCTGGCATCGTCGCAGGTCAGGGCATTCAGTTCACGGCGCAGGATAACTTCAGCGCGGTGACCGGCAAAAACGCCGACTTTACCGCGCTCAAGCATTTCACGGCAACTGTCGGCGAAACGCTTTCACTGTTCGCGCAGAAGCTGGGCATCAAGATCTTTGCCGCGAAGGGATCTGTGGAGATTCAGGCGCAGACCGGCCCCATGGCGCTTACTGCTGCCAAAGACGTCGACCTCGGCAGCGTCAACGGAAAGGTCAACCTCGCTGCAGCGAAGGAAATCCTTCTCGAATGCGGCGGCGCATTCGTTCAGATCAAGGACGGCAGCATTACGCTTGGTGGCCCGGGCGATCTGTTTCTCAAGACGATCACAGTACAGAAGAAAGGCAACGCGTCCAGAAACTCCATATTCCCGGTGATGCCTGGTGGTGCACTGTTCGATGAAGCTTTTCTACTGAAAGACGAGCATACCGGTGAAATACTGATCGGACGCAGGTACAGGATCAGGCGCCATGACGGAAGCTATGAAGAGGGGGTGACCGACGATACCGGGCATACCCATGTGGTGACGACCGCGCGCCCCGAAAAGCTTGCAGTTGAAGTGGAAAAAGAATAGTTGTGAAGTATCGTGAATATAGTTAATTACCGCGTTATACGGTTTGATATATAAATGGAGAAGGTATGGTAGATGCATCTGATTCGAATTGGGTGGTGTGCGGTCGCGCAGAAACCTCCCCTGTCGCGAACACGAATCGAAAGGAGGTTGTCGTTCCGTCGATGAAGTTGCTATTTCTGCTTTTCTGGGTAAAGGGGAAATTTGGTGATCCGCTTTTTACGGAGGCGCCAAAGACGAGGATGCGCAACATAAAAAATAGCAGCTGGTTTAATGAAAAAATACATGAGGTGCATTGTCCTGATATTGAGGATCTATCAGATATATTGGACATTATTCCGCGTTATATTGAAAAATATGGAGGAAAATCGGCCGTTAAAATCAAAGAGGTTAGTATCAATTCTCATGCTGGGCAAGACGGTCCAATCGGGAGTATTGATAATCCTAAGAAATTCAGCTTTAATACATCAACCGAGATCGGCCAGATGACGATGGAAGGCTGGCAGTCAATCGACTTTAACTGGTGCGCAGACAGTCCACGTTTTGTTATCTACGGTTGTGATTCGGCCCTCGAACATCCCCCTGAAGATCGTCCTAAAGCGATGCACTTTAGGAGTTTTGCCAAGGCACTCTCAGCTGCATCAAATTATAAAGATGTCGAGGTATGGGGGCAGTCGACGAAATCCGTTCCTTCATTTCTACCGGACTATCGGGTTACCTCACTGGATCGAGATATATACGCGGGAGGGAGTTTTATAGAGCCAGGTTGGAAGATTGGCAATACCTACCAGATCGCCGCGCATATGCACGGTGGGACGAAGGCGACATTATTGAGAGATGCTGAGTATTTGCCAGAATCCCTGAGGAGACACGTTCTCGCCCACGCCGAAGACATGCATTGTTATAAGAATGGAAACAAAATTCGATCAATAAATCAGGGCTATTTCAATGATCATCGCAAGAAGGCGTAATTTATTAGTCAATAGTCTGTTTGGGCTGATGCTGTTGTTCGTAGTCGTCGTTCTTCTGAATTTTTTCAGATTTTCTGAGCCACCCTTCGTGATTACAGGGGATGCAGATGTTCTTAGAAAACTGCATATCAATGTTTACATGGATCGAGATGAGGGATCTCATTCATGGCGGACCATTTTTTTAAATGGAAAGACGTATAGCGTAAACAATCAAAATGTAGATAGATTCGTAGTTTACGTTAATTTCAACAATGAATTATTTATTGATTACTCTTATGATAATATAGCGAAAATGGTTGGCGATGCTAGTGTGGCGCCCAACACTCTGTTGTTCTGTAAGATTAATTCAAATATATTTCTATCTGACAGTATCAAGAAGTGCAGTGAGATGAATGGCGGTGAACCTGGTTTGCGGAAATTGATCCCCCTTGGGGATGCGATAGGTCGAGATTTGTCTGAGGCTAAGAAGTATCAGAATATAAAGAGCGAGGTGGACGAGAAATCCTATGTTCTCGATCAAAAAAAATCGTTTTTCGAAGTTGTGACTTCTGGGAATTAATTTGGATTGAGTCGCCAGAAAAGCGTAAAAGGCCGATGTTGACGGCATATGAAATTCACGCGTCATGAACGTCGAGACGTTTTAAGTGGAGCCGCATCATTGCATTCATACGGCGCCATCCCGTTGCGATTGCGAAGGATGATGCTCTCGTGCAAGACATTTGGCTGGCGCCTGCTTGCGGAAGCGTATATCGAAAACTGCAGAAGGGGGCGAACTGAAGTTGATTCTAAATGTCGTCGCGCATCCATGCCGCTATCGCTCGCAATGCCTCCGATGCGTTCTGGCTAGTGAGGGAGGACGACCTGCCGGCACATCGCTTACGATGCGCCGACACATCAGTATCAGGCCGACATAAGGCTTCTAAACATTACTTCAAACCAGCAGATCCTCATAAAACGCCCCAAAAGGCCGGGTCGGATGGGCGATCTGGATTTCCAGAATCCACAAGCCCGCAGCGGGCGCCTGATCGAAATCGCCGAGATTGCCGGCCTTATAGATCGCGTGCGGAAAGTCACTCACGCGATGGCCCTTGATGTCCACGTTCAAACGCCAGCCATGCGCCTGCGCGCGCGTCGCCGCGTAGTCGTAAAGCGCCGCGCCGCTGCAACCGGTGCTGCGCCAATGCGCGGCCACTTCCTCGTAGACGATCTTTGCGGCGTCGGCGCAGGCGTGCATCTCGCCATCGTCGCCGGTCACGAAAGTCGCGCCCGCATCGCCCTCGTGACGGTCCCAGACCACGCCCAGATCGACGAAGAAAATGTCGTGCTCGCCCAGCGCGGGATCGCTCTGCGAGCGCTCCTTGAAGGTGCGCAGCGTGTTCTCGCCAAAGCGGATCAATACCGGATGCCAGATGCGGTCCATGCCCATCTGTTGGAGAATGGCGCGGCCTTGCGCGTTGGCTTCGGATTCGAGCATGCCGGGCTTGATGGCCGCGGCGATGTTCTCGACAGCCTGCCAGGTCTTGACGCGCGCATGTTCCATCGCTGCTGCTGAAAACGGCGTGCCTACGGCTTCGCGGGTGTCGCTGTTCACTTGTGTGGACTCCATCGTCTGGTTATCGGTATCAATATATTCTCGCGTATATAGCGAAACTTTGACAGCGACCTTGCAGCGATGGATGCCTTAGCTTTCGTTAGCGCCGGTGGCGGCGATGTTGCCGGGGTTACGGATCGGCATGCGGAACGTGAAGCGCGTTTCGGCTTCGTCGGACTTCAGTTCGACCGCGCCGCCATGCGCGCGCGCGATCTCGGCGACGATGTAGAGGCCGAGGCCCAGGCCGCGCTGTTCCTCGCGCACATCGCCGCGCGTAAACGGCGCGAACAGCCGCTCGTGGATTTCGCGCGCAATCGGCGGTCCCTGATTGCTCACGCTCAGCACAAGGCCATCGTCGTCGCTGACGGTGACCGCGACCGGTTTGCTCTGCGAGCCGTAAGTGAGCGCGTTCTTGAGCAGATTGGAGAGCATGCGCGCCATATAGACCGGGTCGGTCGCTACGGGCCGCGTGAGCGAAAGCGTCAGGTCGATCTGACGCATCGGATGCGCCAGGCGCAGTTCATCGACGGTGTGGCGCAGGGACGCTTCCAGCCCGCTTTGCGTCAGGCGCAGCGGAATGCCATCAACGAGACGGCTGCGGCTCGCGTCAGAAAAATCGTCGATGAGCGCCGTCATGTGACGCACGCTACGGCCAATGGTCTCGGAGATCGCGCGTTCGCGTTCGTCGAGCTTGCCCAGCCGCAGCAGGCGCGCGCCCGCGCCAATGGCCGCGAGCGGGTTGCGCAGGTCGTGGCCCAGCACGGCGATCGCCTGAATGGCGTCGCGATTTGTGTCGCTGCGGGACTCACTGTGAGCGTCGTTATTGCGTTGCGGATCGGTGTTCCTCGCGCTTTGCGTCGCGCCGTGCGCGTCGAGATCCGATGCCGCGCTGCGCAGCACGAACTGATGCCGATCGAGCATGTCGCGGGTGGCAGCGGCGTCGAGGCCGTCTTGCTGATAGCTGCACATGCAGATGAGGCGGCGCCCGCGCACCAACTGCTGCACGCTCGATTCATAGCCGAGAAAGTCGTCCCATTGCGTGCTCTCGACCCACGAACAGTTGCCATTGGTGCGCAGCCCGCGATAGCCCGCGGCGAGCGCCTCGCGTTCGCGTTCCATGAGCCCTTCGATGAGCGCGTCGGCGCGCAGCGCTTCGCCTTTCGCGTAGAAGCTGCGCACGTCCTGGATCTCGATCTGGCCTTGCTGCTCGCGATCGTCGAGATCGGGCACGACTTCACGCAAGGCGGCGCGCGCATCGTCGGCGCTGAACGGCGCTTCGGTCACCCACAGGCAGCGCTCGTGATTCTCGATACCCGCCTGAAAGTAGGGTACGAGGGTGTCGCGCAGATCCTCGGCCGAACGGTAAAGCTGGCCGATATGGCTGCCCCACGAGAGCAGCGGCAACGACGGCAGGCCCGACGGCGCGTGGGTTTGGGCGGATTCTTCTTGCATGGGAGCGACAGAGTAAAAGGCGTGCCATCGGCGATGGCTTCGAGGCGGCAATACGCGGTCGCCGCCTCACATCTCAATATACTCCGTCTGATACGTCGCGCGACGTCAGAACGGGGTCATTCTGCCGTTTCTTTCGTGCTGCTTCGGTAAATATTGCAGATTTGATGCGGGATGGATTTTCAGGGCGATCTCTTTAACGTTGCTGCGGGAAGGTGGCGCGTTTCACGCACCGAAAGCGGATGCCAGAGCCGCGCGCCGCCTTCGATGCCGCGATCGTTCGGCACGGTCGCGACGTTGGGCGGCAGATCGAAGTCAAGCCGCTGCGCGTTGCCGCCGCCGATCCAGAGCTTGTCGTAATGCACCAGCGATTCGAGAATGCCGATCACTTTCTGCACGCGTTGGTTCCAGCGCTTGTTGCCCGCCTTGCGGCGCGCGGCGTCGCCGATATATTCGTCGTACGCGTGTTTCTTGCTGACCGGATGATGCGCGAGTTCGAGATGCGGCATCAACTCGCCGTCGCGAAAGAGCGCCGTGCCCGCGCCGGTGCCGAGCGTCAGCACGAACTCCAGGCCTTGACCTTCGATAGCGGCGAAGCCCTGCATCTCCGCGTCGTTGATGAGGCGCACCGCGCCAATGCCCAGGCGCTCGCCCAGCATTTGCGCAAGCGGCACGTTGTTCCAGTCTTCCAGGCCAAGATGCGGCGCCGTCAGCACATGGTTGTCGCGCACGAAGCCGGGAAAGCCGATCGAAACGCGTGTGGGCGAATATTGTTCGATGAGCGGTGCGACCAGCGTATGCAACGTGTCGACCAGCACCGCAGGCGGGCAGGGATGCGGCGTCGCAATGCGAACGCGCTCGGTGCGCATATGGCCTTGCGCATCGACGATCGCGGCTTTCAGGCCTGTTCCGCCGATGTCGATGGCAAGAATGTTTTCGATCTTCGGCGTGGCGGTTTTCTTCGCGCTGCGCGTCGTATTTCCCTTCGCGACGCTCTTCGTGCGGCTCGTGGTTTTTGTGCTGGTTTTAGCACTCGTTTTAGCGCTCGTTTTTGTGATCACACGCTACTCCGCAATGGTCTTACTGCTTTTTGGGTTGGGCAGGCGTTAGCGTACGCCATGCGCGGCCGTCCTGCGCGAGCAGCGCATCGGCTTCTTCCGGTCCCGCGCTGCCCGACGCGTAGGCGTGAACGGGGACGCTTGCGCCGTCCTTCGGATGCAGCACGCCGTCCACGGCGGCCCACGTTGCTTCGATACTGTCGGCGCGCTGGAACAGTGTTGCGTCGCCGAGCATGCAGTCGTACAGCAAGGTTTCGTAGCCCACGTTGGCGTGCGGCGCAAAGAAGTCGTCGTAGTCGAACGACGAACGCACCGCGCCGATCTCCATCACTGGCCCCGGCGTCTTCACATTGAAATCGAAGCTCGTGCCGTGCGAGGGGTCGATGCGCAGCGTCAGCACGTTGGGCGTCAGGGCATCGACGGGCGTGTCGCGAAAGAGGCGAAACGGCACGCTCTTGAGTTGCACGCAAATCTCCGTGCGCCGCGCCGCCAGACGCTTGCCGGTACGCAGATAAAACGGCACGCCGGCCCAGCGCCAGTTGTCGATATAGACACGCGCGGCGGCATAGGTTTCGGTCTGGCTGTCTTTCGCCACATTCGGTTCGTCGCGATAGGCCACGCCCTGCGCGCCCGCTTCAACGCCTTTCGCGTACTGCCCGAACACCACGTCCTGCGGCGTGAGCGGTTTGAGCGCGTCGAAGATTTCGGCCTTCTTGTCGCGCACTGCCTCGGCGTCGAATGAATTGGGCGGCTCCATCGCGATCATGCCGAGCAACTGGAACAGATGGTTGGGTAGCATGTCGCGGAACGCGCCGGTCTGCTCATAGAAACTGCCGCGTCCTTCCACGCCGATCACTTCGGCAGCCGTGATCTGCACGCTGTCGATGTACTCGCGCCGCCAGATCGGCTCGAACAGCGCGTTGGCGAAACGCACGGCCAGAATGCTCTGCACCGTGTCCTTGCCGAGAAAATGGTCGATGCGATAGATCTGCGATTCCTGCGCGAAATCGAGCAGATGCCGGTTGAGATCACGCGCAGAAGCCAGATCGGTGCCGAAGGGTTTTTCGATCACGATGCGCCGGAATGCACCATCGTCGCCTTCCTCTTCTTTGAGCAGGCCCGCTTTGCCGAGCCCTTCGATGATCGGCTTGAAAAAGCGCGCACCCACGGCGAGATAGAAGACGACGTTAGTTTTCGTCTTTGCGTCGCCGTTCAATTCTTTGGCGAGTTGCTGATACAGCGCAGTGTCTTCGAATTCGCCGGCGCGATAGTCGAGGCGCTGTGCGACCCAGTTCCATGCGTTGTCGTCGAGCTTGCCCGCGTGGAAGGTGCTGGCCTTGTCGGCGGCGAACTGTTCGAGCGCGGCATGCAGATCGTCGCGCCATTGCTGCGTTTCGCGTGCGCCGTGATTGACGCCGAGGATGCGCATGCCGTCGTCGAGCAGACCGTCGACGGCGAGGTTGTAGAGCGCCGGCATCAACAGGCGTTTAGTGAGGTCGCCGCCCGCGCCGAAGATGACGAGCGTGCAGGCAGGCGCGCGATGCTTGCCGGCGGGCGCAGCGGACGGCGCCGACGCATCGTGAAGATGAACGGGCACCTTGGCGCTCGCGCGCGCGGCGGGGGCGGGGGTGGGAGAGGCTTCGGCGGGCGGGTTGGTAGGCATGATTTCGCTTTGGCTATCCGGTTCGGGAGAAGGGCTGACCTGGGGTGACCTGTCATCGTCAGCAAAATCGATACCTTGAATGACAACGCAGAGCGCCTTGCGGTTCCATCGGCGCGATGTCGCCATGCGTAGGCATTCTGTAAATTCGCGTAAGCCAGAACGCGTAAAACGCCTTCTTATGGTGCGTCGCAGCGCTTGTCGGGCATCTCTTGTCCAGCTTCACGGAGTTGTATCGCAAGCTGAGGTAGCCTGCGCAAAGCGCCCGATTTGTTGCGTGTCTTGTGGGCCGAATCCAGCGGTATAGCGACTGTTATCTTGACCAGATGGAGTGAAACGATGGCAACGAAGGAAGCAACGCTCTATGTCTTGCAGGCCCGCCCCCCCGCGATCATCGCGCTGTGGCCGGATGGCACGCACGAAGTGGTGCTGGCGAACCTCACGCGCACGCCCGATGGCATCAAGGTCGATGCCGAAAGCGAGGTGGTGTACTGGACCAATATGGGCACCGGTATTCACCTGATCGACGGCGATCCGGCGCCAGGCGCGCTGCCGCCGAACGACGGCACCATCGAACGCGCGAATCTCGACGGCAGCGGCCACGAAGTGCTGGTGGCGTCGGGCCTCGCGGGCACGCCCAAGGAGCTCGTGCTCGACAAGGAAAGCGGCCACCTCTACTGGTGCGATCGCGAAGGCATGCGCGTGATGCGCGCGCGCCTGGACGGCAGCGACGTGACGGAACTGGTTCGCACCGGCAATTTCCCTGCCGATACCGAAGACGCCACGCGCCACTGCGTGGGCATCGCGCTCGACAAGGCCAACGGCCATGTCTACTGGACCCAGAAGGGGCCGCCCGATGCGGGCCAGGGGCGCATCTTCCGCGCGGGCATCGATTTGCCCGCAGGCGCGGATCCGGCGCAACGGCCCGATATCGAATGCCTGCTGGCGGATCTGCCCGAGCCGATCGATCTGGATATCGACCATGCCAACAGCGTGCTCTACTGGACCGACCGTGGCGACGACGCGCACGACGGCAATACGCTTAACCGCGCGCACATCACCGCCGGCGGTCTGATCAACCGCGAAGTGCTGGCGCGTGAGTTGAAGGAGGGCATTGGCGTGTCGCTGGACGCGCGCGGACGCCGTGCGTTCGTGACCGATCTGGGCGGCAACGTGCGCGAACTGGATATCGACACGAAGGAAACGTCGCACTTCACCACGGTCGCGCATCTGGGGCCGCTTACGGGCATCGACTACATCGATAGCTGAGCGTTTGTCGATGCGGCTGCCCGAGCGTATTCACGCGCCGGGCAGTCTGCGCACGCTTCAGGTCAGCGAATTATTGGCATAGGCCGCCGCGCCTGGGCGCTCGCTCAGGCGCTCAAAATACGCGTTGACGGCTGCGAGTTCCGGCTTTTCGAACGGCGTGCCCAGCCATCGGTTCACAGAGAGACCCACCGGAATATCGGCCAGCGAAAAGCTTGCGCCCGCAACGAACGCGCCGGTTTCCTGCAGGCGCGCATCGAGAATCCGCATATGGTGCGTCCATTGTCCTATCGAACGCTCGATTTCCTGTGCGTCCTGATGCGCCGCCGACTGCCGCACGAGACCCAGAAACGCATAGCTCCACGAGCGGTTCAGATCGGTGGCCTGCCAGTCCATCCACTGATCGACGCGCGCCCGCGCAAGCGGATCGGCAGGATAGAGAGGCTCGCCGCCATAGCGCCCGGCAAGATAACGGATGATCGAGTTCGATTCCCACAGCACGAAATCGCCGTCCTTGATGACGGGCACGAGCGCATTGGGATTGAGCGCCAGGAATTCGGGCGTTTGCGTGGAGCGAAAGCCGGAACCCCAATCTTCGCGCGTGAAGGGCAGGTTCAGTTCGGTGCACGTCCACAGTACCTTGCGCACGTTGATGGACGCGGTCTTGCCGAGAATCTCGATCATGTTGGCGTGGCGTTGAGATGGGGTATCGATAATCGCGCGTTCAGGTCGTGCGCGCAAGCTTCAGATACGCCGTGACGAATTCCACGAACACGCGCACTTTCGCGGACAGATTCAGGCGTTCCGGATAGACCGCGTAGATGTCGGCGGCGGGCAGCGACCAGTCGGCGAGCAGGCGCGTGAGCGTACCGGCATCGACATAGGGCTGCACGTCCCATTCCGAACGCACGACGATGCCGTGGCCGTCCAGCGCCCAGCGCAGCGTCGCTTCGCCGTCGTTACTGCTCATCACGCCGTGGACTTTCACGAGTTCGTGGCGCTTGCCCTTGGTGAAATGCCAGGTGCCGTAAGCGGTGTCGTTCTCGCGCAGCACGATGCAGTCGAGCGCGCGCAACTCGGCAGGTGTCTTCGGCGCGTCATGTCTTGCGAGAAAGGCGGGCGCAGCGCACACCACGCGACGATTGCTCGCGATTTTCCTGCCCACCACGCGTTGATCCGGCAGATCGCCAAAGCGGATGCCGACGTCGTAACCCTGCTCGGCGAGATTCATGGGCCGGTCGGTCAGGTCGAGTTGCACGTCGACTTGTGGATGCTGGCTGCGAAACGCCGATAGCGCCGGGACGATGTGACGCCTGCCGAAACCGAACGTCGCGTTAACCTTTAGTAATCCTTGCGGTTTATCGCGGCTGCTCGAAACGAGCCGCTCCAGTTCCTGTACCTGTTCCAGCAGCTTCGTGCCGGTGGACAGATAAAGCTCGCCTTCCTGCGTGATGGCGAGGCGCCGCGTGGTGCGGTTCAGCAGCTTGACACCCAGGCGACGCTCGAGCTGGCTCAGGCGCGTGCTGATGGCCGGCGGCGTCACGCCCATGTCGCGCGCAAGCGCGGACAGACTGCCTTGCGTGACCAGGCGCGCGAAGAAGTCGAGGTCGGAAATGGGGTCCATTATTAAATTAAATTTAAGAGTGGCTTTAGTTGGGAGCCATTTTAATGCCGAAATCGCGCAATTACACTAGCGAAAACGATCCGGACAGGCCTTTGTCCGGAGCCTGGAGGAAACGATGGGACAGACGCTTTACCAGAAGATCACGGCGGACCACACGGTTTTCCGTATCGACGACCAGCACGTCGCGCTCTACGCGGACCTGCACATCATGAACGAATACACGAGCCCGCAGGCATTCGGCGGACTCGACGCGAAGGGGCTCAGCGTGCGTTGCCCGGAAAAGCAGATGGGTGTCGTGGATCATGTGATTCCCACGCATCCTGTTGCCGCAGGCAAGCGCACGATCATGATCGATGCAGCCGCGCACCAGGCCGCGAATTTCACGCGTAACTGCCAGAAACACGGCATTCATCTGTTCGATGTGACCGACCGCGAGCAAGGCATCGAACACGTGGTCGCGCCCGAGATTGGTCTGATCCGGCCCGGTATGGTGGTGCTGTGCGGCGACAGCCACACGACGACTTACGGCGCGCTGGGCGCATTGGGTTTCGGCATTGGCACGTCGGAGGTTGAACACGTTCTCGCGACGCAAACGCTGGTTTATCGTGTGGCGAAGGACATGCGTATTCATGTCGAGGGCGCTTTGCCGGCGGGCACGACTTCGAAAGATCTGGTGCTCTACATCATTTCGAAGATCGGCGCGCAAGGCGCGCGGGGCTTCGTGGTCGAGTACACGGGACCGGCTATCGCGTCGCTTTCGGCGGAAGCGCGCATGACGCTTTGCAATATGACCGTCGAAGCCGGCGCGCGCGGCGCGCTGATCGCGCCTGACGACATCAGCGTGCAATACGTGCGCGAACGCATTCAGGGCTTCACGCAAGCGCAGATCGACGCGTTCGCCACACAATGGACGCAGCTGAAATCCGATGCGCACGCAACCTTCGACATCACGCATACGTTCGACGCGAGCGAAGTTGCGCCCTTCGTGACCTGGGGCACGAGCCCTGATCAGGCCATCGCCGTCAACGCGCACATTCCCGCGCTCGCGACGGATGCGCTCGAACGCAGCAATGCGCGCAAGGCGCTCGACTATATGGGGCTCGACGCGGGCCAGGCGATCGACGGGTTGGCGGTCGATCATGTGTTTATCGGCTCCTGCACCAATGCGCGCATCGAGGATCTGCGCGCCGTGGCCGCTATCGTGCGCGGGCGCAAGGTGGCGGACTCGGTGCGCGCGATGGTCGTGCCGGGCTCGGGCCGCGTGCGCGAGCAGGCAGAGCGCGAAGGCGTGGCGCAAACGCTGATCGATGCGGGTTTCGAATGGCGTCAGCCGGGTTGTTCGATGTGCCTGGCAATGAACGACGACATTCTCGCACCCGGCCAGCGCTGCGCCTCGACCACCAACCGTAATTTCGAGGGCCGCCAGGGGCGTGGCGCCCGCACCCATCTCATGAGTCCCGCGATGGCCGCCGCCGCCGCGCTGGCGGGCCGTATCGTCGACGTTCGCAAGGAGTTTCAGCATGGCTAAGCCGTTCGTAATCTCGGGCACGGCCGCGCCGTTGCCGATCAACAACCTGGACACCGACCAGATCATGCCGAAGCAATTCCTGCTGGGCATCGATAAATCCGGGCTTGCCGAGGGTGTGTTCTACGATCTGCGCCATGACGCGGATGGCAACGTTCGTGAGCCGTTCGTGCTGAACCGGCCTGAGTATGCAGGGGCGAAGATTCTCGTGACGGGGTCGAATTTCGGCTGCGGATCGAGCCGCGAGCATGCCGTCTGGGGCTTGCAGCAGGCGGGCTTCGAAGCGGTGATCGCGCCGGGTTATGGCGAAATCTTCTATTTCAACGCCACGAATAACCGGCTGGTGCTGGTCACGCTGCCGCTGGAGCAAGTGGAAGCGCTAGTCGCTGAACTCGAAAGCGGCACGGAGAAAAACGTATCTATCGATGTGGACAACGAAGTTGTTGTGACGCCCGCGGGCCATCGTTATGTGTTTTCCCTGCCCGCGCGCCAGAAGCAGATGCTGGTGGAGGGACTGGACATGATCCGCATGACCTTGCGCGACGCGGACCGGATCGCGGCATACGAAGCACAGCACGATCGCGCGCGCCCGTGGTGCCGTATCGACTTGCCGGCGCAGCAACAGCGCCGCTGACCTACGTTCAAAGACCATTCCAATAACGAAGACCGCCCGTGTCATGAAGAATATGCACGGCGCGGCAGGAGACAAATATGAGCACTACTTCAGTTAGCGCGCAGGATGACGCCGCGCTGGAAAATCGCGTCGTGCGTACGGTGTCGCGGCGCATCACGCCCTTCATCGTCGTGCTGTATTTCCTGAGCTTTTTGAATCGCGTCAACGTGGGCTTTGCGGGCCTCACGATGAATCGCGACATCGGCTTGACGCAGGCAATGTTCGGTGTGGGCGCGGGCATCTTTTTCGTGGGCTATATCGCGGCAGGCATGCCATCGAACCTCGCGTTGCAACGCGTGGGCGCGCGCCGCTGGATCGCGCTCCTGATGGTGGTGTGGGGCGCACTGTCGGCGGCGACCGCTTTCGTGACGGGGCCGTACAGTTTCTATGGGTTGCGGCTCGTGCTGGGCCTCGCGGAAGCGGGCTTTTTCCCCGGCATCATCCTGTACCTGAGCTACTGGTTTCCCGCGCGCCACCGCGCCTTTGTTACCGCGATGTTCATGACCGCAGCGCCGCTCGCCAATATGATCGGCTCGCCGATTTCGGGCGCTTTGATGACGCTCGACGGCTTCGCGCATCTGCACGGCTGGCAATGGCTGTTTCTGGTCGAAGGCGCGCCCACGGTGCTGCTTGGCATCGTCTCGTACTTCTATCTCACCGATCGCCCGGAAGACGCGCACTGGCTCGCACCCGCCGAGCGCAACTGGCTGTCCGCCGAAATGCAGCGCGAGCGCGATGCCAAGGCCGCGCAAAGCCGCTCCAGCGTGTGGAGCGCCGTGAAGGACCCGCGCGTGCTGCTGCTGGCGCTCGTCTACGCAGGCACATCGACGGGCCTTTACGCCATCGGCATCTGGGCGCCGATGATTATTCATCGCTTCGGTTTCAGCTACGTCGAACTGGGCTTCGTCAACGCGATCCCCAATCTGTTCGCCGTAGTCACGATGGTGCTGTGGGCGCGCAATTCAGATCGCACCGGCGAACGCCGTCTGCATGTGGCGATCGCGTGCCTGGCGGCGGGCATTGGCATGCTGATGTCCGGCTACGCGTCGAGTGCGATTGTGTTGCTCGTCGGTCTGTCGATTGCAAACTTCGGCATCAATGCCGCGAAGCCGCCGCTGTGGAGCATGCCGACGCAGTTCCTTTCGGGCTCGGCAGCGGCAGCGGGTATTGCGCTGATCAACGCGATGGGCAGTCTGCTGGGCGGGACCATCGGGCCGATGGTGATAGGCAAGCTGCGCGATATGGGCGGCGATTACTCCCTGGGCCTGTATTTCGTGAGCGCGACGCTGTTTATCTCGGCCGTGCTGGCGTGTGCATTTGGCGGGCGGCAACGTGGTCGCCAGGCTGGCGAACGCGCGGTCGCTCCGCGCTGAGGCGATGGCCGCTAGAATGACGATGACGGGCGGCGCATCACGCGCCGCCCCGCACTTTTCTCCATGTCAGACTCATTCCCAGCGTGACGACCGCCACTCTCGACCAACTGCGCGCAGGGCAACTCGCCGGCGCGCGCCAACTCAAACTCGCCTGCGGCTTGACTGAATTTCCGCGCGAGATTTTCGACCTCGCCGACACGCTGGAGGTGCTGGATCTGTCCGGCAACGCGCTGAGCTCGCTGCCCGATGATCTGCCGCGCCTCAAGCGTCTGCGTATTCTGTTTGCTTCGCAGAACCCCTTCACCGAATTGCCGCCGATGCTGGGCGAGTGTGCCGCGCTGAGCATGGTCGGCTTCAAGTCGAACCGTATCCGTCATGTTCCGGCGAGCGCGCTGCCGCCGCTGCTGCGCTGGCTGATTCTCACCGATAACGAACTTGATGCGCTGCCGCCGGAGCTTGGCGCGCGGCCGCATCTGCAAAAGCTGATGCTGGCGGGCAACCATCTGCGCGCGTTGCCTGCGACGATGACCGCGTGTCACAAACTCGAATTGCTGCGTATTTCCGCAAATCAATTCGATGCGCTACCTGACTGGCTGCTGGAATTGCCGCGCCTTTCGTGGCTTGCCTATGCGGGCAATCCGTTCAATGCGGCGCGCGAGCAGACGGCCACGATGCAATCGACGGTGCCCGATATCGACTGGCATACGCTCGCGCTCGGGCAGACGCTGGGCGAGGGCGCATCGGGCGTGATCCATCGCGCGACGCGCCTGCTCAAGGACGGCCATCCGGTTCAGGCGCTTGCCGTCAAGCTGTTCAAGGGCGCGGTGACGAGCGACGGCCTGCCGGACCTGGAAATGGCCGCGTGTCTGCAGGCCGGTCAGCATCCCAACCTGATTCCCGTGCTGGGGCGTATTGCGGGGCATCCGCTGGGCGAGCATGGACTTGCCATGGCGCTGATCGATCCCGCCTTCGGCAATCTGGCCGGGCCACCTAGCCTGGATTCCTGCACGCGCGATGTCTACGCAAACGACGTGCGTTTCGACTGGCCGGTTGCACTGGGCGTGGCGCGCGGCATTGCGTCGGCGGCGCAGCATCTGCACCGGCGCGGCATCATGCACGGCGATCTCTACGCGCACAACATTCTGCACGATGGGGCGGGCCACGCGCTGCTGGGTGATTTTGGCGCCGCGTCGTTTCATGATGCCGACGATCGTGCGCGCGCCGGTGCATTCGAGCGGATCGAAGTGCGGGCATTTGGATGCCTGCTGGAGGAACTGGCGCAGCGTGCGGTTCCGGCGGCGGACGGCCGCGATAATGCGCTCGCGCTACTGGTTAGCGACTGCCTGGGCGAACGCGTGCAAGCGCGTCCGTCGTTCGACGAGATTATTGGACGACTCGATGCGCTGATTTAAAGCGGTGCGGCGCGAGGTGGGTTTCGTTTCAAGGAGCCGTTAATATCTGCGCGCCGCGTTTAACCGATTTCAAGCAAAGGCAGTCGACGTAAATGTAATCCGGTAATTCATTCCTGATTATGTGCAGCGCCTCGTTCTGAGTGCTGCAAATTTTTCCTTGTCCCCATGGTTTTTGCGCCGCATACACATAATTCAACTCGCGCAAAATAATCGCACGATGCAGATTGAATTAGCATCGTTGCGCTGTAACAAATGTTGCATTTAATCGTGCTTCCATATGTTTTTCATCGCGCTATTTTCGCCTACAGTAGCGGTGCCCCTGACCAGGCTTCCGGTTCGCCGGATAAAAAACGTGAAATGAACAAGGAAGAACGATGAGTTTCGCCTTTAATGGCGGCTTGCCTGGCGACCTGAGCGGCGGATCCTCAGGCGCATTCAGCCCGCTTGGCGGCCTGACGAATTCGGCTGCCTCAGCCATCGCTGGCAGCACCGGCCCGCTTGCCGGACTCGCCGGTCATCTCGACACGATCCAGCGCGCGCAGCAGCTTGCGCAAACCGGCTTTTCGCTGCTCGGCAAAACGCCGGGCGCCATCGCGCAGTCGATCAATAGCGCGTCGGGCGATGCCGCATTGCTCACGCAGATGAACCGCTATGTGACGATCGATACGCCGCTTGGCAGCGATGTGCTGCTCGTGAGTGCGCTGGTCGTCGACGAGCATGTGAACCGCCTGCCGGAGATCCATCTGGATCTGCTCTCGCATCGCCACGATCTGCAGCCCAGCGACCTGATCGGCCAGCACGTCAAGGTCCAGCTCGACCAGAACGCTGCGGAGTTTTCGATCGAGCGTGTGGTTGCGAGCGCGGCCGGCGCTGACAACACACGCTATTTCGACGGTTATGTTGCGTCGTTCGACCGCGCGAGCAATCCGGGGCGTGTCACGCAGTATCAGATGACGATCGTGCCGTGGTTCTGGTTTCTCACGCGTTCTACTGACTGCCGCATTTTCCAGAACAAGAGCGCGCAGGATATTCTCACCGAGGTTTTTCAGGAGCACGGTTTCGCGGATTTCGTCTTCGATATCCACGGTACCCAGGCGCCGCTCGAATACGTGGTGATGTACCAGGAGTCGTATTTCAACTTCTGCGCGCGCCTGATGGAGCAGGAAGGGCTGATCTGGACGCACCGCTACCAGAAGGACAAGCATCTGCTGGCGATCGGCGATTCGAATCTCGTGTTTCGTCCCATCGACGGGCTGACGAGCGTGCCGTTTGCGGATAGCGTGTCGAGTGAGTTCAACGGTATCGATCAGTTGCACGAAGGCGGCCACTTCGGGCTGGGCAAGGTCACGTATCGCGACTTCAATTACCACAACCCGGCTTCGCCGCTGATGCTGGTGGAAGCCGAATCGCAGACGATCAAGCACGCGCGGCTCGATTCGACCGAGCGATTCGAGCACCAGTCGCTGTATGACCGCAGCGACGACGGCAACCGTTACGCGCGCTACGCTATGGAAGCGGAAGAAGCGCAGGCGCAGCGCTACACGGGCGCAGGATTCGCGTGGCGCATGACCACGGCGGGCACCGTGACTGTGACGGGGCATCCGGTGGTCGCGATGAATCGCGAATACGTGATCCTGCGTGTGCGCCATGAAGCCGTCAACGATTACGCGCAGCATGAGGTGAAGCTGCCGTATCGCAATTCGTTCGCGCTGCTCCCGAACAAGGTGCCGTATCGCGCGATGCGCACCACGCCCAAGCCGCTGATTCAGGGCACGCAATCCGCGATTGTGGTGGGACCGAAGGGCGAGGAAATCTACACCAACGGCAGCGCCGTGAAAGTGCATTTTCTCTGGGACCGGCGCGGCAAGATGGATGGAACGGATTCGATGTGGATTCGCGTTTCGCAGCCCTGGGCCGGTGCAGGCTGGGGCGCGGCGGCGATTCCCCGCATCAACCAGGAAGTGCTGGTGGCGTTCAATCAGGGCGACCCTGACAACCCCGTGATCGTCGGGCGTGTCTACAACGGCGACAACGGCAACCCGTATCACGGCGCGGCCGGGCAGACCATGGGGATCAAGAGCCAGACCTTCAAGGGCCAGGGCTCGAACGAAATCCGCATGACCGACACGAACGGCCAGCAGGAGCTGTTCCTGCATGCGCAGAAGGATCTGAATACAGTCATTCAGGATACCGAAACGCATCGTGTGGTTGGCGGCGCGCGCATCGTTACGGTCGATGCCGGCGACGAAACCAAGTGGATCGCCAAGGGCAATCTGACTGAAACCATCGCCCAGAAGCGCGGCACCACGGCGACCACGGTCGAAGTGCTCACACCCGCGAAGGACGGTGGCGGTGGTACGCAGCAGTACGAAGCCGAACTCGGGCTGATGCTCAAGGTGCAGAACAGTTTCATCGTGCTCGCGCCCGAGGGCATAACGCTTCAGCACAACGGCTCCGTGATCCGCATGGACGATTCCGGTGTAACGATCAACGGCCAGCGCATCGACCTGAACAAATAAGCCAGGACCCCCATGCACTACGCGATTCATGAGGGCAGCTTCGTGCTGCCCGATACGGCGCTCGACCGCACCGTCAATATCCTCATGCTCAACGATGGCCCCGGCGGCCTGAATCTGGTCATTTCGCGCGGACGTCTGCGCGAGGACGAGAACCTGGACGCGTTCATCGCACGCGAATGGGCGCTGGCCACGCGCGAAGCGCCCCAGCTGACCGAGCGCTCGCGTGCGACGTGGGTGGTGGGTGGCCGCACTGGCGTGCAGATCGAAGCGACGCACGAACAGGAAGGCCGCTTGCGTCATCAGATCCAGACCGTGTTCCCTAGCGACGACAGCGGGCGTGTACTGGTCATGACGCTGACCAGCGCCGCGCCATTCACAGAAGAGCAACGAGCGATGGCGGCGCGCATGCTCGACAGCTTCCAGCCGCGTGCGACGCGGCCCACCTTGATCGAGAAGCCGGACGACGCATCGTGAGCAGCGAACAGTTCGCCGCCGCGCGCAAGGACGATCCGATCAGCCATACGAGCCTGCTTGGCGACTTGTTGAGCATGGGCGGGTCGCTGCTAGGCGGCGCTGCAATCGGCTGGGCTTTGACGACGCTCGTGGAAGGCGCCGTATTCGCAGGCCTCGGCGCACTCGAAGTTGCCACGGCAGGTATCGCGACGCCGCTCGTGATCGGCATCGGTATCGGCGTGGCGGCCGCGATGGAAGGCTTCGGGCTTAACGAGAAGATCGATGACGCGGCTCATGCGCTGGGCAACGCCATTGCGCCGCCCGAAATCAAAGGCACGATCACGAGCGGCTCGCTCAACGTCTACGTCAACAACCATCCGGCAGCGCGCGCTGCTAGCCCCGGCGATACCGATACGGTTGCCTGCCAGAACCATTCGGGCCCGCAGATGATTGCCCAGGGTTCGGGCAACGTCTATATCAACAATCAGCCGGCTGCGCGCGTGGGCGACAAGACGACCTGCGACGGCACGATTGCAGTGGGATCGGACAATGTGTTCATCGGCGGTGGCACCCAGCAGGTGCGCGATATCACGCCGGCGCGCAAATGGGTCGCGTGGCTGGGCAGTGCGATCGGCATTGCGCTCGCGTTGTGCGGGCGCGGGAAGACGAACTGGAGCGAGCTCAAGGCGTCGTTGCCGTGTCTTGCGGTGAACCTCGCCAGTAGCTTCGTGGGCACGGCGCTTGGGCACCTGTTCAGGACGTCGATAGGCCACCCGGTCAACGTGATCACGGGCGGCAAGATACTCGATGGCGCCGACGATACCGACTTCGTCCTGCCCGGGCCGATGCCGCTCATCTGGCAACGCTTCTATAGCAGCCACGACGATCGCGCCGATAGCCTCTTCGGACGCGGCTGGAGCGTGCCGATCAGCGTCGAGCTTGAACTCGCACGCGACGCGTCCGGCAAGATCGCGTCGATCACGTACTGGGACGAACAGGGCCGCGATCTGGTGTTCCCAGCTGTCGCGCCAGGCGAGAGCCACTTCAGCGTCCCTGAGGGCCTTTATCTGATTTGCACGGCGGGCGGGCACTACGTGGTCGAGTCGGTGGACGGCGTGTATCGCGATTTCGGCCTGCCAGATGCTTCGGATGCCGAATCAGTGTCGATGAAACTCTGGCGTCTTGAAGATCGCAACGGCAACTGGATCGAGATCGCTCGCGACGAAGCCGGTGGAAAACCACGCCGTCTTCTGGACAGCACCGGTCGAGCGCTCGCGCTGCATTACGCCGAAGCCCATCCTGCGCGTATTGCAAGCATCGAACTCGTGCGCGGCGCAGACGGCGAGCGGGCAGAAACGCTGGTGTGCTACAGCTACACGGACGAAGGCGAACTCGCCTCGGTCACTGACCGCAGTGGTCACGTTGCGCGTAGCTTCGCCTATAGCGACGGCCTTATGACGATGCACACGCTGCCGGGCGGCCTGCGAAGCTACTACGCGTGGCAGGGCACGGGCCGCGAAGCGCGCGTAGTGCGCCACTGGACTGACGACGGCGAAGCCTATACCTTCGACGCCGATATCGGGCAGCGCGCCGTGACGATCACAGATCAACTTGGCCGCGTGACGCACTGGCAATGGAATGAAGACAGGCAGCCGCTGAGTTACACCGACGCAGAGGGGCACGTCTGGCGCTTCGAATGGAACGCGCTGCGTCAACTGCTGGGCGTGGCCGATCCGGCGGGCCATGTCACACGCTTCGAATACGACGACCTTGGGCGACAGACCGCGCGCACAAATGCACTTGGCCAGAGCGAGCGCACCGAATGGAACGGTTACTACGACCTGCCTGTCGCCGAAACCGATGCCGCGAACGCACGCTGGAACTATCGCTACGACGAGCGCGGCAACCTGACGATGACGCGCGATCCTGCGGGCTTCGCGACTGAATATCATCGCGACGAACGCGGACTCGTGCATACCGTGCGCGATGCGCGCGGCGGCTACAAACATCTCGAATGGAATGCGCGCGCGCAACTGACGGCTTACACGGACTGCTCGGGCAAAACCACGCGCTTTGCGTACGACGCGCGCGGCGCGCTCGCACGCGTGACCGATGCCGCAGGCCAGGAGACGCTCTATGAAGCCGATGCGATGGGGCGCGTCACCTCGATTGTGAGCGCCGACGGCGCGCGGCAGAAATTCCGCTACGACAGCGCAGGGCGACTCGTCGAAGTCATCGACCCGAACGAGCGCGGCACGCGCTACGAACTGAACCCACGCGGCCTGCTGCTCGCGCGCACAGATGCTGCAGGCCGTGTCGTGCGATTCGGCTATGACGAAGCCTTCCGGCTGGGCACGCTGACCAACGAAAACCGCGAACGCTACACGTTCCGCTATGACGGTCGCGACCAGTTGATCGAGGAAATCCGTCTCGACGGCAGCCGTCGTGCGTATGAGTATGACGCCTGTGGCTTCGGCGTTGGCCTGCGCGAAGGGCGGCTCTTCACACGCTACGAACGCGACCCGTTGGGTCGCCTCACCGCGAAGGAAGCGGGCCGCGAACGCTGCGCCTATGCCTACGACAAGGTTGGGCGGATCGCATCGGCGGAACTGTATGCGATCAACGGGAACGGGCCGGCGCTGAAGAATCGCGTAAGCCTCAAATACGGCGCGCGTGGCGAAGTGCTGGAGGAATACACGCCGACCGGCTGGCTCGCCCACACCTACGATGAACTCGGCAACCGCACGCAGACGAGGATCTCAGGCGAACGCACGGTGGACTGGCTGCACTACGGTTCGGGGCACGTCCACCAGATCCGCATGGACGGCGCGGCGATCGCCGACATCGAACGCGACGACCTGCACCGCGAGGTGCTGCGTACGCAGGGTAAGCTGACGAGCCACATCGGTTACGACAGCGTGGGGCGCCGTGCGCGCCAGAGTGCGCTGCGCGGTGCCGCGCCTGATCCGCTGCTCGCGAAGCAATGGCATTACGACCTGTCCGGCGACATGATCCGCAAGCAGGATCTGCGCTATGGGGCGACTTCGTATCGCTATGATCCGACCGGACGCATCGAACAGGCGTCGGGGTCGGGGCTGCCTGCGGAAGTGTTTCGCTGGGACGCGGCGGCGAATCTGGTGTCGGGCGATCATCCGGGCGGCTATGTCGAACACAACCGGTTGAAGATGTTCGAGGACAAGCGCTTCGAGTACGACGCGTATGGACGCCTGTCACGCAAGCTGAGCGGACACGGGCCAACCAAAGATCAGACTTTTGAATACGACGACTGGCACCAGTTGAAGTCGGTCGTGACGAAGGACCGGTTGACTCTTTCGACCACGCATTTCGAATACGACGCGTTTGGGCGGCGTATCCGCAAGCTCAATGGTAGTTACGCAAGCACGGATTTTCTGTGGGACGGCATGCGGTTGGTGCAGGAGACATATCACGACCGGCGCGGTGTGGAGGCGCTGACGTATCTCTACGAGCCGGATAGCTACGTGCCGCTCGCGCGTATCGATCATGCCGCGCCAGCCGCGAATGACGCGAGTGCTGATGCGGCGCGCGATGCAGTTTATTATTTCCACAATGACGTTTCCGGGATGCCGGAAGAACTCACCGATGTGCAAGGTGAGTTGGTCTGGCAGGCGCGCTACAAGGTGTGGGGCAACGCGGTGCAGGAGGAGTGGATTCAGCGCGAGGCGCCACGGCCGCAGAATCTGCGTTATCAGGGGCAGTACCTGGATCGGGAAACTGGGCTGCACTACAACACGTTCCGGTTTTATGATCCGGATGTGGGGAGGTTTATTACGCCTGACCCGATTGGGTTGATGGGGGGGATGAATCTCTACGAATACACGTCAAATCCGTTGCTGTGGATCGACCCGCTTGGCTGGATGCCGCTGTCGAATCCAGTATTGCAGGGGCACCATATGGTTCCGTGGCAGATGGCCTCGCACTTTGGCGCTGAACCTTTCAATTCGCAAACTGGCGTTCCCGCGATGTATTGGGATGAGACTCAATGGACTGGTGCCGAGCATAGTGCGATGCACGGATATAACAATATCGGAACCAGCACGAAGCCATTGGTAAAGCCGAGTCAGCTAGGAAATTCGAATATGACTTCTCAGCAGTGGATGAACAGCCTTGAAAGTCATTATTCCAATCCGGCGCTAGGTAACGTAAGGGGCGATCTCCATTTGATCAATCAGAACGGTACCAAGGGTCAATTGTTGGCAAAAAATGTATCTCCGTCAGAGGCTTGGGATAAAACCAAGGAATGGGGAAAATCGCAAAGAGGTGGTTGCGCATGAAAAAGCAGGAATTTAGATTTTATCCCAATGGTATTGCATTGTCGGATGTTAGGATCAGACTAGGTAATGATGTCGGAAGTAGGGATATTCCACTCGACAAAGCCGGAGTGAGCGAGAGTCATGTCGGTAGAAGTCTCGTGGTTGTCGAATATGTTTCGTCGCTGGCTGAAAGTAGTATTAATAATTATGATATTTCCAATTGTAATATGGTGACTTATCAGGTCGCTGGGTCTACTTCAGGCGAAATCAGTTTCGATAGTGAGTTGATCGACATCGATTTGTCAAAGATCGCATCAGGTGGTAAAGATATCGAGTTAAATATTTTCGACTTCGTCGAAAGCCCGATGATCGGAAAGAGTGCTGGGGTGACGGAGGACCGGCTGGCGATGCTGCGCCTTTCGGATATGCAAATATTCTATGTGATATTTTGCGAAGAACATGGAGGCAGATTTGCGAAAAATGATAATCCATGCCTCTACGAAAGCTACAGCCATCACGGATTCATTGCTGTTGATGTTGATTCGTTTAATGGTTTTTTGCGTGAAAAATTAGGCCCTGGTCGCCATGATCTCGTTGAGAAATTTACCACCACAGAGATTGCAAATGAATTATTTGCTAGCGGTTTGATGATTCTTTGCTGGGGTATAACCCCATGGGTCTATACTCTGATGTCTAGCGCGGAAGAGAATTCATTCATGGCATTTCCCGATAACGATTCCGTTGCCTGTTCAGGACAGTATGTTTTTTCGGGGAGATTTGAAAAAATCTCGATCGTTCCGGGATCCGCTCTATCCAGTTGGGATGTTGATCATCAGGAGAATTGGCCTAAGTTGCACATTGGACGAGGCGGGGATGTCGTAAAGCTCGAATTGCGCGTTCCCATGTCAGAAGATGTAGGGTCTGGGAATATTATTCCATTTCCGTATTTCAATTTTCGGAGGGTGATTGGAGAGATATCGGAGTCGAACCCGATATTGAGTTTCAATATATTTGATGGCGTTTGATCTAAGGATCACGCGGTTTATTATTTCCACAGTGACGTTTCGGGGGTGCCGGAAGAACTCACCGATGCGCAAGGTGAGTTGGTCTGGCAGGCGCGCTGCAAGGTCTGGGGCGACGCGGTGCAGGAGGAGTGGATTCAGCGGGAGGCACTACGGCCGCAGGATCTGCGTTATCAGGGGCAGTACCTGGATCGGGAAACCGGGCTGCACTACAACACGTTCCGGTTTTATGATCCGGATGTGGGGAG
>NZ_DASZJJ010000028.1:0-5655 GCF_035948235.1 Paraburkholderia sp. | reverse complement strand
GGCCTCGACGAAGCGCTGCTCGATGTGTATCGCACGCAGAACGGCAAGGCGCTCGAAGGTGGCTTCGCCGGACTCGACGGCCGCGATGAAGCGCTGCGCCGCTGGATCGTCGACTCGAACGTGGCCGCGTTGATCTCCGATAACGTGGCCGTGGAGTTCCTGCCCGCCGCGCCGTGCGACGACGCGCGCTATCCCTCGCATCCGCTGCACGACTTATGTTTGTTCCGCCTCGGCGTGCATCTTGGCGAACTGTGGCATTTGAGCGAGCTGGCCGACTGGCTGCACGCGCACGGACGCACGCGCTTCCTGCTGACCGCGCCGCCGCTGCGTCTGCCGCGTGCGGTCGGTTCTCCCGTTACGCCTGTCGCGACGGTCTGAGCCAGGCTGGTTTGTCCTCGCTGTACCTAATTTCGAAGAAAGCGCTCCCCCGCTAGTGATGTCATGAATTCAAAAGATCTGCCCCGCCACGATATCAACGCCTTGCTCGCGCTTCAGCGCCGGCTTGCCAGCAACACACGCGCCGAAGTTCGCTTCGATTCGGGCACGCGCGCCGCGTACGCATCGGAAGCGTCGAACTACCGTCAGGTGCCGATCGGCATCGTCGTGCCGCGCAGCATCGAGGACGTGGTGGAAACCATGCGCGCGTGCCGCGAGGCCGACGTGCCGGTGCTCACGCGCGGCGCGGGCACGTCAATGTGCGGGCAGTCGGTCAACGCGGCGGTCATCATCGACGCGTCGAAGTACCTCACGAGCATTGAAGCGATCGACGTGACGGGCCGCGTGGCGACGGTGCAGCCGGGCGTGATCTGCGATCAGCTCAAGGACGCGGCCGCGCTCAAAGGCCTCACGTTTGGCCCCGATCCCGCCACGCACAGCCGCTGCACGCTCGGCGGCATGATCGGCAATAACTCGTGCGGCGCGCATTCGGTGATGGCGGGCAAGACTGCCGAAAACATCGAGGCGCTCGAAGTGCTGACCTACGACGGCGCGCAGTTCTGGGTCGGCCCGACCGACGATGCCGCGCTGCGCGAGCATCTCGCGGCGGGTGGGGGCCGCGCCGAAATCGTCTCGGGCCTGCTCGGTTTGGTGGAGAAATACGGCGACGCCATTCGCGAAGGCTTTCCCAGGCTCAAGCGCCGTGTGTCGGGCTACAGTCTCGATCAACTGCTGCCCGAGAACGGCTTCAACATTGCGCGCGCGCTGGTGGGATCCGAAGGCACCTGCGTTTCCGTGCTCCGCGCGAAAACGACGCTCGTCACCAACCCCGTGCATCGCCGGCTGGTGGTGTTCGGTTTCCCGACCATTTTCGATGCCGCCGACTGCGTGCCGCAACTGCTGCCTCTGTCGCCGATCGCGATGGAAGGGCTCGATACGGGCATCGTCGGCGGTTTGCGCGAGCGCGGTCTCGCGCTCTCGGACATCGCCGAACTGCCCGCGGGCAATGCGTGGCTGATGGTCGAATTCGGAGCGACCGACAAGGCTGTCGCGATGGAATTCGCGCAACGGGCGGCGGCCCTCGCGCCTGAGTTGCCGGGCACGCCGTCGGCGCGACTCGTCGACGATGCCGCGCTCATGAAGCGTTTGTGGTCGGTGCGCGAAACCGGCGCGTCGGCCACCTCAATCGGCGACGATATGTCGAAGCCTGACCCGGTCGTGGGCTGGGAAGACGCTGCTGTGGAGCCGCGTCACCTCGGCGCCTACTTGCGCGAATTTTCGGCGCTGGTGGAATCTTACGGTTACAAAACCAATATGTACGGCCATTTCGGCGATGGCTGCATCCACTCGCGGATCACCTTCGACCTGCGTCATGCGCAAGGTGTGAAGACGTGGCGCGAGTTCCTGTTCGATGCCGCGAAGCTGGTTGTGAAGTACGAAGGCTCGCTATCGGGCGAACACGGCGACGGCCAGGCAAAGGGCGAACTGCTGCATCTCATGTATTCGCCAGAGCTGATGGAAGCGTTCCGCGCATTCAAGGCAATCTGGGATCCGCGCGGCCGCATGAATCCGGGCAAGCTGGTCGATGCCATGCCGGTGGACGACAACCTGCGCCTCGGCCCGACGTATCGTCGCGTGGATGTGTCGAGCCCCTTCACGTTTGGCGATCTCGGCAAGCCCGACACGTTCGCGCGTGCGACGGAGCGCTGCATCGGCATGGGCAAGTGCCGTTCGCTGAGCGGCGGCACGATGTGCCCGAGCTATCGCGCGTCGCGCGAAGAGAAGTATTCGACGCGTGGGCGCGCGCGGCTGCTGTTCGAACTGCTCAAAGGCGAAGTGATCGAGGACGGCTGGCAAAGCGAAGCCGTGAAGGATTCGCTCGATCACTGCCTCGCGTGCAAGGGCTGCCGCAGCGATTGCCCCACGCATGTGGACATCGCCAAGTACAAGAGCCACTTTCTTTACGAGTATCACAAGCACAAGCACCGTCATGTGATGGACGCGATGGTGAGCCGCATCGGCAACTGGCTGCCCGTGGCCACGCATGTGAGTGGCGTGGCGAATGCGCTCATGAGCAATCCGTCGTTCCGCAAGGTGAGCGCGAAGTTCGGTCTCGCCGAGGACGTGAAATTTCCCGCCATCGCCGCGAAGACGTTCCGCAACGGCGCGAGCGCGAAGCGTTTGCTCGCGCAGACCGAAAGCGCAGCGAGCAGGACGCACAAGCGCACGCCCGTGCTGCTGTGGACTGACACGTTCAACAACGGCTTCACGCCCGAGGTGATGGAAGCGGCGGTGCGCGTGCTTGAATCGAAGGGCTTCGAAGTGCGCCTGCTGAGCAAGCACGTGTGCTGCGGCCGCCCGATGTACGACGCCGGTCTGCTCGACGAAGCGAAGCGCAACCTCGAAACGATCATGTTGGAGATGGCGAATGTGATCGAGGCGAAGCTGCCCGTGGTCGTGCTCGAACCGAGCTGCCTGTCGGTGTTCCGCGACGAATTGCGCGCGCTGTTCCCGAACGACGCACGCGCGCACGCACTCGCGAAGGCGGTGAAGACGCTCGCCGAATTGCTGCAGGAATTCGGCGTTACGTTGCCGAAGCTCGACGAAGACGTGCATGTGCACGGCCATTGCCACCAGAAGGCCTGCGGCGGCATGAAGGCCGAAACGCAGTTGCTCCAGCAGGCGACGAGCAAGGGGTCGGTGCTGCCCACGGGTTGCTGCGGCATGGCGGGCGCCTACGGCTATCACAAGAAAACGGCGGATCTCGCGAAGAAGGTGGCGCAGTCGGAACTCGTGCCCGTGATCGATGCGCTGCAGGACGACGCCGTGATCGTGAGCGACGGCTTCAGTTGCCGCTCGCAGATTCGCAACACTACGGGCCGCACGGCACTCCATCTCGCGCAGTGGCTCGATCGCCAGCCGGAGGCGGTAAAGCCGGACGTGAACGCCGAAGCCGCCGTGAAAGAACAAGTCGCGTCAAATTAAAGCATTCGACGCCCGATACCGCTTGTAGACAAGGAGAACGCAGTGAGTTTGGAATTGACACGAGGCGAACTGCTTCGCCACGAGAATTTCATCGACGGCAAGTGGATCGCCGCTTCCGGTAACGCCCGCTACGCCGTGACGAATCCGGCCACCCAGGCCACGCTCGCGCAGGTCGCGAACAGTGCCGCCGCCGACGCGCGCGCGGCCACCGACGCCGCTGCGCGCGCGCTGCCCGCATGGCGCGACACGCTGCCTCGCGAGCGCGCAGCCGTGCTGAACCGCTGGCACGCGCTCATCCTCGCGAACACCGAGGACCTCGCGCGACTGATGTCGCTGGAGCAGGGCAAGCCGCTGGCTGAAGCACGCGGCGAAGTCGCGTATGGCGCGTCGTACGTTGCGTGGTTCGCCGAGGAAGCGACCAGGATTTACGGCGACATCATTCCGCAGACGCAGCGCGGCAAGCGCATGATGGCCATCAAGGAGCCGATCGGCGTGGTGGCGGCGATCACCCCCTGGAATTTTCCGCTTGCGATGATCGCGCGCAAGATCGCTCCGGCGCTCGCGGCCGGTTGCACGGTCGTAGCGAAGCCCGCTGAAGACACGCCGCTCACGGCACTCGCGCTCGCCGCACTGGCGCAGGAGGCAGGCTTGCCCGACGGCGTGCTCAACATGATTTCGGCGGCGCGCGACGAAGGCATTGCCGCCGTGGCCGACTGGCTCGGCGACGACCGTGTGCGCAAGATCACCTTCACAGGCTCGACGGCCGTGGGCAAGCATCTCGCGCGCGAATCGGCGGGTACGCTCAAGAAACTATCGCTCGAACTGGGCGGCAACGCACCGTTTATCGTCTTTGCCGACGCTGATCTCAAAGCGGCTGTTCAGGGTCTCATGCTCGCCAAGTTTCGCAATGGCGGCCAGACCTGCGTGTGTCCGAACCGTATCTACGTGCATGATTCGGTCTACGAACAATTTGGCGAACTGCTCGCGCAGCACGTGAGTTCGCTGCACGTGGGCCCGGCGACCGATGCGAAGGCGCAGATCGGCCCGATGATCAACGAGCGCGCCATCGACAAGATCGCGCGGCATGTAGAGAACGCCGTGGCGAACGGCGCGCGCGTGCTCGCAGGCGGCAAGCGCCTTCCGGATCTCGGGCCGAATTATTACGCGCCTACTGTGCTTGCTGATGCCACCGACGCCATGGTGCTCTGCTGCGAGGAAACCTTCGGCCCTGTCGCGCCGCTGTTCCGCTTCACCGAAGAGGACGAGGTGATTCGCATCGCCAATGACACGCCGTTTGGGCTCGCTGCGTACTTCTACACCAACGACGTGCGCCGCATCGACCGCGTGGCGCGCAAGCTCGAAACGGGCATCGTCGGTATCAACGAAGGTGCGGTGGCGAGCGAGGCCGCGCCGTTCGGCGGCGTGAAGGAATCGGGGTATGGACGTGAAGGCTCGAAGTACGGCCTCGACGACTATCTGAGCATCAAATATCTGTGCCAGGGCGGGCTTGAATAAGCACGTCGAGACGAAGCGAGGCACTGCGCGTTGCGATGGTGCCTCGCTTCGTAATTTGTCTGTTGTTGCAGCGATTGCTGTCACTCGAATCCAGCAAAGACGCATTATCTTGTCAGGTGCGGGAACGGTCGTCAGTTCTTGCGGCGATGAAGGATCGGATTGGCTGCGATTTAACCGTTGGCGGCGAGATATTCTAGTTCTAGTGAGTGAGGACGTTTGCGGCCCTGCAGATGTACTTCAAAATTGTGGATCTGGACCCCTCTCCCGGGGCGACTAAATTATTTTGCAGATTTACTTGACGGGTCGATCTGCGCCCTGCATAATTCGCCTCCTCCTGCTGATGCAGCGACGCAGAAAACGCCGGATAGCTTGATTTTCCAGCAGTTTTCAGCGAATTGATCTTTAAAAATTTACAGCCGATAAGTGTGGGCGCTTGATTCGATCTAGCTCCTCGTCGTGATCATTTTTGATCTGGCGAGATAGCAAAAGTATCAAGAGTCTCACACAGAAGTAAGTCAGGTTTTTGGAGCAATCCAGATTCCTGTCAGCTTTGAGTGAGCGACGGGTTCTTAAATGAACCAAAAACAGTAACAGGTTTGAACTGAAGAGTTTGATCCTGGCTCAGATTGAACGCTGGCGGCATGCCTTACACATGCAAGTCGAACGGCAGCACGGGTGCTTGCACCTGGTGGCGAGTGGCGAACGGGTGAGTAATACATC
>NZ_DASZJJ010000027.1:0-13974 GCF_035948235.1 Paraburkholderia sp. | reverse complement strand
CCAACTGGGCTGATAAAAAATCGTTTCAGGCCCTTTTCGACGCTGCTAGCGAGAGGCGCAACCGCTGCGAATGGGGTATTCCGCTCTATTTCAGACACACTGGTTCGCGCGGATGGGCAGGTCGTCAAGGCCCTTATCGGCGAGGGTTCGCAACCGTCTGTAAAGCGGCTTGCATCGCGGCCCTTCAAGCTGATAAAAGGGAAAAATTCTCGTTCAAAATGTTGCCAGCCGTATTGAGCGCCGTCGCACGAATCGCAAATTGAATGCCCACTTGCTGTCGATTTCCCGTGGTTGTTCCGTGCAACGAAAGGCTTCCCTATATTCATAACAGGCTTCCCGACGCTGCATAGTGGGATAACCACCAGATGAACACCGTGTTGCACCGCGTCAGGACGATGCGTTTTGCCGCCTCGCGACGTGCCTCACCACCCAAGCGCTTTACCGCGATTTGCTACACCCTTTACCCTTGCTGCCATGAAAATTGCCATCCTTGACGACTACCAGGACGCCGTCCGCAAGCTCGACTGCTTTGAACTGCTCGCCGATCACGAGGTCAAGGTCTTCAACAACACCGTGCGCGGCCTCGGCCAGCTCGCCAGCCGCCTCTCGGAAGTCGAAGCACTCGTTCTGATCCGCGAACGCACCCGCATCACCTCGCAACTGCTCGACAAACTCCCGCATCTGCGCATGATCAGCCAGACCGGCAAAGCCGGTCCGCATATCGACATCGCGGCGTGTTCGGAGCGCGGCATTGCGGTGCTCGAAGGCACGGGCTCACCCGTCGCGCCCGCCGAACTCACCTGGGCGCTCATCATGGCCGCGCAGCGCCGCATCCCGCAGTACGTCGCCAATCTGAAACAGGGCGCGTGGCAGCAGTCGGGGCTGAAGACCTCGGCGATGCCGCCTAATTTCGGTCTGGGTCAGGTCCTGCGCGGGCAGACGCTCGGCATCTGGGGCTACGGCAAGATCGGGCGACTGGTGGCCGGCTACGGCAAGGCGTTTGGCATGCGCGTGATCATCTGGGGCCGCGAGCACTCGCTCGAAGCCGCGCGCGCCGACGGTTACGAAGCCGCCGCCAGCCGCGAAGCGCTGTTCGAGGAAAGCGACATCCTCTCGCTGCATCTGCGTCTGCACGACGACACGCGCGGCATCGTCAAGCAGGAGGACCTGCTGCGCATGAAACCGACCTCGCTGCTCGTCAACACGAGCCGCGCGGAGCTGCTGGAAGAAAACGCGCTGCTGGGCGCGCTCTCGCACAATCGCCCCGGCATGGTGGCGATCGACGTGTTCGAAAGCGAGCCGATCCTGCAGGGCTACAGCCTGCTGCGCATGGAAAACGTGATCTGCACGCCGCACATCGGCTATGTGGAGCGCGAGAGCTATGAGCTGTACTTTGGCGCGGCATTCCGCAACATCCTGGCGTTCGACGCGGGCGATCTCTCGCACGTGGCGAATCCGGACGCGCTGCAAGGCGGCCGACGCAAGTAAGCGAAGGCGCTTCGCAAGCAAAAAGGCGACTCAGTTTTTCGCACTGAGCCGCCTTTTTTCGTTTTGCTGGGTACGTTTTTATGCGTGCGCCGCAGCGGCGAGCACGTCGGGCAGACGCTCGAGGAAACGCTGGCCGTCTTCATAGCCGAGATTCCAGGCGTGCTGCATCTGTTGCGGGCTGGTGTAGTCCCAGCTCGAAATCGGCACCTTCGCCGAAGGCTGGATGTAGAGGCGCTGCTGTTCGCCGCCCGCCTGCGTGCGGTGCTTGACCACAAACGTCTGCGGACGCGGATAAAGACGCGTGACCATCACCAGCACGCGACCTGGCGTGTCGTCGAGCGCACCCACGGGCACGTTGTCGACCATGCCACCATCGAGAACCGGACGGCCATTACGTCGCAGAACCGGCGTGAACGGCGGCGTGCACGACGATTGCAGCACGAGATCGGCAAGGTCCTCGACGCGCTCGCAGGCCTGCGCCGTCACGAACTCCGGATGAAAGCCGAGCTTCTGGCCGAGCGTGGGATGCAGCGTCTTGCGGATGTGCTTTTCGATGTTGTAGGCGATCAGACCCGCCGCCACCGCGCTGCGCGCGCCGAGCCAGCGCGGCACATGCGACACGCCGATGCGGATCTCCGGCGCGTCCTGCAGCTTGCCGAACTGCGGCCCATAGATGTCGAGCAGCGCCTGCCGATAGATGCGGTAGTGCGGAAACACCGACTCGCTGCGCAGCAGATTGCCCCAGTAGGCGTTGCGCTTGTTGTGCTTGAGCGCTTCTTCGTAATAGCGCATGACCCACTGGGAGTCGCGCGTGTAGATCATGCAGGCGGTGGCCGCACCGGCCGAGATGCCCGTAATTACGCGCGGACGGATCTGCAACTGCGGCTGCACCACGTCCCAGAATCCCGCCTGCCACCAGCAGCGGTTGCCGCCGCCCGCAAAAACCACCTGATCGAACATGACCTTCGTCTCTTCCGGATACCGAACGCGATAGCTTAGTCCAGCAACGCGTAAGTCGAGGTGGCGTGGACCGCCATCCGGCCCTCTTCGTCGTAGAGTTCTATTTCGCCGAACACCAGATTGCGGCCCATGCGCAGCACGCGCGCCGTGACCGTCACATCGCCCTTGCGCACCGCGCGCATGAAACTGGTGTTGAGCGCGACCGTGGTCATCGGCTTGAACTCGCCGAGCGCCGCCGCGATGGCGACGATCATCGCCGTATCGGCGGCGGCCATGAACACCTGACCGCAGATCACGCCGCCCGCATGGCGCAGTTCGCCGGAAAACGGCAGGCGCAGCGTGGCGCTTTCGTCCGTGACTTCGACCGGCTTCAACCCGAGCACCTTCACCCAGGGCGCCAGCACGCGCTCGAGCAGCGCGTCGATTGCCTTTTCGTCCATCGCTTCTTGCCTGTCCTTGCCTGTCTCGTACTTTGTTGGGATTGTGTGCCACGCGGACCGACCATCGCGCCGCGCAGCGTGGCCACATGATACCGGCAGGGATCGGCAATCGTTGATAAGGCAGGGAAAGCGTGGACGAATATTGGGGTTCGACAGGTGGCTGATAGGGGCGCCCGGAGAGGCGCCTAACCCCGTCCCAAGTTTTTTTAGGAAATTTGCGAAAAGGACTTGCCAAGACTCAAAAGGTCCGGCATAATCTTTCTTCTGTTGGGGGCGTTAGCTCAGTTGGTAGAGCAGCGGACTCTTAATCCGTAGGTCGAGTGTTCGAGTCACTCACGCCCCACCAGCTAATTCATGTGAAAAGCCCGGTCGAAAGACCGGGCTTTTTGCTTTTCTGCGCCGTTTTTCGCGTTCCTCGCGCAATTCCCCCCGCGCGAACTCAAACCGTCGCCGGCACGCGACCCTCCCTGCGCGAGCGCACCGTCATCCGTTCTGGCTTTCTGGGTTGCGGCATCCAACGGCCCAGCGTCTCAAAACCATCAAGCTGGCGCAGCAGCGTATCCACCGTCACCAGTTGCACATGTGTCAGATGGTTCTGCTTGAGCAGCGTATGTAACCGGCGGCGCCAGTAATCCGGGCCCATCACCGGTTCCTCGAAATCACCCGCCAGCGATTGCGGCATCACGCGCGCAATGTGCGCGATTTCCTGTTCGACGAATGTCATGCCCAGCCCTCCCCCGGTGAAATCGATAGTCCTACAATTCTTACGTGTTTCTTATCGTATGACGTAACTGTAGGACGCCGGGAAGGCCGCGCCAGCCTATTCGTTCAGATAGGGGGAAAACGGCCCTTTGCAGGCCTCATGGGCACGCCCGATGCTCGCGGCTGCCACCCTTTGCCTGAGGACACGCCTCACTCGTTTTCGGACTGTTCCGATAGGTCTTTTCTGACGGAAATCAGATCATGACCTGTCTTCGCACTATCCAAAGAGGCAGTTCTCATGCATGGGCATCCCACCGACAAACTCGTCGCCGGCTCGATCGTCGGCGGCATTCTGACCGCATTGCTGGTCGTGCTGATGGTCTGGCTCGACTTTCCGTCCGATCGCCATTACAGCGCGGCGGTCCGGCTGGCCGTGCCAGCGCTCATTTCCGCGTGCCTGCTGTTCCCGCGCCCTCTGTTGCACCGAACCTTGCTGCGCGAGAAACGCGACCCCAACCTGCTCGACGAAGATCTGAACCTGTTGCTGCTCGGCCGCGTGCTTGGTCTGATCGGCGGCATCATCTTCGGAATTTCGCTCGCCTCCGAGATCCTTTAAAGACCGCGTCGGCGCGCGCGGTGCTCAGAGGAAGGGCTTACCGTCCACCTGTTCGTAGACCGGCTTGCCGTCGTCGTCTTCGAACACTTCGAGGTAATTGCGCGCGCCACACAGCGGGCAGCGGAACAGCGGCCCCTGGCCTTCGTTCTTGATCACCACTTCGCTTTGTTCCCACGGGGTGCCGCACGACTGGTTGCGGCAGATGAAGTTTTCTTCGGACATTGCTGATTCTCCTTGCTGTTACGGGTGCAAAGCCTACCGTATGCGCGCCCCGCGCGGCGGTTTTTTCCTGCCGCTGTGCGTTGTTCCCGGCTTGTTCCCGCTTTACTCCCGCCGTTGTTCCCGCTTTGTTCCCGCTTTGTTCCTTTTCTGAGCACGTCCGCCTGGCACTGCGCCGCGACGATACAGCGTCCTCACACCGCTTTTCTCCTGCGCGCCGCTCACGGCACGCCATTCACCCTCGCCTTTTCCCGCCAAAGCCCGCCACGCCGTGACCGCGCCCCCATTGGCACGCTTCTGGCGTAAGCACGCACCGGTTGCGTTGCGCAATGCACGCCCATCCATACCCAGACAGAGCACAACGAGGAGCACATCGATGAATCACGCGGATATGCAGTTTCTGACGACCGAGTTCCCCTACAAAAAACAGTACGGCAATTTCATCGGCGGCGAATGGGTAGCGCCGCTGGGCGGCGAATATTTCGACGATATCTCGCCGATCACCGGCCATCCGTTCACGTCGATTCCGCGCTCGCGCGAAGCCGACATCGAACTCGCGCTCGACGCCGCGCACAAGGCCAAAGCTGCCTGGGGCAAGACCTCGCCCACCGAGCGCGCCAACATCCTGAACCGCATCGCCGATCGCATCGAGCAGAACCTGCACAAACTTGCCGTCGCCGAAACCATCGACAACGGCAAGCCGCTGCGCGAAACGCTCGCCGCCGACATTCCGCTCGCCGCCGATCACTTCCGTTACTTCGCGGGCTGCGTGCGCGCCCAGGAAGGTGGCATCTCCGAGATCGATCACGACACGGTCGCCTATCACTTTCATGAGCCGCTGGGCGTGGACGGTCAGATCAGTCCGTGGAATTTCCCGCTCCGGATGGCCGCCTGGAAGCTCGCGCCCGCGCTGGCCGCCGGCAACTGCGTGGTGCTCAAGCCCGCCGAGCAGACGCCCGCGTCGTTCCTCGTGCTCGTCGAAGTGATTCAGGACCTGCTGCCGCCGGGCGTGCTCAACGTCGTGAACGGGTTTGGCCTGGAAGCCGGCAAGCCGCTCGCATCGAACAAGCGCATCGCCAAGATCGCCTTCACCGGCGAAACGACCACGGGCCGCCTCATCATGCAGTACGCGAGCCAGAACATCATTCCGGTGACGCTGGAACTGGGCGGCAAGAGCCCGAACATCTTCTTCGCGGATGTGCTCGATCACGACGACAGCTACTTCGACAAGGCGCTCGAAGGTTTCGCGATGTTCGCGCTCAATCAGGGCGAAGTCTGCACCTGCCCGTCGCGCGTGCTGATCGACGAGAAAATCTACGACCGCTTCATGGAACGCGCCCTCAAGCGCGTGGCCGCGATCCAGCAAGGCCATCCGCTCGACACGAAAACGATGATCGGCGCGCAGGCTTCGCAGGAGCAGCTCGAAAAAATCCTCTCGTACATCGACCTGGGCAAGCAGGAAGGCGCGCAATGCCTGATCGGCGGCGAACGCAATGCGCTAGCTGGCGAACTGGGCGACGGCTACTACGTGAAGCCGACCGTGTTCCGCGGCCACAACAAGATGCGCATCTTCCAGGAGGAGATTTTCGGACCGGTCGTGTCGGTCACAACCTTCAAGACCGAAGAGGAAGCGCTGGAAATCGCCAACGACACACTTTATGGCCTCGGTGCGGGCGTCTGGACGCGTGACGGTACGCGCGCCTACCGCTTCGGCCGCGAGATCCAGGCCGGGCGCGTGTGGACCAACTGCTACCACGCCTATCCGGCGCACGCGGCGTTGGCGGCTACAAGCAGTCCGGTATCGGCCGCGAGAACCACAAGATGATGCTCGACCACTATCAGCAGACCAAAAACCTGCTGGTGAGCTATAGCGACAAGCCGCTCGGCTTCTTCTAAGCGACCTTCGGACTGTTAGCGCAGATAGCGCTGGTCACGGCGGGCGCCGCATCCGCGGCGCCCGGTTCTTTTCATCGTCAAGGAGCGTCGCGACATGGTCGAACGCGTCACAGCCACTCCCGCCGCGCTCGCGCTGATCGAGCAGCTCGCGGGCGAACACGGTTCCCTGCTCTTCCATCAATCGGGCGGTTGCTGCGACGGCAGCGCGCCGATGTGCTTTCCGCAGGGCGAATTCATGGTCGGCAACGCCGACGTGCAGCTCGGCGAGATCGGCGGCGTGCCGTTCTATATGACCGAATCGCAATTCGAATACTGGCAGCACACGCAACTCATCATCGATGCGGTGCCTGGCAACGGCGGCATGTTTTCGCTGGAGCGGCCCACGGGGCTGCGTTTTCTCACGCGCTCGCGGCTTTATAGCGACGAAGAGAACGCGTGGCTCGATGCGCATCCGGTTACGCGTGTCGGCCTCTGAGACAGCGCGGCCAGATTAGGAACGCCTGCGAAGGCACGGTGCTATCTTGATGCGCATCCCATGCGCTTTCGCGCCCGACCCTGAGCGGCCTTTCGTAGCCGCCGAATCTGGAGACGCCATCATGCAAGATCGCGATGTGAAACTCGTCAATCTAGAGCCTATGGATCTGCTTGCTGTCGGCCACGTCGGCCCGTACATGAAGATCGGCGACGCGTTCTACACGCTCGCGCAGTGGCTCAGCGAACGCAACGTGCGCACGGCCGGCGCGAAGATGGTCGGCATCTATTACGACGATCCGAACACGGTGGAAGCGTCGAAACTGCGCTCGAAAGCCGCGCTGCATCTGGCCGAGGAAACGGACGTGGAAGTTATTTCGCCGGTCGAGCAGATGCAGTTGCGCGGCGGCGCGCATGCGCTGGTGCTGCACAAAGGGCCGTACCAGGGTCTGCAAGAGGCGTGGATGTGGTTTTACAACGAGGGCTTGCAGAAGCTTGGGCGCAAGCCCGATTTTTCGGCGCCGTCGTTCGAGGTGTATCTGAATACCCCGGACGAAGCCGCACCCGAGGACCTCAAGACCGAGCTTTATATTCCGCTGGCCTGAGCGCTGGGTACACGTGGTCTGAAGAGAGCCGCTGGAGAAGTTTTCCAGCGGTTTTTGCGTTTACGCGATCGGGTTCTAGGGTTTTAGGATTTATGTATACGTAAACGTAGTAATAGTTAACAAGCCCCTGGGTAATCTGTGGATAACCGTGGAAAACCATTGAGTAAACAACGCTGTGGAAAATTCATAAGTCTGCGGGCGTAAACGGGAAAATTCCCGGCTGCCTGGGACAACTTTTCCACAGTTTTTCCAGGGGCGAAGTTATCCCCGATTCATGCACAGCAATTTCCTGGGGTTGTCCGCGAGTTATCCGCTGGGTGGTGTGGATAGGTTTGGGCGGTGCGTTTCAGGCTTCGAACGAGCGCTGCACCGCTTCCCAGTCCAGCCCGAACCGCGCGAGATATTTCCGCAGGCGATCCGCATCGTTCGGTTGCTTCTTGCTTTGTCGCGAGACCGCGAACAGCGCCCGTCCCGCTTCCGAAAGACTTGCCGACACGCGGCACACGTCGAGCACCCGTTCCAGTTGCGCGCGGTCGAAAAGATCGAGATCGTCGGCGCCCTCGCCCATCACCGTGGCGATCAGTTCACTCTCATCGCGCCTGCCTGACCAGGTGCGCGTGAGTCGCCCGACTTCCTCTTTCGCGATTGCTTCGGTGATGCGGCCATCGTCGGCGAGCGTCGCCATCCGCGTGATGGAAGCCGAAAACTCGCGGAAATTGCCCGTCCACGCCGCGCCCGAGGATGTCGCGAACGAGAGGTATTGCCGCTTTGCCTCGACGTTGAATCGAACCCGCTCGCCCTGCTCGCGCCCGAAGCGGTCGAGTTCGAATTCGAGATTGGGCTCGATGTCCTCGCGGCGCTGTGCGAGTCCCGGAAGCTCGTAAGTCCACAGATTGATCCGCGCGTAAAGGTCTTCGCGGAATGTGCCCGCCGCCACCATCTGCCGCAGGTCTCGATGTGTGCCGGCGATCAGCTCGAAATCGCTCATCACTTCGGTATCCGAACCAAATGGAAAGAACCGTTTTTCCTCGACGGCCTTGAGCAGCATCGCCTGTTCGTCGAGCCCTAGTTCGCCGATTTCATCGAGAAATAGCAGGCCGCCATCTGCCGCGCGCAGCAGTCCGGCGCGCGCGGTTTGCGCGCCCGTGAACGCGCCCTTCACATGGCCAAAAAGCGTGGACATCGCGGCGTCGCCTCGCAGCGTCGCACAGTTGACCTCGATAAACGGACCCGCGAGCCGATGACGCCCACGCTTGAGTTCGTAGACACGCTTCGCAAGAAATGACTTGCCCGCGCCAGTCGGCCCGACCAGCAGCATCGGCGCGCGTGAGCGCACCGCCACGCGTTCGAGTTGCGCGATCAGTGCGTTGAACTGCGCGTTGCGCGTGGCGATGCCGGCCTTGAGAAACGAGACGGTTTCGTCGCGCTCGCGCGTGAAGCGCTGCGCGATGCGGTTGTAGCGCGAGAGATCGAGGTCGATGACCGAAATCGTGCCCGGCCCGCTCGGGCCTTCGTCGGTGCGTTGCGGCGGCGCAGTCTGTACGAGTCGCGCGGGCAGATAGCGCGCTTCCGCGAGCAGGAACCAGCAGATCTGCGCGACGTGCGTGCCGGTCGTGATGTGGATCAGGTAGTCCTCGCGTTCGAGATCGAACGGGTAAGCCCGCGCGTAGTCGTGCAGCGCTGCGTAGACCTCTTCGAAATCCCACGGATCGCCAATCGCCAGCGGTGTGAGACAGACCTCGGTGTGCGGCGACAGACGCGCGAGATCGTCCTTGATGCGATTCGCGAGCCTGTCGTAGTCGGGCGAGTGCAGGAGTTCGAGCCGGTCGATCGGCCAGCCGGGTTGCGAACACAAGGAAATCGTCGGCCGCCACTTCTGCCAGCGGCGCGGCGCGCGGCCACCCTGATCGAGCACGGTGCCGAGAAATCCGATCGCGACGGTCTTACGCATGGCTATCCAAAAAGATAAGAGGCGATCTGATTGTATAGAAACAAGTAGAAATTCCGCCGCCGTTTGCCGCCTCGTTTGCACGCGATCAAATTAATTTTTCTCGTGAGTTCAATGGCTTACGAAATTTTTCATACAAGAAGTCCCGCACTGGCACGCTCCTCGCTAAATAAGCCACAGCCTGATGTCCCGCTGGCCTACGAGCCAAGGTTCAAAAGCCTTGCTGGTGCGCCGCCGCCGAACTTGTTCGTCGTGGCAGCGCATGTCGCTATGGACAGACGATGGCCAATGGGCGCGCCTGGCGTGCCGTGTTCGGGTTCGATTCCCGGAGCGCCCACCATGTTCGATAGCTCGACCTGGTAGAGCAGCCGGCGCAAGCCGGACGGTAGCGGGTTCAAATCCCGTTCGAACGCTGTCCGCAAGGACAGATTCTCGATAAGCAGTACCCGTCGGTGTGGGCCGCGAGGCCCGCCGCGCGTCGCACCGGTTGCGGCGCCGCGCGAACGGCCGGGCGGCCGAAGCGGCCAGTGCAAACGGACGCAACGACACGGAGCAGAACGTCGTTGCCAACGTCTGTGCGAACCCTTCGCCCGCTCACCCGTTCGCGTCGCGCCCTGATCCGTGCGGCGCGCGCCAGCCGGCCATTGGTGAAGAATCGAATAATAAGGATAACGAATATGTGGATGCGTCATGTAGTGAAAAAGAACGAACGCGCGCTCTTGATGAACGAGGGCGATTTCATGAAAGTGCTGGAACCGGGTGTGTTCCGCGCCCTCGATCCCTTCAAGCGCCTCTCGGTGCAGACCGCGCAACTGGATGCGCCGCTCGCCGATACCGCGTTGGCCGACTGGCTGCGCCGCGATGCGCAAGACGTGCTCGCGCAGCACTTCGTCGCGATGGATCTCGCCGATGACGAAGCGGGCCTGCGTTATGCAGACGGCGTACTGGTCGAAATTTTGCCGCCTGGAACGCGCCGCCTGTACTGGCGTGGACTCGTCGAACATCGCCTCGATCGCGTGGATTTCGCACAAAACGGCGAGCTGGATGCCGCACTCACGAAGCGCCTGATGCAGCCTGCGCTGCGCGCACGCGGCATCGCGGGCTTGAACGGCGTACTGCTTGCGCAGGTGCCGGCGTACCACGTCGGCGTGCTGAAGATCGACGGCAAGGTCGAGCGCTTGCTCGACGCCGGTCTTGCGGCGTTCTGGCGTTTTGGCCGCGAAGTGGCCGTCGAACTCGTCGATCTGCGTGTGCAGGCGCTCGAAGTGGGCGGCCAGGAAATCCTCACGCGAGACAAGGTCTCGCTGCGGTTGAACCTTGCCGCGACGTGGTGCTACGCAGACGTGCTGCGCGCCTTCGGACAGTTGCAGAAACCCGCCGATCATCTCTATCGCGAACTGCAGTTTGCCTTGCGTGCGGCCGTTGGCACGCGCACGCTGGACGAGTTGCTCGAAGACAAGCAGATGATCGACGAAGTCGTGATCGCGCAGGTACGCTCGCGGCTCGCGGATTCAGGTCTGGAGATTCGCAGCGTGGGCGTGAAGGACATCGTGCTGCCGGGAGACATGAAGACGATCCTCGCGCAGGTGGTCGAGGCCGAGAAGGCCGCGCAGGCCAACGTGATCCGTCGCCGCGAAGAAACGGCGGCGACGCGTTCGCTGCTGAATACGGCGAAAGTGATGGAAGAGAACCCGACGGCGCTGCGGCTCAAGGAGCTGGAAACGCTTGAGCGCGTCGCGGAACGGATCGACCGTATCTCCGTGTTTGGCGGGCTGGATCAGGTGCTCAACGGCCTCGTCAGCATCAAGCCGGCGTGACAGGTAGCGAAAGATAGAAACGACGGGAGGGCGGCGCAAACGCGCCGCGCCTCACGCAATAAAGCATTCAGGTGAAGCAAATGAGCGAACTCGATTATCAGGTGATGGAACTGGCGCACGGCAAGCCGGTGAAGATGTGGACGAACGGCGTAGCCGTCGAGGACGAAGCGCGCACGCAACTGCGCAACACGGCGCAGATGCCGTTCATCTTTCGTCATGTGGCGGTGATGCCCGACGTGCACCTTGGCAAAGGCTCGACGATCGGCAGCGTGATTCCGACGCAGGGCGCGATCATCCCGGCGGCGGTGGGCGTGGATATCGGCTGCGGCATGATGGCCGCGCGCACGACGCTCACGGCCAGCGATTTGCCAGACTCCCTCGCGGGTCTGCGCGGTGCGATAGAACGCGCGGTGCCGCACGGGCGCGCGCCGGGCCGCCGCGATCCGGGCGCGTGGGGCAACCGCGCGCCGGCCACGGTGGATGCGATGTGGAAAACGCTGGAGCCGGGCTTTCGGCGCATCGTTGCGAAGCATCCGAAGCTCGAAAAGACCAACCACTACACGCATCTCGGCACGCTCGGCACGGGCAATCACTTCATCGAAGTCTGTCTGGATGAAAGCGAACGTGTGTGGTTCATGCTGCACAGCGGTTCGCGTGGCGTCGGTAATGCGATTGGCAGCCTGTTCATCGAACTGGCGCAGCAGGACATGCGCCAGCACATCGCCAATCTGCCGGATCGCAACCTCGCGTATCTGACCGAGGGCAGCCAGCACTTCGACGACTATGTCGAAGCCGTCGGCTGGGCACAGGACTACGCGCGCCAGAACCGGCAAGCGATGATGGAAGCGGTGATTGGTGCGGCGCGTGCGGCGATCGGCAAGCCGTTCGAGATCGACGGGCACGCGGTGAACTGCCACCACAACTACGTGCAGCGCGAACGCCACTTCGGCGAGGACGTGCTGGTGACGCGCAAGGGCGCGGTGTCCGCGCAGAAAGGACAGCTTGGGATCATTCCGGGTTCGATGGGTGCGAAGAGTTTCATCGTGCGCGGTCTTGGCAACGAAGAAAGCTTTTGTTCGTGCAGCCATGGAGCGGGGCGCACGATGAGCCGTACCGAGGCAAAGCGCCGCTTCACCGTCGCGGATCAGGTAGCGGCGACACAGGGCGTCGAGTGCCGCAAGGATGCGGGCGTCGTCGACGAAATTCCGATGGCGTACAAGGACATCGATGCGGTGATGGCCGCGCAGCGCAGTCTTGTGGAAGTCGTGCACACGCTAAGACAGGTGGTGTGCGTGAAGGGATAGGAGAAAAAGATGGGGAGTACTGAAAACTTCGGCGTTGTGCGCAGCGCTCATCCGGTCGAGCCTGAAGTGCGCTCGCGAGTACTCGCCGAACTCGACGATATCGAGCGTCGGCATGACGTGAAGGTGCTGTTTGCGTGCGAGTCGGGCAGTCGTGGGTGGGGTTTCGCTTCGCCGGATAGTGACTACGACGTGCGCTTTGTTTATGTGCATCGGCGCGACTGGTATTTGCGCGTCGAGCCGCAGCGCGACGTGATCGAGAGGCCGCTCGACGATGTGCTCGACGTGAGCGGCTGGGAATTGCGCAAGGCGTTGCAGTTGCTGCATCGCTCGAATCCGACTCTGCTGGAGTGGCTCGATTCGCCGGTCCTGTATCGCGAGCACGCGCATTGGGCGCCTCGTTTGCGCTCGCTGGCAACGGCGTTCTTTTCGCCGTTGCGTGGGCGGCATCACTATCTGTCGATGGCGAAGAAGAACTTTCGCGGCTATCTGCAGGGCGATACGGTGCGGTACAAGAAGTATCTCTATGTGCTGCGGCCGTTGCTCGCGGTTCGATGGATCGATATGGGCCTGGGCATGCCGCCGATGCGGTTTGCGGATCTCGTCGCCGGGACGGTGCATGAAGCGGCAGTTGTCGCCGAGCTTGATGCGCTGCTGGAGCTGAAGATGAGAGCGGGCGAGGGCGAGTATGGACCGCGTCGGCCTGCAATCCATGCACTGATCGAGACGATGCTCGCCGATGCGGAGCATGATCGCGAATACAAGCGGCCGTGGGGGAGGCGGCGATGCTTGATGGGCTTTTGCGGGACGTGCTGAGCGAGGGATGAAAGCAGGGAGAGAAATGGAAAAGACCCATAGGCCGGGAAGCCTATGGGTCTTTTTTTCAGCTTAAGCGGCTATCGACATGAAGCTCTGTGAGTGGTCGGAAAAGCTGTCTTTGGCCACTTTGACGAATCAAGGACTTAGCCATCAATTATGAAATCCTGCCCCCTCGCTTTGCCAGAATAGGTGTCTTTCGACCGCGTGATTGTCACAAAAGCTGTCGCTCGCGGCATCGCTTTACGCACCGATCTAGCGGTAATTCGCCGCCCCCCTCTGAGCCGACGATAAATCCGAACCAACGTGCTGATAGGGACCGCCCGATGCCGCCGGTCTGGGCGTTGTCCTATGAACCGAGGATCGCCGCGCCACGAACTCCCTTGCGCGAAGATTTTTTCGCCCAGCGCCTGCGCTAACCATTGTCCGACATTAGCTGAATTCGTCTCGAACAGGATCGAGTTGACATCTCACCTACATTTCGCTGCGCCGCTCATCTGTATTGAAAATTCGCAGTTGTTTCTTGGGAGTGCCGTCATCGTGAATGGCTTCGTGTCTCCCTATCAATTCGCCAACGTAGTGGATCGCGGCGCGCGCGGTTTGCAGAGAGCCCATAAGATGCTCTACGAAATTCGTGCGTGAATAATGCTCTATGAATGCACTCTTTCTTGTTGTTGTCGGCTCGCCATCATGCA
>NZ_DASZJJ010000026.1:0-2140 GCF_035948235.1 Paraburkholderia sp. | reverse complement strand
TGGCGGCTGGGGCGACGCGAAACCCTCCGCGCAACCGGACGGCGCACCGCCGCCCGCGCCGCTCGCTTCGCGCTAATCACATCCTGCTTTGCCCTTCGCGGCTGGCCGATATGCACCTGCATATCGCCAGCCGCGATTTCGTTTGCTCAAACCGTTCGTAGACCGTCTGAAGGCGCGCCACTATCATCGTTCGATCGAAGCTGGAGCGGATGGCGCGCGCGTGCATCACGCCGCGCCGCCGCCCGGGCACCGCACAACGCATTCGGGAACCCTCGCATGAACGATCCACGGCCGCCGCAGACACACGGCGATTCACGTCTTTCCACGCTGATCGAGACCTTGCGCGCGAGCGCCGCGCGCCGCGATCTGGCAGGCGGCCACGCCGCCGCCGAAAAGCAGTTGATCGCCGATGCGGGTTTGCTCGCGCTGGCCGTGCCGCATGAATTCGGCGGGCGATTCGGCCGGGACGGTACGCGCTGGGGCACGCTTTACCAAACTATCCGCACCATAGCGCGCGTCGATAGCGCGCTTGCCCATCTGCTCGGTTTCCAGTTTCTGCAAATCGCGACCGTCGATCTTTGGGGCAACGCCGCGCAGCGCGCGAACTGGCTGCAAGGCACCGCCGAGCATCGTTGGTGGTGGGGCAACGCGGTGAATCCGCTCGATACGCGGCTTGTCGCCCAGGCCGACGATGCGCAGGGCAAGGGCGGCTGGCGTCTGCACGGCAAGAAGGGCTTCTGCTCGGGCACCACCGGCTCGCAGATGATGACCGTGAGCGGGCACGATCCCGCCACCGGCAACCCCGTGTTTGCGGTCGTGCCGACCACGCGCGCGGGCATCACCGTGCACGACGACTGGGACCCGATCGGCCAGCGTCAGACCGATAGCGGCACCGTCTCGTTCGACGCGGTGGAGGTGCGGGCCGCCGAGGTGCTGCATCGGCCCGACACGCCGCGCGCCTCGCTGCGCACGCTGGTGTCGCAGCTCGTGCTGACCAATCTGTTCGTCGGGCTGGCGGAAGGCGCGCTGGAAGAGGCACGCGAGTATGTGCTGGCCAATGGCCGTCCGTGGGTCAATTCCGGCGTGCAGCGCGCCGCGGACGATCCTTATCTCCAGCAGCGTTTTGGCGAAATGCGCATCAAGGCGCTGTCTGCCGCTGCGCTGACCGATCGCGCCGCCGCGATTCTCGACGATGCGTGGGCGCAGGGCGACGCGCTAAACGCCGCAACGCGCGCCGAAGTCTCGCTCGCGGTTTCGGAAGCGAAAATCGTGGCGCACCGTGCGGCCCTCGACGCGGGCGAGCAACTATTCGACGCCTGCGGCGCGCGCGCGACCAACGCGGCGCTCGCGCTCGACCGCTTCTGGCGCAACGCGCGCGTGCATACGCTGCACGATCCGCTCGACTATCGTCTGCGCGACGTGGGCCGCTACACGCTCACGCGCGAGTTGCCGCAGCCGTCGCTGTACACTTGAGGGACCGATCTCGCGCGCCTTGAATCACAAAATCGCAACCCGCCGCGCGCGCCTCACCCCTTCGAGGATCACACCGTTGGAGTTCAGATCCTGTTCGACAGGATTTCGGCGCTCGCTATGGTCACCTTCTTCGTCTTGCAGGCACGAAGTTGGCTGGCATGCATCACATATGGCGTTGTCTCGTGGTCTCGCTTGAGTGAACTGTTCCGCTACTTCGTCAACCGAATGACGTTGCCCTGCTAACTGGTCTTGGACCGGCTCTTGACGTACCCCAGCACCAACCGATCATCTTCCAAAATCATGTCGCCTGCGACGAGAGACAATTTTGAAGAGCTTTTCGAACAACGAAGGGGCGTCGCTTAATTCAGTGAATTTTTATCGTGTATGCGACCAATCCGTTTTGTAGTCTTTTCTTGATAACTAATATGTAGATGAATATTCTGACGGAAAAATCAATGTGAGTTGTAATCGATTCTTAAGAGTGGAGGTCTATATCTCAAAATTAAAAAAACTTTACTCGCATCTGTGTGTCGATTAATCTAATGGTGCGGGTTGAAAGCGCTCGCATCATTTAATTAGTACAACTGAGAGAAAATTAATGAACAACGAGATCAAGGTCGATTCAAAAGACGCAACAAACCAAGCGACAGAAGGCCTTCAGAAGAAT
>NZ_DASZJJ010000025.1:0-6247 GCF_035948235.1 Paraburkholderia sp. | reverse complement strand
TTGTCGGTGGTGCTGGGAATCAGCGCGTCGGCGACGCTCTTGGCAGCTTCACCCGCCAGGTTTTCTCTTGCTTGCATTTCAGTCACTCCTCCCCGTCCACTCATGCGGCTCTCGCCTGCGTGCGTTTGGGCAACGCCAGGTCAAGCACCGCGTGTTCGCTCGCCGCGCTGCGCGGCAACTCGCCCGAAATCCGGCCTTCGCGCATCACCACGATGCGATCCGACACGCCGAGCACTTCCGGCAACTCCGACGACACCATCACGATCGCGCAGCCGCGTTCGGCAAGCTGGTAGATCACGTTGTAAATCTCGTGCTTCGCGCCGACGTCGATGCCGCGAGTCGGTTCGTCCAGAATCACGACCTTCAGGTCAGGCTCTGCAAGCCAGCGCGACAAAATCGCCTTTTGCTGGTTGCCGCCCGACAGAAAGCGGATTTTCTGGCGGCGGCTCGGCGTCTTGATCTTCAGCAGCTTGATAAAGCGATCCGCCGTTTCCGCTTCCTTCTTGCGGTCGAGGAAGATGCCCGCGCGCAGAAAATGCCGGCGGCAACTGATGTTGATGTTCTCCGAGACCGTTGCCATCGCAACGATGCCCTGCTCCTTACGGTCCTCCGGGCACAGCACGATGCCATGACGAATCGCGTCGCTCGCGCTCTTCACGCGAATCGTCTTGCCGTCGAGTTCGATCTCGCCGGCGCGCCGCTTGTGCGTGCCGTAAATAAGCTGCATCAACTCGCTGCGACCCGCGCCCACGAGACCAAAGAAACCAACGATCTCGCCCGCCTTCACCTCGAAGCTGGCCGCCTCGCTAAGCGGCTGGCCTTCGACGCCACGCACCGCGAAGCGCGTGTTGCCATGCGTGCGCGGCGAGTAGTTGTAGATGTCGCTGATCTCGCGGCCCACCATTTCGGCCACCAGCGTTTCGCGCTTCACTTCTTCGAGCTTCTCGTGCGACGCCACCTTGCGACCGTCGCGGAAGATCGTGCACGCATTGCACAGCTCGTAGATCTCGTCCATGCGGTGCGAGATGTAGATGAGCGCGCGATTGTCGGCGCGCAACTCGCGCACGAGCTTGAACAGCACTTCGGTCTCGCGGTGCGAGAGCGAGCTGGTCGGCTCGTCGAGCGCGATCACGCGCGCATTGCGCAACAGCGCCTTGCAGATTTCCACCATCTGGCGCTGCGCGATGGAGAGCTTGCGCAGTTTCGCGGCGGGATCGAGATCCACGCCCATCGCGGTCAGTCGTTCGCGCACGAACTTGCGCGCCTCGCCTCGCTTGACCCAGCCCAGCGCATTGGGCAACGCGCCGAGCAGCAGGTTTTCCGCGACCGTCAGATCTGGCACGTACTGCAATTCCTGGTGAATCACGGCGACGCCCGCCCCGATCGAAGCGGCCGCATCGGCGAACTTCACTTCGTTGCCGTCCATCAGGATGCGGCCCGAATCGGGCTGATATTCGCCGCCCAGAATCTTCAGCAGCGTCGATTTGCCCGCGCCGTTCTCGCCCATCAGGCCATGCACTTCACCCGCGTTCACGTCGAACGACACGCCGTCTAGCGCGCGCACGCCTGGGAACACCTTGCCGATATTGTCAAAACGCAGTGTCGCTGACACTTCGGTTTCCTCTCATTCGATTCGCCGCGGGCGCGGCCTTCAAAACCAGCGGTTTTGAGACCGCCCCGCAGCGGGAAACACCTCAAACAACTTCTATCCAGCGCTTGAATCCAACGCTTACTTCGAAGCGAGACCCATCTGCTGACGCACGCTTTCCACGTTGTCGCGCGTGGCCAGCATGCCGGTCGTCAGCGTGAGCTTCGGCGGTTCCTTGCCTTGCGTGATCCAGGCGTACATCAGGTCCGAGGTTTCTTCGCCATGACGCTTCGGGCTGATAATGACGGTGCCGTAGAAGCCGGTCGGTTGCGGCTTCTTGAACTCGTTGAGCGCCGAGTCCGAGCCGCCAATGCCGATGCCGATCATGTTGTCGGCCTTGAAGCCACGGCCTTCCGCTGCACGCACGGCGCCCAGCACGGCTTCGTCGTTCAGGCCGTAGGCGACCCAATGCTTGTACTGCGGGTTCTTGGTAAGCGCGATGTTGGCGGCGTTGAAGGCGTTTTCCGTGTCGGTCTTGGCTTGCGGCGCCATCACGATGTTCGCCTTCGGGAAGCCTGCGGCCACCAGTGCGTCCGTTGCGCCCGAGGTACGGTCATGCGCGGTCGGCAACTGCTCGTAGGTCACGTCGATCGCGCCGACGTCCTTCATGTCCCAGCCGCGCTTCTTGATTTCGGCGGCGATGCCGTCGCCCACCTGTTTGCCGATGTTGTACGCCGAGATGCCCATGTGCGGCACCGCTTCGATCGGCTTGCCCGCACCGTCGACGAGACGGTCGTCGACCGTCATCATCTTCAGGCCATCGGCCTTGGCCTTGGCGACGATGCCCGGCCCGAGCTTGACGTCAGGCGTGCAGATGATGAAACCCTGGGCCTTTTGCGCGGCCAGGTTGTCGATTGCGCTCATGACCTTCTCGCCCGAGGGCGCGCCGATCTTGACCAGCGTGAAGCCCTTTTCCTTCGCGGCGGCTTCGGCGAACTTCCATTCGTCCTGGAACCACGGTTCTTCGGGCTGCTTGACGAGAAAGCCGATCTTCACCGGATCGGCGGCTTGCGCGACGGGCGCATGAGCGAGCACAGCGGTGGTCGCGGCGGCGATCAGCGTGAGGAAAATCCTGCGTTGCATGGTGTCAGTCTCCTGTCTTCTTCAGTCACGGGAAGGGTAACGGCCGCCTGTTCTGCCTTCGCCCGCGCGCGGCCAGCGCCGTGGCGAAAGTGATGCGTTTGTCTTGCTACCTTGTATTGCCTTCGTGCTGCGTTTTATTGCTACCTTTTATTGCTGCTTTTTTACTGCGTTTTTACTTCGTTATTGCGTCATTACTGCGTTATTCGTGATGCAGCGCCGTGCGCCCGCCATCGATCGTGATGCAACTGGCGTTGATGAACGGCGCTTCGTCCGAGGCGAGAAACACGGCCGTCATCGCCACTTCCTCGGGCTTGCCGATGCGCTTCATCGGCGGCAATTCGAGCGTTGCGCGGCGCGCCGCCTGCGGGTCGGGCTGCGCGTTCCACCAGTCGTGCGTGAGCTGCGTTTCGATGTAGCCCGGCGCGATCGCGTTGACGCGCACGTTCTTCGGCGCGTATTCAATGCCCAGCGCGCGCGTGAGGCCAATCACGCCGTGCTTCGCCACCGGGTACGGAAAGCAGCCCGGAATGATCTGGAACGCGTGCGTCGAGGCGATGTTGACGATGCTGCCCGCGCGGCGCTCGATCATGCCCGGAAGCACGGCACGGCAGCCGTTCCACACGCCGTCCAGATCGACGGCGAAGCAGCGCCGCCAGTCGTCGTCGGTCATCGTGAGCGGATCGGCGAATACGTTGATGCCGGCGTTGTTCACGAGCACGTCCACCGCGCCGAACGCGTTTTGCGCTTCGCTAACGGCGGCCTGCACCGAAGCCGATTGCGTCACGTCGGTCTGCACGGCGAGCACGTTGGCATTGCCGGTCGATCCGGCGATTTCGCGCGCCGTGGCCTGCGCCGTGGCGATGTCGAGTTCGGCGAGCACGACCGCCGCGCCTTCGGCGGCAAACGCGCGCGCGATCGCAGCGCCTATGCCGCGTCCCGCGCCGGTCACGAGTGCGACCTTGCCCGTCAGGCGGTTCACGCCTTCACTCCCTGCGCGCGCGCCGTTTCATGCCAGCCCGCGATAAACGCGAGCGCGTTGGCGCGCGTTGCGGCCACATCCTGGCCAGGCTTGTACAGCGCCGATCCCAGACCGAAGCCGCTCGCCCCCGCCGCCAGTTGCGGCCCCATGTTGTCGGGCTTCACGCCGCCCACCGGCAAGAGCGGCACGACCTGCGGAATCACGGCGCGCCAGGCCTTCGTGACCTCGGGGCCAAGCTGCTCGGCGGGGAACATCTTGAGGCCGTCCGCGCCGTGCTTGAGCGCGGCAAACGCTTCGGTCGGCGTGGCGACGCCCGGCACGCAGGCGAGGCCTTGCAGCTTCGCGGCGAGGATCACGTCGGTATCCGCGTGCGGCATCACGATCAGTTCGCCGCCCGCAGCCTTCACGTCGCGCACGCGCTGGGTCGTGAGCACGGTGCCCGCGCCAATCATGGCGTCGGCGGGCAGCGTAGCGCGCAGCGCCGCGATGCTCTCCAGCGGCGAAGGCGAATTGAGCGGCACCTCGATGATCCGGAAGCCCGCTTCGTAGATCGCACGGCCATGCTCGGCGGCTTCGGCGGGCTTGATGCCGCGCACGATCGCGACCATCCGGCACGCGGCAAACGCGGCCACGAAGCCAGCGTGCGGCGTATAGGGTGCGGGCAGGTTCAGTTCGGCTTGCATGTACGTGTCCTGTGGTTTGCGTGCGGGTTTGCGTATGTTCGAAGCGTGCTCAGGCCGCCGCACTGACGAGGCCCGCGCGCACCGCAATGCGCCAAAGGCCACGCTCGGTCGCCTCGCGCACGACTTGCGCACCGTTGCAGCCGAACTGGGCAAGGGCGAGCCGATAGCGCTCGCACAAGGCATCGGCGCCAATCAGTTGCGGCGCGCAGGCGGCAAGCGCAACGTCGCGGCGCGCCAGCACGGCTTCCAGGCCAGCCAGCTCATGGCCGATCACGAGACCCGAGAGATAGTCGGGCTGTTCATCGGCGGCCAGTTGATCGGTGAGGCCCAGCGTGCGCGTGCTGAACGCGGTCGCGAGCAGCCCCGCGCTGCCGTGTTCGCGCGCCACCGTCACGCCGCGCAGGAACGCGGCGGTGTCCGGCGCGGCCGGGAGTTTCATCGTTCGGCCGAGAATCGTGTGCGCCTTGAGCGCCGCATAGACTTCGCCCGTCATGAAGGTATAGAAACGCGCGATGCGCGCGCCTTCCACCACGGCCCATTTGGCGTGCGTGCCGGGCAGGCCGATCAGGGCGGTTGCTTGCGCATTTGCGTGATCTTTGCCGCCCAGCGCACCAAAAATCTGCGTTTCTTCGCCGCGCATCACGTTCGGCAAGGCGCCCGGCTCCAGCACGCCCGGCACCACCGAGATATTCGCGCCGCTCGCCGCGCGCACCGTGACGATGCCCGCCACGAGCGCGTCTTCACCGGCAGGCGTTTCCACGTAGGGCGCCTGCACCCAGCCTTGTGCGCTGCCCACCATGCCAGCGGCCAGCACCGGCAGCGACGGCGCCTGTTCGAGCCAGACGCCGCAGGCTTCCTCGAAAGCCGCGTCGAAACCGCCCTCTTCGGCCGGCACCGGCAGGTTCATGATCCCCGCCGTCGACACGCGCGTGTCGAGCACCTTGCCCGTCGCATCGAAGAGATACGCGCGCAGCGAGGTCGTGCCCCAGTCGAGCGCGATCAGCGCTGCATCGCCTTGTTTGCCGTGTTCCATATGCTGTTCTGTCGTGCGGCCGGTCATCGGCGAATCCTGCGCGTGGCGGGCTGCGGCGCGCGCCAGCCGAGTTCCTGCGAGATCGCGCGCGCTTCGCGCTGCACGACCGGAATCAGTTCGTCCATGCGTTCGAGCGGCATATAGGGAATCGTGCTGGCCACCGACAGCGCCGCGACGATCGCGCCGGACGCGTCGCGCACCGGCGCCGCCACGCAGCGGATCGAAATTTCGTTTTCCTCAAGATCGAACGTATAGCCGCCCGCCGAATAGGTGGCCATGCGCTTGAGAAAGGTGTCGGGGTCGAGGCTGTGATCGGGGCGGAAGCTCACGCCCGCTAGCGTGCGCCGCGACGCTTCGAACAGATCGCGCCAGGACTGCGGCGCGAGATCGAGCATCATCGCCTTGCCAATGCCGGTCGACGCGAGCGGCATGCGGTGCCCCACGCGCGAACGCATCTCAAGGCCGCGCTGGCCGGGGATCTTGTCGATGTAGAGCACGTCGTCGCCATCGCGCACGCCGAGGTGAATCGTGTCGAGCGTGGCGTTCGCGAGCGCTTCGAGATGCGTGCGCGCGACCGCCGTAAGCGGCATCTGTTCGAGCGCGATGGTGCCCAGTTCGATCAGCTTCGGGCCGAGCAGATAACCGCCCTGCACCTGACGCAGATAGCGCGCCTGCACGAGGCTCGACACGAGCCGGTGCGTGGTGCTGCGCGTGGTGCCGAGCACGGCGGCGAACTTGCGCATATCGTGCGCGTCGGCCGTGGCCGCCGCCTCGATGATCGCGAGCCCGCGCAGTAGCGTTTGCGTGCCGGCTGGCAGGCT
>NZ_DASZJJ010000024.1:0-4588 GCF_035948235.1 Paraburkholderia sp. | reverse complement strand
GCCTTGGCGTCAAGGCGCTCAATCGCCACCTGGAATACTGCGAACTGCTCGCAGAAGCCCAGCGCCGCTATTAAGCGCATACGTGGACAAGCGGACCGGGGGCGTCCGCAGCATTGAGTTGTAGCCCTCGAAGTTGCTCTACGCAGTAACCGTGGTTGCATCAGCACGCGCCGGAAGCCTTTGCTTCTGGCGTTTGCGTTTGTGGCGCTCGCATTTGTCATGCAGCGCTACGCAGATTTCCATCGTTCTGGCCCCGCTCACGGGCACGCCGCCTGCTGTGTGATTGCCATCTCAACGGGTGGCCCGAACCATGGACGACTTCTTCAATCGACTGTTCCATTTGCAACCATCGCTCCTCGCGACGGTGACGCACGACGTCCTTCATCTGATCGTCGCGGTGCTAATCGTCGCGATCGGCTGGTGGATCTCGAACCGCATCGCCCAGCTTTTCGCCAATATGCTGGCGCGCTCGCACGCCGATCCGACGCTCGCGCCGATGCTAGCAGGCATCGCCGCGTGGGCCGTGCGGGTGATCGCGATCGTGGCGTCGCTCAGCGAAGTCGGCATTGCGACCGCCAGCGTGCTGGCCGCGCTCGGCGCCGCCGGTCTGGCGATCGGCCTGGCCTTACAGGGCACGCTGCAGAACATCGCCGCCGGCATCATGTTGCTGTTGCTGCGCCCGTTTCGCGCCGGCGACGTGATCGAAGGCAGCGGCGCGGCGGCGGGCATCGTGCGCGAAGTCGGCCTGTTCACGACGCGCATCGAACGCGGCGACGGCAACGACGTCTTCGTGCCGAACAGTCAGATCTGGAGCAATCCCGTCATCAATTACAGCAGCGGCGGCACCCAGCGTGTCGACGTAACGATCGACCTCGCGCGCCGCGATCAGGTCGACTCCGCCATCGCCGAACTCAAGAAAATGGTCGCCGACGAACCGCGCGTGCTGGCCGGCAACACGCTCGCGCCAACCGTCGCGGTGGAAAGCTATCCGTCGAAGGGCGGCGCGCGTCTGCGCATCGGCGCGTGGGTGCGTAACGCCGATGCCACCTACGCCGCCGACGATCTGCGCGCTCACGCGCGCGATGCGCTGGCGGGTGCGGAGCTAGCGGTGGCGGGTGCGCCCGCCGCGCGCGAACACGATGATGCAAACGCGGCGCTATCACATTCGTGATGTAAGCGATGTGAAGTGAAGCGCCGCTGGGGGAAGTTGCGACCGGTTCAAGCGTCGCGCGTCGGTGACGCGCGGCCCCGCTGCCAGACAGCGCATTTCGCGGGAGGATGGCCATGTCGATGCAAGCGAAGCTCGACCGCTGGCGCAATGTGTCGCGGTTCCTCATCGCCCGTATGGCGGATTACGGCGAATTGTTCACGATCGAACTTGCCGAGACCCGCGCGCGCGTGATGCGCGAAATGCTCGCGCTGGTGGCGCTCGCGGTCACGGTGCTGTTCACGCTTTCGTTCTTATGTTTTGCCTTGATAGCATCGGCATGGAATACACCGTATTTTCTGGCCGTGGTCTGGGGTATTGCGGCGGCCTGGCTGGTGTTGTCGATGGTGGCGCTTCTGATGTTCCGTTTGCAACGGCATACGCAATCGTTCGGAGTACTGAGGGACGAAATTCGCGCCGATGTGGAAACCGTCAAGGAGGCGCTCAAATGAACCAACGCACCCGCGTGCGCCGCGCGCACGAATCTGCCGTGCTCACGCGCATGGAACTCACCCGCACGCAACTGCTGATCGCCAATATTGGTCTGCGGATCGGCCAGTATCCGGCCGGGCCGCGCGATAACGCCCTGTCGATCACGAACCTGCGCCATGCGCTGGCCGCCGCGCCGCGCGTCACCCTGCTTGGCTCGGTCGTGCTGGGGAGCGTGGTGTTCGGGCCCAAACGGGTGGTGCCGATGCTGGCGCGCACCGGCCTGCTGGGCTGGGTTGCGCGCAATATGCGCTTGCACGGGCGGTGAGTTGCAGGTTGTAGTGCCCGCTTCATCGCGGAACGATCAACAATCGTGGTGTAGCATCCTCCCCATAAGCGAGCGCCCCCGCTCCCGCTCCAGGAGCCGTCCCATGCCCCCCGACTGGAAACGCCGTCTGCGCCTGTTCGTACAGCGTTTCTGGCAGCCCACCAGCGCCTGCATGACCTGCATGCCAGGCAGTTGGACCAACATCATGAGCGCCGCGCACTGGGTGCTGGCGTTCAAAACGGGGCTTTTCACCGGTCTGCTGGCCGTGCTGCTCACCTTCACGCCACTGGCGAAGCTCTATTCGAACCGCTACGGCAACGCCCTCGTCATGGGCGCGCTCACAGCCATCGGCGACACCTATTCGCACCCCAGCCACTACGCCTCTCCCGAAGCGCTCCTCACCGGCACGGTTTCGGGTTTGATCACGCTGGGCGCGTCGTATCTCTTCGAAGATCGCGCGCGTCGCCTGCGCGCCGCCTGGGCGCGCCTCTTCGGTTAATCCACGCTGATTTCATTCGTCAGCGGCAGCCCGGTTTCGAATTCGGCGATGCTGCGCAAGGTGGTCTCGCAGATCGTCGATACGGCCTCGCGCGTCATGAACGCTTGATGCCCCGTCACGATCACATTGGGAAAGGTCATCAGGCGCTGCAATACATCGTCGTCGACGATCGTGCCCGAGAGATCGCGAAAGAACACATCGGCCTCCTGCTCGTAGACGTCGATCGCCAGGCCGCCCAGTTGCCCGCTCTTGAGCGCGCCAATCACCGCCTCGGTATCCACCAGGCCGCCACGACTCGTGTTGATAAGCAGTGCGCCGCGCTTCGCACGCGCAAGCGTATCGGCGTTGATGACGTGGTAGGTCTGCGGTGTCAGCGGGCAATGCAGCGAAACGATATCGGCGTTCATGCCGATTGCGCCATCCGTCGCATAGCGCCCGCCCAGCGCCTCGAATTCCGGCGACGGGTACGCATCGTAGCCAATCACCTCGCAGCCGAAGCCCACCATGATGCGCGTAAACGCCCGGCCAATCTTGCCGGTGCCGATCACGGCGACGGTCTTGCCGCACAGATCGAAACCCATCAGCCCGTCGAGCGCGAAATTGAAGTCGCGCGTGCGGTTATATGCCCGGTGCACCTTGCGGTTGATCGCCATCAGCAAGGCCACCGCGTGCTCGGCGACCGAGTTGGGCGAGTAATCGACCACCCGCACCACTTTGATTCCCAGCTTCGCGGCGGCTTCCAGATCGACGTTATTGAAGCCCGTGCAGCGCAATGCCACCAGTTGCGTGCCGCCACGCGCCAGCGTTTCCAGAATGCCGGCGTCGGCCTTGTCGTTGACGAAGATGCACACGCCGCGATAACCCGCCGCCAATCCTGCGGTGTCCTCATCAAGTGGATCATCCAGATATCGCAGCCGATGACCATGATCTGCATTCGCTGCATCAAGAAACTGGCGGTCATAGGGTTTTGCACTGAATACGGCTATTTCCATCTGCTTTCTCCGGATACGGGTTCGCTACCACGCGCCGTCATTATCTCTGGCCCAACAAGCGATCAGCCAGTCAGCTCATCAACGCGACGGCGATCTGTACAAAGAGAATCTTGACGATCGTCATCGAAGGGAAAATCATCGCATAGCCCACGTCCGGGAGATCGGTCGGCGCCACGCGGTTGGCGAACGCGAGGATCGCGGGATTGCCGGTCGCGCCGCTGATCACGCCCATCGTCACGTCGAAGGGCAAGCGAAAGATCCACAGGCAGCACACCGCCGTGACGATCACCAGCGCAAGCAGGATGACCACGCCATAGAGCAGAAAGGACGCGCCCGTCGTGCCCACCGTCGCGAAGAATTTGGGCCCGGACGCCATGCCCACCTGGGCCAGAAAAATCGTCAGGCCGAAATTGCGCAACACCAGATTCGCGGTCAGCGGCATCGTCCAGACGAAAGGACCGAAGCGCCGCAAACGTCCGAGGCACAGGGCGACCAGCAGCAGGGCCGCAAGTCCCAGCGTCAGCTTGCCCACACCGGGAATCGGCACGGGAATCACGCCCGCGATCAAGCCGAGCGCCGCGCCCACGCCGATCGATATAAATCCCAGCTCCGCGGTTCCCTTGATCGAATCGCCGAAAAAGGCACGCATCGACTTCTGGTGGACCTGATTGACCAGCAGACCAACGCGATCGCCGAATTCGAGGATCAACTCCTGGCCCGGCATCATATCGACGTCGCCCCGGCGTACATGCGCAATCGAGCACGCCACGCCATCGGGAAAGCGCAAATCGCGCAGCGCATGGCCGACCACCAGTTTGCTCGACGCGAATACGCGCATATAGGCCAGATCTTCGCGATGGTTCGTCATGCGCCCCGGCTGCAGTTCCCCGCATAACGCCGTGGCGTCGCGCAACAAGGCAGGATCGGTGGCGGTCGCCAGCAGCACGTCGTCGGACTGCAGCACGAGATCGGCCAATGGTGTCTGGTTGTGATGCGCGCGGCGCACGGCCGCGATGAACACGCCTTGCGGCAGGCGCTTGACGAGGTCCGCCAGCGTCAGGCCGACGAAATCCGCATTCCTGAGCGCGATTTCGGCAGTCTCGATCAACTTGGGCGCGGGCCGGTCGATTTTG
>NZ_DASZJJ010000023.1:0-19700 GCF_035948235.1 Paraburkholderia sp. | reverse complement strand
GCGACCTGGACCACCCTCAAAGACACGGGGTTGGGTTCGAGTCAGGCGCAACAACTCGTGGCCTCGATGGCTTCCTATTCGAATGGCAGCTCAAACGGCTCGTCGACGCTGCTGGCCCAGGCGCCGACAGAGCCGTACCTGCTTGCGTCCGCGAATCACTAAGCATAACGAAGCAGTGTTAGTGGCTAAGTTCAACTTTTAAAGTTAGCCTCATCAGAGGGAGCACGGCTCCCTCTGATAAAAAATGAACGATTCTGCAAAAAAATAATAGACCAGCCCTTAAAGGAGCGATTGCGTGACCGTTGTGATGCCAGGTCGCTGTGAAGTCGCCTGAAACTCAAAGGGATAGGATGTCAAGAGAAGTCAACCACGCTGCATCTCATGTCGAGACCGCAAATCAGGCTTATAACGCAGGTCAATGGGATGTTGCTCTGGTCTTTGTCGAAAAGGCCATCAACGCAGATCCGCGAGACAGTGACGCGCAGCATTTGCGTGGCCTCATCGCCCTCAAGCTCGGTGAGTTGACTGAAGCACAAACTTGGCTGACGCGCGCCGTGCTTTGACAATATTCCGGCGCCTGTACCTTACCTTTATGCCGACCCGCAGCGCGCCAGACACTGGGCCGAAAGGCTGGCCCAATTGGGTAATAAGGTCTTGTCGAAAATTGGACTGGTATGGGCGGGTGGGCATACAGGTACGGCTGCTGATTCGCGACGCAGTATCGTGCCCGAGAAAATTGCGTCACTGTTGTCGTGGGGGGGCACACTGGATCAGCCTGCAGAAAGCTGATGATCCGGCCAAACAGCTTCCGTCCGGCTACCGGGCTTCGGTCGTCGACTGGATGGAAGAGATCCAGGACTTTGCCGATACGGCGGCCTTGATCGGTGGACTGTATCTGGTCGTTTCGGTCGACACTTCCGTGGCCCATCTGGCTGCGGCGATGGGCCAACCGGTCTGGCTGTTGAATCGCTTCGCGGGTTGCTGGCGCTGGCTGCGTGACCGTGATGACAGCCCGTGGTATCGCGGTTTGCTGCTATTCACCCAGCGCGAACTTGGCAACTGGGATGAGGTGCTGACGCGGGTTCGGGGCGAACTGGAAAGGCGCTATCAGGTTGGCGCGGCGACGCTGGACGCTTTGAATCGCTGAATTGGCATGACCTTCGCGCCGCCCGGCATAGGCGGCGCATCAAGTGCACGTGCGCGACCGCTCATCAAGCGGTCGAAGCGCACCAATTTTTCCACATTTGCCGGTATGCCGTTTCCATTCCTTGAGCGAACCGCTTGTAATCCATCAAAGGCGATCGCTCCATTCGCTGACGCAGATCGGCGCGCAGATTTCGAAGGCGTGTTCTGTCGCTTGCCAATCGGCATGCAATGTCCACGAATTCCTCGTCGGACCGTGCGGCAAGCTCTGAAAGCCGCAGGTTCGAGAGAATCGAAAGGCCCGCCCGACCGGCAGGGGCTGTCCCGATTTGGGTGATGACAGGCGCCCCCATCCAGAAACTATCCAGGCTGGTAGTGTGACCGTTGTATGGGAACGTATCGAGAGAAATATCGATCTCCTGATACGTCGCAAAGTATTTTTCGCGTGACTGGTAATCAAAGAAAACAAGTCTCGCCGGATCCACACCAAGTTCCTCAAAAATTGAGCTGACCTGCTTGCGAGCGTCGCCGTTCGCGACCAGCAGAATCATCCTCGATCCAGCAATCTGGTTTAATATCCTGGCCCACAATTGCATCGTTCGAATTGTCATCTTGCGTGGGCTGTTCAGGCATCCGAATGTAATGTGACGGTTCCTGTCCGCCGGCAACGGCCCTGGAAACATTTCGTTCATCATTGGATCGAAACACCAGAATGTGTCCGGCAACCAGATGAGTTGCTCGGTAGAATCGCCGTGAGTTCCTGAGGCGTTGCGAGAATCCAGTAAGGGGTCGGTCAGTCGGTAATCTATGGTGGCCATCGCGGATGTGCCCGGGTAGGCAAGCCACGCTACCTGAACGGGCGCTGGGCGACGGGCAAAGAGGAGTGGCCGCCCTCCCGCCATGTGCATCGTAAGGTCGACCAAAATATCGATTCGGTCATTCTCTACCACTGCGGCGAGGTCGTGGTCGTCAAGTCGACGAACGTCGCGCCACACGTCTGCCAGTCCAGATAGTCGGTCTGTAAATGCGTCTGGTCTCTGAACGCTCGAATAACAATAAATTTCAACTGCTCGCCTGTCGTGATTTTCCAGAAGCGGAGTCATGAAATTCGACTGGCAATGGTCCCGGAAATCCGGAGATACATAGCCGATCCTCAAACGTCGCGTCAAAGATCGCTCATTTTTGTATGTTCTATGGTGCTCTATATAGGGAGCCTCGAATTGCTTTAAAAATGCTCGGCCTTGAGCAAGAACGCCAAGTTCATCTTCATCCCTGAACATAAGCGCATAGATGAGATTCGAATGCGCTTCCATGCAATCCGGATCGAGTTCGATTGCTTGCCGATAGGCGTCGAGGGACAAGTCGATGTTCCCTGAATTCTTCGCATCCAATATGGTTCCTAGAACCAGGTAGGCTTCTGCTAGAAGGGGATTCAATTCGATCGCCCGGCGTACTGTCGCTTCAGCCTCGTCGTAACGGGAGGCTCGATAGAGCACGCGAGCGAAATCGATATATGTAATTGCAGAATTCTGGTCGATCGCCAGGGCGTAGCGAAACGCTTCCTCTGATCGTGATAGGTGGCCCAATTCAAATAAAACGGTTCCCAGGTTGTGGGCAGTATCCCGATTCGGTTTTATCGCCAATGCGTTTTGGTATGCGATTGCCGCGTCGGAGAGTTTGCCGAGTTGAAACAGAACATTGCCGAGGTTATGGCTCACGTTCTCCAAGGTCGGCGATTTGGCCAGTGCGCGCCGATATGCAAGCTCGGCCTCAAGAAATTGACCGCGATCACGGAGCATGTTTCCCAAGTTGTAGTTGGCCCCGGCCAGATCCGGGTCGATTTGCAACGACCGGACAAACTGTGCTTCGGCGTCGGGGCCAAGACCTAACTCGCGAAGCACGATGCCCAGTTTGTTGTACGCCTCGGCGCGGCCTGCTTCCATGGAGATGGCCCACTCCCAACAGGCGTTGGCGCCTGGTTTTTCTCCCAGGTTGGAGTAGCAGGCTCCCATCAAAACCAGCAGTCTCGTGTCGGCTGGATTGATTTCGAGTAGTGACTGTATTTGTTCGAGTGCTTTCTGATAATTTCCATCCCGGATGGAGGAAATCGGGGAAACTAAAATATCCGAATGATCGTTCATAGGTTTTTTTTGTAATTGTGGTGCGCAATCGAATCAACACGCCACATCTGCCGATAGGCGTCCCCCATATGCCGCCCGAACTGCTCGCCATTCATAAGCGCGGAAGCCCCCATGCGCCCGCGCAGGCTGGCACGTAGCGCGGCAAGACGCGGGAGATCGCGAGCCAGCGTCGTCACGATACGTACATAGTCCTCATCGCTATGAGCGATCAGCTCCGTCAAGCCGAGATTGGAAAGCAGGCTGACCCCTCCACGACCCGCCACTGCTCGTCCTGCGCGTGCGAGAACCGGCACGCCCATCCAGCGAGGATGTGCGTGCAGTGCTTGAGCGCTTTGTCATGCGCGCCGGACTTCCATGCATCCACCGCATGCTGTATTCGGAGCGGCGCAGGTGATGCTTGATTGGCAGGATCGGACATAGTTGAAAATCGCCGGCGCGCAATGGGTGAGCCATCATTACCGGCGATGAGTTCAAGACAGGGTCGGGCGATGCTACCCCAATGCTGGCCAAAGGCGCATAAGCAAATTCCGACTTATATTCCGTCCCGAAGCGGGGGGCGAGAAAGGATGCTGACAATATTGAGACGCACTGACAATTGCGCGTCAATTGTTCTAATTCGTGGGCGACTGGATTGGTGAGGCTGCGCCACCGACATTGCGTAAACAGCCCGCTTTATTGGCGAAACCCCACGCCAATGCATATCGCGAATGGCCACGCGAGTGGGTTGTCGATGGATGAGTCTCGAGTTGTTCTCGACGTTGACAGATCAGCTTTCCGAAATGATCAAGAAATGTAACGATGCCAAATCCCGACAACATTCAGCTCTACTACGAGCAATCGCTTCAGGCCTATCAATCGGGCCAACCCGAAGCCGCGCTTGCGTTCATTGAGCGCGTCCTGCAACACGATCTTCGCAATTGCGACGCCCTTCATCTGTGCGGACTGATTGCGCTGGCCCAGCATGACATCGCGCAGGCCGAGAATTGGTTCATGCAAGCCGTTAATGTCAAGCCGCACCCCATCTACTACAACAGTCTTTGCGTCGCGCAGACGCGCATGAGCGCTTTTGCGCGCGCAGCCGCCAGTGCGCGCGCCGGCCTGGCGATGCACGGGGAGTGCTCGCCAGCGGACACCGCGACACTGCTGTACAACCTCGGCATTGCGCTGCAGGCGGATGACCGATTGCAGGAAGCCGTCGCGGTCTATCGGCTTGCGCTGTCGCTTAATCCGTTGCATTCGGAAGCGCGAAACAACCTGAGCACATGTCTTAACGCGTTTGGCGACCTGAACGGCGCAATCGACGAACTTCGTGAGGCGATTACGTTGAATCCGGGCAATTTCGCGGCGCACAGCAATCTGGGACACAGCCTGCTTGCCGCTGGCTGCTTTTCCGAGGGGTGGCGATATTACGAACATCGATGGGCGGTTTATGACGCCGGTGATGGTGCGATCGGCATCGAGCCGCCGGACTTGCCAATCGGCCGCTGGCTCGGGCAAGCGCCGGCAGCTGGCGACCGCCTGCTGGTGTTGAACGAGCAGGGACTTGGCGACACGCTGCAGTTCTGCCGCTACCTTTTGATCGCGGCATCGCGCTTCGCCGAGGTCGGGTTTGTCTGTCCGCCGCCGCTGCGACGGTTGCTGACCGACTCACTCTGCTCACGCAACCCAAATCTGACCTTGCTGCACGAGATGCCAGCCGATGTGCAGCAGTGGGACTGGTACTGTCCGCTGCTATCGCTGCCAATGGCTTTCGATACCCAGCTCGACAGCATTCCCGCGACGCTGCCTTACCTCTATGCCAATTCCCACGCGTCGCGGCAGTGGGAAACGCGAATCGCCACGCTGCAGTCAGGCAAGTTGCCGCGCATCGGAGTGGTGTGGGCCGGAGGGCATTCCGGTACGGTCGTCGACCGGCGGCGCAGCGTGCCGGTCGAGGCGCTGGCGTCCTTGCTCGAGTGGCCCCACGCCCATTGGTTCAGCCTGCAAAAAGCCGAAAGCGAAGACAAGCAGTTGCCCGATCCGCAGCGTCTGAAGGTGATCGACTGGATGGATGAAGTTGAGGATTTTGCCGATACGGCTGCTCTGGTCGACACACTGGATCTGGTGATCTCGGTCGATACATCGGTGGCGCATCTGGCGGCGGCAATGGGTAAGCCGGTCTGGCTGCTGAATCGTTTCGCAGGTTGCTGGCGATGGCTGCGCGAACGTGATGGCAGTCCCTGGTATCCGGGCATGCGGATCTTCACCCAGCGCGAGCGCGGTGACTGGCCAGAGGTACTGCAACGTGTGTTAAGCACGCTGCAAGGCGAATACGCGCCCGGTGCACGCTAGCCAGCCCCTTCATGGGCTTAAAAACAATAAATAATTATTGTTGCTGTATAGTTCGGGCTTGCCGCTCTCAACCCGTCCGACCCGAATTTCATGCCTCGCCTCATCAAGCGCCTGCCCGCCGACGACCGCACCAACGGCTGGAGCGCCTTACTGCCCCAACGCACGCCGCGCCCGCCACTGGAAGGCGAACACACTTTCGACTGGGTGATCGTCGGTTCCGGTTACGCGGGCATCGCCGCAGCACGGCGACTGTCCGAACTGCGCCCGCGCGACTCCATCGCTCTGCTCGACAGCGGCGCGGTGGGCGAGAACGCCTCGGGCCGCAACTCCGGCTTCGCGATCGACCTGCCGCACGTGCCCGGCGATTCGGCGTCGTCGGTGGAGCAGGGCCGCCGCGCGACCCGCGTGAACCGCTTCGTGATGGCCGATCTGGAGAAGCAGATCAGCACGCACGGCATCAATTGCGGCTGCGAGCGTCGTGGCCGCTATCACGCGGCGGTCACTTCGGGCGTGGCTGCAAGCGCGCTCGGCAGCTACGCCGCCAATCTGGACGCCTGGGGCGAGCCCTTTGAGGCGCTCACGCGCGATGCGCTCGCGCAGCGTCTGGGCACGCCTTACTACCACTCGGCGATCTACACGCCCGGTACCTGCCTGATGAATCCCGCCGCGCTCGTGCGCGGTCTTGCCGACAGCCTGCCGCCCACGGTGTCGCGCTTCGAGCATTCGGCCGTCATCGAGATCGAATCCGGCGGCGCAGCCCCGTACGTGCGCACGGAGCGCGGCCGTATCCGCTTCGGCAAGCTGATCCTTGCGGTCAATCCGTTTGCGCAGTCGTTCGGCGTGTTTAAAAGCCGCCAGATTCCGATGCTGCTGTTCGCGAGCCTCACGAAGCCGCTTACGCCCGCGCAGCAGGCAAAGCTCGGTGCCGATGCGAGCTGGGGCATCACGCCTGCGCACGGCGTGGCGGGTTCGACGTTGCGCCTCACGCCCGACAAGCGCCTGCTGATCCGCCAGGGCTTCGAATACTCGCCCTCGCTGCGCACCGATGAAGCGCGGCGCAGCGTCGCGCGCGCCCAGCACGCGCAATTGCTGGCGGGCCGCTTCGGCCATCTGGGCGAGCTGGAAATCGAGCACTTCTGGATGGGCTGGCTCGGCATTTCGCACAACCACGCGCCCGCGTTCGGCAAGGTCGGCGAGCATGTGTATGCGGCGGCCTGCTGCAACGGCTCGGGGATCGTGCGCCACACGGCGGCGGGCCGGTTGATCGCCGAACACGCGCTCGGCGAGCACAGCGAACTGGCCGACGATTTCCTCATTCAGGGCACGGCCAGCTATATCCCGCCGCGCCCGCTGCGCGACCTGGGTGTGTACTGGACGCTGCGGCGCGAGCGCGCCTCGGGCAGACTCGAGGTATAGCCGCTTGCGGCCCGCATTGCGCGCTGGGCCGAGCGCATAGGCGTAGTAGGCGTAATAGACGTAATAGACATAACACTCGAATCGGCAATCCGGAGCATTTTCGTTCAAGACGCAAGTTGACTGAACGCTTACAATCCGCTCGCTGCATCCATCGCGGCGAGGCTTGCTTCGCCTTATTCGGCGCGTGATGTTCCGCACGCGTTGCATCCCTGGCGGTTCCTGGAGAGGGCAGTGGTCAAGATCGGCGCCTTGCGGGTCAATTTCGAGCAACGCGAAATGCGCCGCGAGGGCCGCACGTTGCGCGTCAGTTCGCGTGCCTTCGATATCCTCGACGTGCTGTATCGCGCCAATGGCGCGATCGTCAGCAAGGACGACATCATCGATGCGGTGTGGCCACGGCAGATCGTCGAGGAGAACCGCCTGCAGGTACATATCGCCGCGCTGCGCAAGGCGCTAGGCGACGATCGCGAGCTCATCAAGACGGTCACGGGGCGCGGCTATCTGCTCGTCGAACGCTCGCAGGACCAGGCCGCCATCAATGCGCCCGTCGGCGCGCCGATCGATGAGCCGCTTGAACCGCTTGAGCCGCTCGAACCTCGCATCGGCATCGATCTCCCCGCGTGTACCACGCCGCTAGTCGGCCGCGACGACGAAGTCGCGCGCATCCTCATCCAGCTCGAACAAGCGCCTGTGCTCACGCTGGCGGGCGCGGGCGGCGTCGGCAAGACCGCGCTCGCGGTGCGCGTGGCGCATGCGGCGCGCGAATCCGGCGCGCGTGCCGTGCGCTTTGTCGAGCTGGCGTCGGCGCAAACGCGCGAGGCGGTGCTCGCGGCGCTGGCGCTTGCCTGGCAGATCGGCCCGGACGCCCTGGGCGGCGAGGCGCGTCTGCTGGCTGCGATCCGCACGGCGCTGCCGCCGCAGGGCGCGCTGGTCGTCCTCGATAACGCCGAGCATGTCATCGATATCGTCGCCGCGCTGGTCGAAAGGCTGGTGGCCGGCGGCGCGCTGCGCGTGCTGGTGACGAGCCGCGAACCGCTGGCGATCCGCGCCGAAACCCTCCTGCGCGTCGAGCCGCTCGCCGTGCCGCCCGAAGGCGCTACCACGGACACGATGCTCGCGCACGGCGCAGTCGCCCTGTTCCTGCAACGCGCGCGCGGCCACGCGCCCGCCTGCGGCAACGACGTGGCCAGCATCCGTCTCGTTGCCGATATCTGCCGCCGCCTGGACGGTTTGCCGCTCGCCATCGAGCTGGCGGCCGCGCGCGTGGCGACGCTTGGCATCGAGGGCGTTGCCGCGCGTTTGCGCGACAGTCTGGACGACCGGCTCGACCTGCTGAGCGGCGGCCCGCGCGATGCATCGCCGCGCCAGCAGACGCTGCGCGCGACCTTCGACTGGAGCTACGCGCTGCTCGACGCGAACGCGCAGGCGTTACTGCGCAATCTCGCGTTCTTTGCGGGCACGTTCACGTTCGAGGCGGTCTGCGCGGTCGCCGCTGAACCTGACGATCCCGTCTCGGCGGTGATTGCAACGCTTGGCGAGCTGATTGCCAAGTCGCTGCTCGCGGTGGAGTTTCGCGGTGCCATCGCGCTGTACCGCCTGACCGAATCCACGCGCGCCTACGCCATGGGCAAGCTGCGCGAAGAAGGCGCGCTGCGGCGCGTGGGCGAGCGTCATCTGCGCTATCTGCAGCCGCATATCGAGGACCGCGCCGTGCTCGCACCGTCGCGCACGCTCGCCCGCGCGCGGCCTTCGCTCGACGACGCGCGCCGTGCCTGGGACTGGGCTTTCTCGCCCGAAGGCGACGCCGTACTGGGCGTGGCGCTGGCGGGCTCGCTCGTGGGCACCCTGCTCGACGCCGGGCTCGTGCACGAGTGCCACGAACGCGCGGCGCGTGCGCTCGACGCGCTCGAGCGCTTGCCCGCCGATGCAGCCGATAGTGCGGGGACCGTCGATGCCCTCTGCGCGATGCGCGTGCGCGCCGCCTTTGCCGCCACCGTACTGTTGACGGGCGGCGCGGCCGCCGACGCCGCGCGGCACTGGCGCGAAGTGCTCAAGTGCGCCCAGTCGTGCGGCGACGACGCTTTCGCCGCGCGCGCACTCTGGGGTCTCTGGAACGCGGCAATGAGTGCGGGCGAAATTCACGCGTCGCTGCGCTTCGCCACCCGCCTGGAAGTGTGCGCGGCTCGCGCAGGCACGCCCTGGCAGAAGCTCTGCGCGAGCGCGATGCTGGCGGCGTCGCTGCATTGTTTCGGCGAGCATGGGCAGGCGCGCGAGCGGCTCGAACGTACGCTGGGCGCGCTCGATGTGTTGCACGCCAACGGCGCGCCGCAGCGTGTCGACAGCGATCTTTCCGTCGATCCGCGTATTTTCGGCGCGGGCACGCTCGCACGCATTGCGTGGCTCGAAGGCGATCCGGCGTTGGCGCTGCAACTGACCCAGCGCGCGCTGGGTCACGTACGCGCCGACATGCTGGAGCCGACGCTTTGCCATCTGCTGGCCGTGGTGGTCGTGCCGCTGCAACTCGCGTGTGGCGATCTGGCGCAAGCGAAGCGCCATCTGGCGCTGCTGCGCTCGCAGGCGGCGCTACATCGCTTCGACGGCTGGCAGGCATACGGCGCCTGTCTCGCGGGGCAACTCGATCTGCAGACCGGGCACGCAGAAAAAGGTCTGGCACAACTCGAAGCGGGGCTCGCGCAACTGGCTTCGCGCGACTTCAGGCGCCTGGTCGCGCCGCTCGAGGCAATCTGCGCGCAGGCCATGGCCAACGCGGGCCGTATCGACGATGCGCTCGCGCTGCTTGAAGCCGCGCGGCGGCACGGCGAAATACACGGCGATAGCGGCTTCGCCGCGGAGTTGCTGCGCGTGCGCGGCGTGGTGGAATTGATGCGCGCGCAACGGTCTGCAACAATGGCCAGGGCGGACGTCGCGCGCCACGTCGCAGCGGGACGGCGAACCTTGAGCGAAGCCATGGACCTCGCGCACGAACAGGGGGCGCGGCTGCTGGCCTTGCGCGCGGCGCTAGATCTGGCAGCGTCGCTCATCCAGGATGGCGCGTTGAAGGACGCCGCTGGCTTGCTGGCGCCATTCGTTTCATTTGCCGAACACACGAACGTGCCCGAGGCGCAGCGCCTGGCGAGCCTGCTGGCGTCGATCAAAACGCGCGGCGGGGCAGCGGTGCGTGAATTCACGTAAATAACTCGTCAAACCAGCAAGCCAGATTTAAAGCGCCGCTTTAAACCTGGCTTTAAACGCGCGTATCCATTGCGGTATTGCGCAGCGATCCAGCCAGTATGACGTCGCTGGTCGCCAGCATAGCGGACGGATCGAATGCCCCTGCGCTGGATCGGTCCTGCTATCGCAGCTTTACACAATCCGCATCGACGCTTTCCCATTCTTTCCTCATGAATTTCGCAGAATTAATTAGTTGAAGCGCCGCCCCCTGCCCGGACAAGATGGCCCGCTATTCCAGAAAAGCGAAGCATCTCTTTCTAATCTTCGGGTCGGGGCATCAATGAGAACACCGTATCGGGCGATGTCGATAGCCGTCGCCGCAGTCGCATGGGCAAGCGCCGCGCAGGCGCAAAACGTTAGCACCGGAAACACCAGTTCCTCCGCGCAGACGGATGGAACGTCGTCGAAGCAGGACGTGCAGGTGCAGGATCGTGTGGTGGTGACGGGCACGCGCACGGCCACGAAGGCCACGCGCAGTCTCACGCCTGTGGACGTGATCACTTCCGCGCAATTGCAGAGCACAGGGCAGGCCGATCTGCGCGACGCGCTGGTGTCGCTGTCGCCTGCGATCCAGCGCCAGGCGATGGGCGGCGCGCAGGCGGCGCTCGTCGATACGCTCACGCTGCATGGCCTCACGCCCGACCAGGTGCTGGTGCTCGTCAACGGCAAGCGCCGTCATTCGACCGCGACGATCTCGCTCAACCCCGGCCCGCAGCAGGGCTCGACGGGCGTGGACATCGACCTGATTCCGGTGAGCGCCGTCGATCATGTGGAAATCCTGCGCGACGGCGCGGCGGCGCAATACGGCTCCGACGCTATCGCCGGGGTCATCAACATCATTTTGAAGTCGGATACGAAGGGCGGCTACATCGAAAGCCTAACGGGGCAGACCTACCAGGGCGACGGGCTGCGCCAGAGCACTTCGGCGAATTACGGTTTCGCGCTGGGGCCGGGCGGTTTCCTCAATCTGAGCGCCGAAGTCTCGCGCGAGAATCACACCAACCGCACGGAGCAATACGCCCACACGGGCGCGCTCGCGGGCGAGGCCAGCAACAAATATATTGGCGACCCGGCCAGCACGCGTCAGGTGGTGGGCTTCAACGCGGGCTATTTCCTGAGCGATAGCGTGCAGTTGTACGGCTTCGGCACTTACGCGCATCGCGATGCGGCAAGCTATCAGACCGTGCGCGGCGCGAGCGTGCTGCCTGCGGTCTATCCGAACGGTTTCGTGCCGCAGGATCTGCTTAGCGAAAACGACTTCTCTGTCACGTTTGGCGCGAAAGGCGACAATCTGCTGGGTTGGAAATGGGATTTGAGTTCGACCTATGGCGGCGATAACGCCAATTTCAGCCAGTCGTCGTCGGCGAATATCGGGCTTTATCAGGCCACGGGGCAAACGCCCACGAAGTTCTATATCGGCCGCCAGTCGGACACGCAATGGACCAATAACCTCGACCTCACGCGGCCGTTCAATCTGGGCTTTCTGCCTGCGCCGCTGAACGTGTCGTTTGGCGTGGAGCAGCGCATCGAGGGCTATTCCGTGGGCGCGGGCGAGCCGTATTCGTATCTTTACGGCGGCACGCCCGCGCTGGTTGGCTTGCCACCCGCTAGCGAAAGCAACAACACGCGCAATGTGCTGGCCACCTATATCGACCTGTCGACGAATATCACGCGTAAATGGCGCATCGATCTGGCGGGCCGTTTCGAGCACTACAGCGACGTGGGCGACACGACCAACGGCAAGATCGCCACGCGCTACGATTTCACGCCGTGGATCGCCTTGCGCGGCAGCGTCAGTACCGGTTTTCGCGCGCCATCACTTGCTCAGGAATACTACACGACGATCAGCCCGACGCCCACGTCCGCCTTCGCCTTGCTGGCGGCGAATTCGGCGGCGGCGCGCGCGCTGGGCGCACAGCCGCTCAAACCGGAAAAATCGACGAGCTATAACGTCGGCCTCGTACTGACGCCCGCACGCGACCTCAATGTGACGATCGACGCGTATCAGATCGATATTCGCGATCGCATCGTCGAAGGCGGTTCGCAGGCGGGCGCGGCGGCGATTGGCGCAATCGGACTGGCGGGATTTTCGACGCCGCTGGGCATTCCCGCTTCGGCAATATCGGCGAGTTACTTCACCAACGGCGCGAACACGCGCACGCGTGGTCTCGATCTGGCCGCGACCTATCGCACATACCTGGGCCAGTACGGCAGCATCGACTGGGATCTGGGCGTGAACTTCAACACGACGTCGCTCACGCGCGTGGCGGCAGGTGCGAACGGCAAGCCGCTGCTGAACGCGCAACAGATCGCCTATCTGACGACGGGCACGCCGAAGAACAAAATCATTCTGGGCGGCGTGTGGAATTACGGCAAATGGGGCCTTTCGCTGCACGAAACGCGCTACGGCAGCACGTCCGCGCAGGAGTCGTATCGCACCGGACCGAATGCGGGGTCGGTGACGGTCTTTATTCCGTTCACCAACAAAGCCGAATACACCACCGATATCGAGGCGCGCTACAGCGTTACCAAGCATTTCAACGTGGCAGTCGGCGCGCGCAATCTGTTTAACGCGTATCCCAACAAGCTGCCGCTCGCGGCGCAATATGCCGGTGCGGTGTACGACACGACGACTTCGCCGATTGGCGTCGACGGCGGTTTTTACTATCTGCGCGCGCGTTACGTGTTTTAACGCGGATAATCGGCCCGCTAAATCGGACAGCTCAATCGTCGCGCGGCAAGATCAGTTCGGCATCGAGTCCGGCGATGCGGCCCGCCTCCATGCGATTGTGCAGCGTGAGCGTGCCGCCGTGCGCACCGGCGATGCTGCGCGCAATCGTGAGGCCCAGGCCCGTGCCGCCGCTCGTTGCTTCGTCATGATGGGGGGCGATACGGAAATACGGCTCGAATACGCGCTCGAGCAGCGCCGCGTCGGCAATGCCGGGGCCGTTGTCGCTCACGCATACGCGCACCTGGGCGCCATCGTCGCGTACGGCGATATGCGCTTCGCCGCCGTAACGGATCGCGTTGTTCACGAGGTTTTGCAGGCAGCGTTTAAGGTTGCGCGCGAAGCCTTTGAGCGGCGCGCGCGTACTGCCGGTTACGCTAGCGGCGTGGCCTGCTTCACGTGCGTCTTCGACCAGGCCTTCGAGCATCGAATCCAGATCGATTTTCTGGCGCGCCTCGGTGATCTCCACGCCTTGCACGGCGTCGAGCGTCGCGCCCACCATCGCCTCCATGTCGTCGAGATCGCCACGCAGACGCTCGCGCCATGTCGGGTCGGGCAGCATCTCGGCGCGCAGGCGCAGCCGCGTGAGGGGCGAGCGCAGGTCGTGCGAGACAGCCGCCAGAAAGCGCGAACGCTCCGTCAAATGATCGATCAACTGCTGCTGCATCGCATTGAAGGACTGCGCCGCGCTGCGCACTTCCAGCGGCCCGCTTTCCGGCAGCGGCGCGCGATGGATATTGCGGCCCAGCGCCTGGGCAGCGCGCGTCAACTGGCGCAGCGGCGCAAGCGCGAAGCGCACCGCGACAAAGGCAATCGCGCACACGGCGGCAAAGCGCAGCAGATAGATCCGCAGCAAATAGTCGAATACCAGCTCGCCGCGCTCGGAATGCATGCCGGCCTGGCCTTCGAGCGAATGGATTTCCAGCCAGCCCTGGCCCGGAACGTTCAGGAGTACGTGAAAATCGCCCGTGGGCATGCGCGAATCGAACAGGCTCAGGATGCCGCGATGGCGCCCGTCGTCGTCGCGCAGTTGCGCTTCGATCAGACGCACGTCGATGGGTTCGCCCAGGCGCTTCTGGATCACGCCGGAAATCAGTCCGCTGGTGGCGCGCAGCGTGAGCGATGGCGGCGCTTCAGAGGTGGGCAAGGCAGGCGGCGCGGACGGCGCGCCCGCAATCCATTGCAGCGTATAACGCGCGTCGCTCAATTGATTCAGGATCATGTCGCGCGTGGCCGCGTCGGGCGCGTGCTGGAGCAGGCGCACGGTATCGGCCAGACGGCTGGCGAACAGGCGCGCGGGAATCTCCAGCGTGCGGTTGTCGTGCGTGTCGAACCAGATCGTGCTGGTGAGCAACTGGCCCGCGAACATGCCCGCCGCGAGCACCAGCACCAGGCGGCCAAACAGCGTGTCGGGCCATACAAAGCGCCGCAAGCGGTCCGTGAAGCGCGCCATCGTCACGCTTCGTACGCCACGTTGGCGACGAGCATATAGCCCTCGTTGCGCACGGTGCGGATCAGCGCGGCGTTGCGCGCCGAATCCTTCAGGTGATGTCGCAGGCGGCTCACGCACACGTCGATGGAGCGGTCGAGCGGCGTATGCCCCTTGTCGAACACCTGGTCGAGCAGATATTCGCGCGTGAGCGGCCGGTTCGGGTGATCGAGCAGGGTACGCAGCGTGCGGTAATCCGAGCCGCCAAGCGACACCACCACGCCTTCGGGCGAGAGCATCTGCTTCATGCGCGTGTCCAGACGCCAGCCCGCGAAGGTAATGAAGGCGCTGGCGTCCGCGTGGCGTGCCGGTGCGGCGTTAGGCACGGCGGCTCCCCCCACCGCTTCGGGCACGGCGCGCGTACGCCGCAGCACCACCTTGATCTTGGCCACCAGCTCACGCGGATCGAAGGGCTTGGGCAGATAGTCGTCGGCGCCCATTTCCAGACCCAGGATGCGGTCGAGCAGGCCGCCGCGCGCGGACAGCATGATGATCGGCACGGCGTTCTCGCGGCGCAGATCGCGCGTGAGGTCGAGGCCGTCTTCGCCGTCGAGCATCAGGTCGAGCACGATCAGGTCGATGCGCGTTTGCCGCAGGATCTGCTTCATCTGCGCGCCGTTGCTGGCGGCGCTCGCCTCGTAGCCCATGTCGCGCAGATAGTCGCGCAGGAGCTGGCGGATATTGGGGTCGTCGTCGACGACGAGAATGTGGTCCATCGTGGGTTCGTACTGCCTTGAAACTGCGAAAACGGCGGCAATCGCGCCTGCCGGGCCCGGGCCAACACATTTCATTACAAAAGGGCCGCTTCTCAACACATTGCCATTACATCGCGCCGCTAAAGTGTGGGTCGCAAATAGCAATCGTTCTCATTTATGAATTCTATCATGCCGCTGGCCCGCTTCTCCTCCCGCCTCACGCGTGCTGCCGTCGCGGGTGGCTTCGTTTTTGCCGCTGCCGCTTCGGTGGCCGCTCATGCCGCCGCGCCTGCCGCTGCATCGGCCGCCGATGTTGCCACATCGGTTGCCACGTCGGCCGCCGCCGCAACAACTTCGCCCGCGGCGCCGCTCACCGTGACGGACCTCGCGGGCCGCACCGTGAAGATTCCGGCCAACCCGCACCGCATCCTGCTGGGCGAAAGCCGCCTGCTGTCCGCCGTCGCGCTGCTCGAGGGCCAGAAGCCGCTCGCGCGCATTGTCGGCTGGCAGGGCGATCTGCCGACGATGGACCCGCAGACTTACGACGCCTACGCGCGCAAGTTCCCCGAGATCCGCACGATTCCGCTGATCGGCAAGGCCACGGAAGACAGCATCAGCGACGAGAAGGCGCTCGCGCTCAAGCCCGATGTCGCGATCTTCAGCGTCGCGGGCCACGGCCCGAGCCGCTATAACGCGCTGGTGAAGCAACTGGAAGCGACCGGCACCACGGTGGTGTTCATCGACTTCCGCGTCCATCCGCTGCAGAACACGCTGCCGAGCATCAAGCTGCTGGGCGAAGTGCTGCATCGCGAGGCGCAGGCCGATGCTTACATCCAGTTCTATCAGCAGCATCTCGCGGCGGTCGAGAACGTCGTCAAGACGATTCCCGAGAACCAGCGTCCGAAGGTGTTCGTCGACATGCTCGCGGGCGTGTGGGACGCAGGCTGTTGCCACACGGCGGGCAAGGGCAACTTCGGCGAGTTCGTCGATGCGGCGGGCGGGCGCAATATCGCCGCCGGTCTGCTGCCGGGCGTGCTGGGCGACATCAGCATGGAGCAGGTGATCGCTTCGCAACCGGACGTGTATATCGCCACGGGCAGCCGTACCAAGCCGGGTCTGGCCTCGCTGCGCGTGGGCGCGCTCACGAGCGAGCACGACGCGCAGGCGAGCCTGGCGCAACTGGTTGCGCGCCCGGGCTTTGACACCATCAAGGCGATTCACGACGGTCGCGTGCACGGCATCTCGCACAACTATTACGACTCGCCGTACAACATCGTCGCGATCGAAGCCTTCGCGAAGTGGTTCTATCCGCAGCAATTCAAGTCGCTCAACGTGCAGGCGACCCAGGACGAGCTGTATCGACGCTTCCTCGCGGTGCCGGATAGCGGCGCCGAATGGGTCGATGCGCCGCTGCCGAAGAGTCAAGCCGCAGCGCAGAAAGAGGCTGCGCGATGAACGACATGCGTGTGCCGGCCGGCTCCGGCTGGCGCGCAGGCGAGGCCGACGCGCACGCGCAGGCCAACGCTGAAGCGGCGCAGGCGCAGATGCGCGCCTACACCCGCCTCACGCGGCGGCGCGCGCTGCTGCTGGTGCTGGTGGCGCTGCTGATCGCCGGGTCGCTGCTGATCGACGCGAGTTCGGGCCCGTCGGGCCTGCCGCTCGCCACGCTCGTGCATACGCTGTTCGACCGCGCGCACGCCGATCCCGCCGATGTCGTGATCGTCTGGCAGATCCGCTTGCCGTACGCGGTGATGGCGCTGGCGGTGGGCGCGTCGCTGGGTTTGTCCGGCGCGGAGATGCAGACCATCCTGAACAATCCGCTCGCCAGCCCTTATACGCTGGGCGTATCGGCGGCGGCGGCGTTTGGCGCGTCGCTGGCGATCGTGCTCGATCTGGCGATTCCGGGCGTGGCGCAGACGTGGGTGGTCTCGGCCAATGCGTTTGTGTTTGCGTTCGCTTCCGCGCTCACGCTCGACCTGGTCGCGCGCTGGCGCGGCATGAGCACGGCGGGCGTGGTGCTGATGGGCATCGCGCTGGTGTTCTCCTTCCACGCGCTCACCGAGCTGATGCAGTTCATCGCCTCCGCCGACGCGCTGCAGGGTCTCGTGTTCTGGACGCTCGGCTCGCTCGCTCGCGCCGACTGGACCAAGATCGGCGTGCTGGCGGCGGCGCTGGCCGTCGCCTTGCCGCTGTCGATGAAGAACGCGTGGGCGCTCACGGCGCTGCGCCTTGGCGAAGACCGCGCGGCCAGCTTTGGCATCGACATCAAGCGGCTGCGCTTGACCACGCTGCTGCGCGTGGCGGTGCTCTCGGCGCTGGCGGTGTCGTTCGTGGGCACCATCGGCTTTGTCGGGCTGATCGCGCCGCATCTCGCGCGCACGCTGTTCGGCGAGGACCATCGCTTCTATCTGCCTGGCAGCCTGCTGCTGGGCGCGCTGATGCTGTCGCTGGCGTCGATCGCGTCGAAGCTGATCGTGCCGGGCGTGCTGATTCCGGTGGGCATCGTCACCGCGCTGGTGGGGATTCCGCTGTTTCTGGCGATCGTCGTGCGCTCGCAGGGGGGCTCGCAATGACCGGACTCTCGATCCACGGTCTGGGTGTGCGCTACGGCCGCCGCGACGTGCTGCGCGAGTTGAGCGCGGGGCCGCTGCCGCGCGGCGAAATCACCGCGTTGCTCGGGCCGAACGGCAGCGGCAAGTCCACGCTGCTGCGCACGCTCGCGGGCCTTTCGAAGCCCAGTGCGGGCACGCTCACGCTCGACGGCGCGCCGCTCGCGTTGGGCGTGGCCAGCGCCCGCTCGCATAGCGTCGTCTATCTGCCGCAGGCGCTGCCCGCAGGCGTGCGCCTGCAGGTGCTCGAATCGGTGCTGGTGGCCGCGCGCGCCGGACGCGATCCGGCGTTGCGCTCGCACACCAGCGCGCAGGTGCTGGCGGCGGCGCACGACGCGCTCGAACGTCTCGATATCGGCGCACTTGCCGGGCGCTCGCTCGATGAATTGTCGGGCGGCCAGCGTCAGCTCGTGGGCATCGCCCAGGCGCTGGTGCGCGAGCCGCAGGTTCTGCTGCTCGACGAGCCGCTTTCGGCGCTCGACCTCAATCACCAGTATCAGGTGATGGCGGTGTTGCGCGAGGTGACGCGCGAGCGCGGCATCGCCACCGTCGTGGTGCTGCACGACATCAACGCAGCATTGCGCGCGTGCGATCGCGCCATGCTGCTGCACGATGGGCGCATCGCGCACTTCGGCATTCCCGCCGAAGTCGTGACGCCCGCCAGCCTTGCCGAAGTATTCGGAGTCCGCGCGCGCATCGAGCCATGCTCGCGCGGCTTCCATCAGGTTCTGATCGACGGTCTCGCCGATCGGAAGGGCCCAGCCAGCCGCCACTAGCGCGTCCCAGCCACGCCCGTTCAATCCGTTACGTACCGGCAGCGCCGGGAACACGACGTCGCGCCTCGCGCGCGCGTCGTGCGCCCGCGCTCGCCTGCGTGACGCCAAAACAACTCGAAACTAGAATCAAGCAGGGAAACCATGAAGAAGACTTTCCTGGTAGCCGCGTGCGCGGCCGCATGGGCGTGCGGCGCGCATGCGCAGAACAGCGTGACGCTGTACGGCTTCATCGACGCCGGCCTTTCATTCAACAGCAATGCCGGCGGCAAGCGGTCGTATCAGGCCGGCAGCGGCGACGTGACGGGCAGCCACTGGGGTATCAAGGGCCGTGAGGATCTGGGCGGGGGCACGGCCGCGATCTTCCAGCTGGAAAACGGGTTTTCGGTGATGAACGGCACGATGCGTCAGGGCGGCCGCCTGTTCGGCTTCCAGTCCTGGGTCGGCCTGACCAACAATCAGTACGGCTCGCTGACGCTCGGCCGTCAGTACGATTCGGTGGTGGACTATCTCGCGCCGCTGAGCTTCACGGGCGTGCATCCGGGCGGCAACAACATGAGCGCCCACCCGTACGACAACGACAACCTCAACAACTCGTTCCGTGTGAATAACGCGGTGAAGTACGCGAGCGCGAACTACCACGGCCTTCAGTTCGGTACGCTGTACGGCTTCTCGAACGAAGCGGGCGGTTTCGACGATAACCGCGTCTACAGCTTCGGCGGTCAGTACGAGACGGGGCCGCTGGTTTTCGCTGCGGGCTATCTGCAGGCGAACAACGGCGGCAGCGCTACCAATACGAGCGGCGCAATCACGCTCACCGAGCGCACGTTTATCGCCTCGCAACAGCGCATCTATGGCGCAGGCGTGAACTACACGGCGGGCAAGGCGCGTTTTGGCTTCGTGTGGACGCGCACGCAGCTTGACGGTCTCGACACGATCAACGGCGCGAACAGCCTGGGCCTCACGCAGAACGGCCAGGGCGCGAGCTTCTCGAACTACGAGGTGAACGCCGCGTATCACTTCACTCCGGCCTTCAGCGTGACGGGCGAGTACACCTTCACGCAAGGCACGCTGTCGAATTCGACTGGCGACCACCACCCAACCTGGCACGAGGTGTCGGTGGAGGCGGATTACTTCTTCTCGA
>NZ_DASZJJ010000022.1:0-7238 GCF_035948235.1 Paraburkholderia sp. | reverse complement strand
CAGGAAGAAAGGCGATACCGAACATGAAGCGAGAACCGAAACTCGATTGCGACGTGCTGGTGCTGGGTTCCGGCGCGGGCGGGCTCTCTGCGGCTGTGACGGCGGCGGCGCAGGGGCTGCGCGTGATCGTCGCGGAAAAGGAGGCGGTGTTTGGCGGTACGACCGCATGGTCGGGAGGATGGCTGTGGATTCCGCGCAATCCGCTGGCAACGCGCGCGGGCATCTGCGAAGACATCGAAGCGCCGCGCACGTATCTGAAGAGCGAATTGGGCGGCCAGTACGATGCGGCCAAGGCCGACGCGCTGCTCGAACATGGCCCGGCCATGCTCGATTTTTTCGAGCGCCACACGACGGTGCGGTTTATCGACGGCAACCGTATCCCCGATTTCCATACCACGCCGGGCGCGGGCACGGGTGGCCGCTCGGTCTGCGCCGCGCCGTTCGACGGCCGCGAGCTTGGGGCGCTGATCGACCGGTTGCGCAAGCCGCTCTCGGTCACGACGATCAAGGGTATGGCGCTGGGTTCGGGGCAGGATCTGGCGCACTTCTATCGCGCTACGCGCTCGTTGCGCTCGGCGCTATATGCCAGCCGCCGTTTCGCGGCCTTTGGCTGGCACTTGCTGCGCTACGGGCGCTCGATGCATCTGGTGAACGGCAACGCGCTCGCCGCCAGGCTGCTGAAATCGGCGGCCGATCGCGGCGTGGATCTGCGCACGAACGCCAAAGCGGTCGGCCTGCTACGCAACGCGTCGCGCGTGAGCGGCGCGCGCGTCGAAATCGACGGCATCGTGCACGAGATACATGCCGCGCGCGGCGTCGTGCTCGCCTGCGGCGGGTATCCGCACGATATCGAGCGCCGTGCGCAGACCTTCGCCTATACGCCGTCGGGCCGCGAGCATTGGTCCGCCGCACCGCGCAGCAATAACGGCGACGGCATCCGGCTGGGCGAATCGGTCGGTGCGCATTTCGACGGCGCGCTGGATGCGCCAGCCGCATGGGCGCCAGTGTCGATCGTGCCCGAACATGATGGCGTGAAAGACGTGGCGTTTCCGCATCTGATCGAGCGCGCCAAGCCGGGCGTGATCGCGGTTGTGCGCTCGGGCGAGCGTTTCGTCAACGAGGCTTCGTCGTATCACGACTTCATTGGCGCGCTGCTCGACACGACGCCTGCGGGCGAGGAAGTGTGCGCATGGCTCATCTGCGATCACCGCTTCCAGCGCCGCTACGGGTTGGGATTTTCCAAGCCGTTTCCGTTCCCGACCGGGCCGTACCGGCGCAGCGGCTATCTGCAGCGCGCTGCGACGCTCGGACAACTGGCGGCACAATGCGGCATCGACGCAACCGCGCTGGCCGAAACGGTTTCGGCCTACAACCAGTACGCGAAGCAAGGCTTCGATCCGCAGTTCCATAAAGGTTCCACGCCTTACAACCGCGTGCAGGGCGACGCCGCGCATCAGCCAAATCCGTGTCTTGCGCCAATCGAAAACGGCCCGTATTACGCGGTGAAGCTGTTGCCGGGAAGCCTCGGCACGTTTGCCGGTCTCGCTACTGACGCACAGGCGCGCGCGCTCGACCACACAGGGCGCGCCATCGACGGTCTCTACGCCGTAGGCAACGACAGCGCCAGCATGATGGGCGGCTGTTACCCGAGCGGTGGCATCACGCTCGGCCCGGCGATGACTTTCGGCTATCTCGCGGGACTCTCGCTCAGTGTGACGCAGCCGATAGTTGCGCACGCATCTAAGCACCATTTCAACACTCTTCATCCTCAAGGACAATGCAATGACACTGTATGACGTCGTGACGCTTACCGTGAAAATCGGTACCAACGCGCAGGTTTTCGAAGGCATCAAGGCCAGTGGCGATCCGCAGGGCGGCAAACTGCTCGGCTGCTGGTATTCGGATATCGGCACGCTCGGCCAGGTGCTGGTTTTACGCGGTTACGAATCGGAGGCAGCGCTCGTGGCGGAGCGCAAGCGCATGCTGCTTGAAGGCAATCCGTTCGGCGTGGGCGAATTTGTCGATGACGTGAAGATCGAGAGCTACGCGCTGTTTCCCTTCCTGCCGCCGATCGAGCCCGCCGCGCACGGTGGCATCTACGAGATGCGCGTGTACGGCACGAAGCTCGGCAGCCTGCAGCACACCATCAACGCGTGGGAACAGGCGGTGCCCGAGCGCACGAAGCGCTCGCCGCTGGTGGGCGCGATGTATTCGCTCGACGGCAACGTGCCGCGCTTTCTCAACATCTGGCCGTATGCGAGCGTGGACGAACGCTCGCGCATTCGCGCTGAAGCCGTGAAAGACGGCATCTGGCCGCCGAAAGGCGGACCCGCGCATCTCACGACGATGGAGTCGACCATCTGCGTGCCCGCGCCGTTCTCGCCGCTGCGCTGAGCTGGCATCGAAGGCGCGCGTCGTAACGTTGCGCGCGCAATAAAACAAGGAGACATCATGATTGAGCCGCAAACGCGCGAGCTGTCGCTGTCGGCGCTGACCGCGCTTGAGCTGAACCCGCCGCAGATGGTGCTGTGCGCCGCCGATGCGGGCTACGACTACGTGGGTTTGCGTCTGCTGCCCGCGACCGATCACGAGGTGCGCCACGAGATAGTCGGCGATACGCCGCTCAAGCGCGAAACCCTGGCAGTGCTGAGGGACACGGGCATGCGCGTGCTCGACGTGGAGATTCTGCGCCTGACGCCCGATAGCGACGTAAACCAGTACAAGCCGATGCTCGAAACTGCGGCGGAACTCGGCGCGCGCTATGTGCTCGTGGCTGGCAACGATCCCGACGAAGCGCGCACCGTCGACCGCCTCGGGCAGCTTTGCGATCTCGCCGCGCCGCTCGGTCTTGCGCCGTCGCTTGAGCCTATGCCGTGGACGGATGTGAAGGAGATCGCGGCGGGAGCGCGCATCGTGAAAGCGAGCGGGCGGCGCAACACCGGTCTCATCATCGACCCGATCCATTTCGACCGCGCTGGCTCGTCGCTCGACGACTTGCGTGCGCTGCCGCGTGAATATTTCGGCTATGTGCAGTTCTGCGACGCGCCGGCGCAGCGGCCAGCCGATCTCGACACCTTGCTGTTCCAGGCGCGCTGCGAGCGAATGATTCCGGGTGAGGGCGGCCTCGACCTCGTAGGAATTCTGAGTGCGCTGCCGGACGGCTTACCGGTAAGCGTCGAAGTGCCGACGCAGCAGTGGGCGAAGTCGACGCGCGCGGTGGATCGCGCGCGGCGTCTGCGCGAGGCGACGCTCGCGGTGCTGGAGAAAGCGCGCGAGACGATCTGAAGCGCATTGGGCTACCCGGGCAGATGTCACAAGACGCATCGCCCGGGCGGGCCGATCAATCGACACAACAAGAAAATGACACGGAGACAACGATGGATTTTTCGAAACCGGCCGCACCGGGCCATTCAGCCACGCGTACCCTCGACGTCCAGCAGTTTCTGGATGACCAACCTGTGGGGCGCTTTCAATGGCTCGTGCTGCTGTTGTGCATGATGATCGTCATGCTCGACGGGCTCGATACGGTCATGATCGGCTTTATCGCGCCATCGCTTTCCAGTGCGTGGGCGATTCCGCGTGACGCGCTCGGCCCCGTAATGAGCGGCGGGCTGCTTGGTTTGGCGTTTGGCGCGCTGGGCGCGGGACCCATGTCGGATCGATTTGGCCGCAAGACGGTGATGACCGTGGCCGTGCTGTTCTTCGGCGTGTGGAGCCTGGCGTCGGCGTTCGCGGTCGACGTGGAGTCGCTCGCGATCCTGCGCTTTCTTACCGGCATCGGCCTGGGCGCGTCGATGCCCAATGCCGCGACGCTCATGGCCGAATACGCGCCGCCGCGTCGCCGCGCGCTGATGGTAACGGCGGTGTTTTGCGGCTTTACGTTTGGCGCGGCGGGGGGCGGGTTCGTGAGCGCGTGGCTCATCACTCAGTGGGGCTGGCAGTCGGTGTTGATGCTGGGTGGGGTGCTGCCCGTCCTGTACGTGCCGGTGCTGATTAAATGGTTGCCCGAATCGGCGCGTTATCTGGCGCTCAAGGAAAGCCGCCGGGCGCGCCTTGTCAGCGTGCTCAATCGCATGAAGTTCGGATCGGCCAGCGCGCAGACCCGCTTTGTCTCACATGAGCCCGCTCAGGCGCCGCGCAGTCCGGTGCGAGCGATCCTGTCGCGCGAACATGCCTTCGGCACCGTGATGCTGTGGATCTGCTATTTCGCCGGGTTGCTGACGGTCTATCTGCTCGGCAACTGGCTGCCGACGCTGATTCGCGGACTGGGTTTCTCGCTCGGCGAGGCGGCCGTGGTGGGCGCGCTGTTCCAGGCGGGCGGTACGATCGGATCGGTGTTGATCGGCTGGCAGATGGACCGCTTCAATCCCCATCGTGCGCTCGGCGCAACCGTACTGGCGGGTGGCGTGCTGGCCTGCTACATGGGCGCATCGGCGCATCCTTTCAGCATCATTTGCGCGCTTGCGTTCGGCATGGGCTACTGCATGAACGGTTCGAACACGGGCTTCTGCGCACTTGCCGCCGGCTCATATCCCACCGAGATGCGCGCGACGGGCACCAGCTGGATGCTCGGCGTGGGCCGTTTTGGTGGCATCACCGGCGCGCTGGTGGGCGCAGCCATGCTGCATGCGAACTGGAGCTTTGGCGCAGTGTTCACGGCGCTGGCGGTGCCTGCGACAGTGGGCGGGCTGGCCGTGCTACTCAAGGGGACACGCCATCGGGGCACGTTCGCGCCGGCGAGCGTGAGCGCGGGGCATTGAGCGACGGTTTGATCGGACGCTCATCTAAACGCACGCTCATTCGATTCAGCTTGAATTCCAGTATGGAATTGTGTTCTCATTTCATATCCACGAAAACACATGAGAAATCGATATGGCCGGGAATCTTGAGCGTGCACTGGGCGTGCTTGAACTGTTGGCGAAAAACGGTGGACGCATGCCACTGGCCACCATCGCGGACACGCTGGACATTCCCCGCAGCGGCACACACCGGCTTCTGGCGATGCTGATCGAAGAGGGCTTCGTGCGCCAGGACGAGGAGCATGGCGAGTACATGCTGGCCATGAAGCTCGTGTCGCTGGCGCTGATTTACCTGTCGACGAGCGGTGTGTTCGATATCTCGCAGCCCGTGCTTGACCGGCTCGCCGAAGCATCGGGTGAACTGGCACGCCTTGGCGTGGTTGAGAACGATCACATCACCTTCGTTGGCAAGGCCCAAGGTGCGAAATCGGGCTTGCGCTACGACCCGGACATGGGCAGCAATCCCCCGCTGCATTGCACGGCGAGCGGACAGGCGTGGCTCGCCACACTGCCCGACGAACGCGCGATCGAACTGGTGTCCAGGCAAGGCGGGCTCGGGCCGAAAGCGCACAACGCGCCGCGCGCGCCCAAGACCATCCAGCAGTTCCTGAAAGACCTCAACGGTGCGCGCCAGCGTGGCTATGGCGTCGCTATCGAAACCTACGAAACCGGCATGACCTCGATCGCGGCGGCGGTGCGCAATCCTGTGACGAACGAGGTGGTTGGCATCGTCAGTCTCGCCGGACCGAGCAGCCGCTTGCCGGAGGCGCGTCTCAAGGAACTTGCACCCTTCCTGCTGGAGGCGGCTTCGGACATGGGGGCGGCGACATTGAGCTCGCTGTACTTCAAGCCCAAGGCCGTGACGGCCATCGACGTCGAACCCGTGCGCAGCGGTGGCAAGGTGCGCGGGCGTGCAGCGTCAAAATGACTTTTACCGCGGGACGCGAATAGACCGGTCGCTAGACCGCGAATCACTTCGTAGATCATGCGGAATTGGCTGAGGGCGCCGCACGGCGCCTTCAACTCTGGACATGGACTGGACGTGGCCGCGCACCGCGCTGGCTCGCTGATGCGAGGAACCGCGACCGCTTCCTGATCAGGAAAGCCTGAATCGCGGCGCAGCACCGTGCCTGAAATTCACTCCGTGTCCGGTGGATGCCAGGTATGGCTACGTGAGTTTTTCCCACAACAGCACCGAGACGCATTCGTTGCCCGTCACCGGGTTGCGCGCAGGCAGCGTCGTGATGTGCAGATAATCGCCGTCGATCCTGAACCTGCGAACCTGGGTGGTGCCTGTCCACGACTGGTTCCACGACACATCGATATGGTGCCGGACTTCGTCACCGGCGATGACATAGCTTCCTGCGTAGGAACAAAGTCCATTGAAAAGCTCGATACGCTCCATGTCCGTGGGCACGAGATCGGCGGGCGCCTTTCGCCCGTGCGCGACGAGGATCGCATACATCCGGAAATCCGCACCGTAACAGAGATAGCCATCCGGTTTGATGCCGAAGAGATTCGTCGTCAGACCGGTCGCAGTGTCTTCGGTCGTGAACGATAGAAGCTTCCATGTGCCGAGCAATGCCGCGTTGCTGTCCGTCCGCGCGCGTGTCATGGCGATCTCCCTGGGCCTGCCGGCCCGACAGTTCCCGTTCGTCTACTTTTGCGGCGTAGGTGAGCCGTTCATCCCGGCGGAATCGGCTGCAGTGCACAGGGCCAAGGTAGAGGAGCGGCGGCGCGTCCCGCGCAGCCGCAGACAGAGTCGGCTCTGCTTTCCCCGCGCAGGGGGCGTTCTGCTTCAATTTCAAGTCGGGCGTTTCCAGGCTGATTTTCGGGGTGTCGATCTGGCGCATCTGGCGCCCGGTACAGGACCATAAAAATGCATCTAACTGCCTAGCCATCCATATTCTGGCTACGCCTCACGGCGGCAAAGCTGCTATTAGTGAACGCCGCCAACCGATCACGGGCGTGCGTCGCAAAACTGCGATGCGAAGGCATCGAGCAGGGCGTCTGGGTCACTGTTTGTCGCGCCGACGAAAAATTGCGCAGCTCGCGCGAACAGGTCGTCTTTAAGCAACGCGAGGGTTTGGGGTGTCTGCAGTATGGCGCGCACAGCTGCGAACGTTTCCGGCAGCGCGATGGCGCGCGCCTCGCGCGCGAGCATGCCGGCGCACGCGACTTCGATGTTGTGATCGTTGGATTCCAGCAGGTCATAGGCGACGTCAAAGACGCGCCTGGCGTTGCCCGCGTGAGAATATCGCAATAGCACGAAGAGCAGATCAGACGCATCGGTGTTCTTGTTCGCGCGGCGATCCTGCCAGGCCATAAGCTTCAGCAGGACATACGCAGGGACGGTGACAACGGGCACGACCACGCCCTTGCCTATATTGACCGGCAGCGCGGTGTCGACCGCTTCCTGGAACCCGAGTACGTTCATGA